>URHH01000237.1 GCA_900547615.1 uncultured Blautia sp. | reverse complement strand
CAGTACAGGACATAGCGACTGCTTTCAGAGCTCAAGGGAGCGAAAGAAGGACTAGGGAAAAGACAGGAAAGGGCGAGGAAAAAATAAATAATACAAGAGAGATACAGTAGGGTGCTCTTTCCTGTCGAAAAAAAGAAAGCGTTAATTCGTTACTTATTAACCGCTTCTTTCAATGCTTTAGCAAGCTGATCCGGACAGGACGTGGTCTTGAATCCACACTGGATACCTTCCAGTCTGGAAATTGCTTCATCTACATCCATTCCTTCAACCAGATGGGAAATTCCCTGAAGGTTTCCGTTACATCCACCGACAAAAGAAACGTTGTGGATTTTATTATCTTCGATTTCAAAATGAATCTGCTGGGAACAGACTCCCTTTGTTTTATAATCCATCTTTTTTACCTCCAATCATCTGAATGATGTTGGGGTCAAAGGCCCCCAACAATGATGCCAACGGATTGTTTCGTGCTACGCACTCCCACAATCCTACCCGCTATTCGCATATCATGGTGCTTACGCCCCACTTTTATGCTCATATCGGGGCGGGTCTCAAGGTCATTCTACCACCAGTGTGCAAGCACACGTGGTTTCAGACCTTTTGCCCCTGACATCATCTGAATTATAGCAAATAAAAAAATAAAATACAATCGTGTATTATTTTTCGGGTGTATTCTCTTTAAACCGACATTTTCGGGAAAGAAATATGAAGGAAGAATCTGAACCTGAGAATGTATACAGATCAATCATCAAAGCTGATTTTTATGGTACGTGCCGCTGAACTGGCAGGTGCTTTTTTTTGGCATTTTTTCGCATGGAAGTGTAGAAACTTGTAGAACGTTTTTGCAGGACAGGCATGAAAAGTTAGGCTATAATATGCACAAACCCAATCGTACATGACCGTGCATCTGTGAACGCTGTGGGTTATGGAAAGTGGGAAAAATTAGGAGGGTTGGCTATGATAGGAGAAGTAATAGCGAATACGAATGTCATTCGATATCTGATGGCAGCGATGGGCATACTGGGAGTGATTGCAAAACTTGTAAATCAGGTAACGCTGAATCGGTTGATCCGGGCAGCAGGAACAATGTCCAAGAGTACACACCGACTGATAAAGCTTGTGAAAGCAAAATATGAACATGCGTGTATGGTACATGACACGGTAGAAAATACAGATGCCTTTGTGGAAAAATACATATATGAATACAGAGGCTTTCTTTTTAAGATCCATACATGGAGACAGATAGAGATTCTGACGGTATGGTTTTCTGGTATATTGGCGTTGTTAGGAGCGTCGGCCGATTATCTTTATTACGGAGCAGTAGAATCCGTTTATCAATATATAGCTGTCGGAGCAGCGGAAATGATTTTATTGGAAGTCATCAGGCGGATGTCGGATGAGCCGTATAAAATCCATGGGGTAAAAATGTATATGATCGATTATCTAGATAATACCTGTGCAGTCCGGCAGCGAAGACAAAGGGTAACAGAAAAAGAGGAACTGAATGTGATCGCATCGGCAAATTATGGAGCAGCGGAGCAGCCGGAAAAAAAGGAGGAGACTGTAGCTGCAAAGCCGGAGGTGAAGGAGAGGGAGAAAAAGGTTCAGAACAAAAAATTGTTCCGAAAGCAGCGTGAGGAACCGGTGGAACTTCCAATCAATATTGAAGGTGAACCACGTCGGGTTGAGCCGCAAATGGAATCAGGTACAGGATATGACAGAGAGTCAGTCAGAGAAAAGGGAACCGAGTCAGGCAGAAAGACGGATTCCATAGCAGGAGTGGAAGTGAATGCGGCGGCAAAAGCAGAAGCAAGGCAGGCTGTGAGGGAAGTTCTGAAAGAACGGTTGAATGAGGAAGACAAACCTGCATTAAGGGAGGAGGCGATCCGTCAGATACTGGAAGAATTTCTTGCATAGAGGTGACAATGCAATCCCGTAAAAAGCTGTAGAAAATCATGCAGGCAGTTTCTCGGCGTTTTGTCTGTATGGATACAGGATGGTTTAAAATCAATGCAATCGAGGTTGGTTCTT
>URHH01000236.1 GCA_900547615.1 uncultured Blautia sp. | reverse complement strand
CCCATGTATGCGAGGCGGACGTGACAGCGGAAGTGGCAGGAAACGCGGCAACCTTTTCTTTCAGCGATTCCTTTGGAAGCAGCGCGTCAGGAAGCCTTACTTTTGACGGAGGAAACTTATATGTAAATATCCGGACAGAGGCGAGAGCGGAGGGGGCAGCCGTAAGCCCTGAGGTAAGCGGTCTTTTTACAAGAGAGAAAAAGGCAGTTCCGACTCCGGAGCCGACTTCCACACCTGTTCCGGAAGAACCGGAGAAGAAGCCGGAAGAGCCGGAAAAAACAGAAGGGGATTATATTTTCCCTGAAAGCAATACCCGTTATCTCACAGACGAAGAAGTTTCCAAATACTCTTCAAAAGAGCTGGAGCTTGCCAAAAATGAAATTTATGCAAGACGGGGAAGAACTTTCGTCACAGAGAGGATCGCCGATTATTTCAATGGCAAATCCTGGTATCAGGGAACGATTTCTCCGGAAGAGTTCGATGCAAAGCAGGATCAGATTTTCAATGAATATGAAAGCGCGAACATAAGCAAGATTGCCCAGTGGGAAGAAAAAAAGAGAAACGAAGGCAAATAGACGTAAATAAAAGCGAAAATCCCGGAATCAAATCCCGGGATTTTCTTTTTTGGTTCTTGGAGACGATTTTTTTACATCGGTTCTTCCTACAAGATAATCAATGCTTGTGTCATAATAATTTGCAAGACGGATCAGCATTTCTATGGGAATGTTGCGGGAGCCGGTTTCATAATGAGAGTAAGAACGCTGGCTGATATGGAGAATTTCGCTCAGCTCCCTCTGGGACAGGTCCGCGTCCGTACGCATATCCTGAATACGCTGAAATTTCATGTTTTCACCTCTTTCTCAGAAAAGTATAAAACAGAACGATTTGCACTATTGCAATACAGAGCAAAATGGACTATACTAAAATCACATTTCAATTATTTTCACGCAGGCAGGTTCCTGTCTGTTTTTCCACATTTTATTTTGTTTTATATATCAGGCTGATGTCGGGCAGCATCTGAGGAAAGGAGAAATATGTTTGCAAGTGTATTGTCGGCAGCCATTTTCGGAATGGAGGTATGCCCCATTCAGGTAGAGGCGGATGTGAGCAATGGGCTGCCCTCTTTTACTATGGTAGGATATGCGTCCGCACAGGTGAAAGAAGCCCAGGAAAGGGTGCGAACGGCATTGAAAAACAGCGGAGTGGCTCTTCCGCCAAGGAGGATCACCGTAAATTTTGTTCCGGCAGATATTAAAAAAGAGGGTGCGGGATTTGACCTGCCGGTTGCAGCCGCAGTTCTGGCAGCTTCCGGCATGTTGAAACCTGAGCTTTTAAAAGATGTGATGATGGTGGGGGAGGTGAGCTTAAACGGAGAAATCCACCCGGTTTCCGGGATTTTGCCGAGAGTGATCCATGCAGGGGAGACAGGGCTTCGCTTTTGTGTCATTCCTTTTGGAAATTTAAAGGAAGGGCTTCTTGTGAAAAATATAAACGTTATGGGAGTCCGTACCTTAAAAGAAATGCTGCTTTTTCTGCAAGATCCGGAAAAGCATTTTGCCGGACAGGAGGAGACACAGCGGATAACAGATGCAGAAACAGTGGATTTTAAAGAGATACAGGGACAGGAAGGGGCAAAAAGAGCAGCGGAGATCGCAGCGGCAGGATTTCACAACATTCTTCTCATAGGACCGCCGGGCGCAGGTAAAACTATGCTTGCAAGAAGAATCCCTTCAATTATGCCGGAGCTTGCCGAAGAAGAGGCAATGGAGCTTACAAAGATTTACAGCATTGCCGGACTTTTGTCAGAAGAAGCACCGCTGATTTTAAAGCGCCCCTTTCGAAATCCCCACCACACAAGTCCGCCTCAGGCGCTCACAGGAGGGGGAAGAAATCCGGGACCCGGAGAAATCACCCTTTCTCACAGAGGGATTTTATTTCTTGATGAATTTCCGGAATTTTCAAGGGCAGCTCTGGAAACCCTGCGCCAGCCCCTTGAGGACAGGGAGATCGTGTTGTCAAGAGCTTCCGGAACGTATCGCTTTCCGGCGAACTTTATGCTTGTGGCAG
>URHH01000235.1 GCA_900547615.1 uncultured Blautia sp. | reverse complement strand
GCAATGGCAGTTTCCGGTCTGCGCCTCCATAAGAACTGCACTGGGCGCTTCTACAAGAGTCTGGCTCTCTGCCGCTTCATCTGTATCCTCTGCCCATATGCAGACAGGCTGCAAAAACAGCGCCGCTGCCAGAAGCCAGCCTATGACTGCCCCGATTCTTTTCCCCTTCATAATCTTCTCCCGGAAATCTGTTCTACTTTCATTTTAACGGGAGAAAGGGGAATTTATGACTTGTTTTTCATTTTATTTGTTAATAAAATATGTTTCTCCTGGCTGTGTGGAGAACGCAATTTTATCATTTCCCTGTTTTTCGGTTGTTACCTGATTTCCTTTTGAATCTGTCACATGATATTCTGACAGATTTTTATATTCTCCGGTAAATGTACCTCCATTGCGTGAAGTCACTGCAAAAGATTCTGCTGTTCCCTCTTTCCACTGCATATCAATTACAAAGTTTCCTCTGGCAACGATTCCTTTTACATGACCTGTTTTCCACTGCTCCGGCAACGCAGGAAGAAATTGAATATAGCCAAGCTGGCTCTGCAGAAGCATTTCATTAATACCTGCCGTATAGCCAAAGTTTCCGTCTATCTGGAAAATCGGATATTCCTTATAATTAGCTCCGCCGCCATGGGAAGAAAACAGATTTGTAAGGAATCCTGAGTTTCCTCCGCCGACTGCAGACTGAATAATCTGGAATGCCTCTCCTGCATGACCGGTACGCGCCCAGAGATTCAGCTTATGCGCTTTAGACCATCCTGTTGCATCCAGACCGCGTTCATTAAGAGAAACAATTGCCGCATCCATAAATTCCGGTGCATCCTTACTGATAATGTTACATGGATACAAAGCCATCAGATGTGACAGATGACGGTGCGGCGGCTGCTGTCCATTACTTTCCGCACCAAGACTCTGTCTCCATTGAGGGATATTGATTTCAGGAAGAGAACCCGCCTGCGCTTTTCCAATATGCGTCTCCTCAAACCATTCTTTCACCTGTCCGTCTGTCCCAACAAGCACAGGATTTAATTTTGCCTGTTTTTCTCTCCATTTGAGAACAAGTTCCTCATCTACTCCAAGAATCTGTGCTGCCTGAATAGTGTTTTCAAAATGCTGCCATATAAACTGCTGGTCATAGGAAGCGCCGTTTGCAATCGGACCATTTTCCGGAGAATAGGATGGAGCAGAAACATATCTTTTCTGGTATTCACTCCAGTAAAGCGCCTCGTTCCAGAAATTCGCCACTTCCTTCATAGAAGGATAAAGTCTCTCTAAAAATTCTCTGTCCTCTGTATAAAGATAATACTCATAAGAATTGAGCAATGCCCACGCAGACCCGATCGGATTCCATCCTGCTGCATTATTTTTCTGTCCCATTGTCACAAACATATATGGTGTACTGAAGCAGCCCACAAGCCAGCCATTTTCTTCGCCTTCTCCGCTTTTTATTCCAAAGGCAGAAGCTGCAGCTGTGCGACCTGCCTCCCTAAGAACATCCAGATAATCCTGGTAGGGAAGGAGACATTCTCCCAGATTACTTGCCATAGTCGGCCAGTAATTCATCTGCACATTAATATTGAAGTGGTAATCACCACCCCACTCAAAATGCTCCTCTCCCCATACACCCTGAAGGTTTGTCGGAAGCGCTCCCTCTCTGGAGCCTGCAATTGTAAGGTAACGACCAAACTGATAACAGATAACCTCCATTGCCCTCTGTTCTTTTTCAGATGGAAGAATACCGCCATTTTTTTCTACCATATTTCGATATTTCTGTAAAAGCTCATCTGTAGGAATCTGTGGGATTTCTTCATCAAAACCAAGTTCCATACGAGAAAACAGAATAGAATAATCCTGTATATGCGCTTTCTTCAGCGCCTCATATCCTTTTTCTGACGCCTCATTGATACATTTTGTCACTGCATAATGCGGATCTTCTCCACGGAAAGAAGGAAGCTCCATCTTATAATCTGTACCACATGCAAGAATTAAAGTAACTGAATCTGCTTTTTCCACACAAATTTGAGTTCCGTCAGAAGTCATACTTCCGCCTTCCGGAATTACTTTCACCTGTGCTTCTGTT
>URHH01000234.1 GCA_900547615.1 uncultured Blautia sp. | reverse complement strand
CGTAATACTGCCGTTGTGGAATTACTTTCAGTTTCCCGAACTTTCTTTGAAAAATAGTCTGGAGCAGTTCCCGACAGAAGGGTTCTCCAAATTCCTTGTGGGAGACAAGCGTTCCAAATAAAAAATCGTCCAGAAGGTTCAGGTTTTTTAATGTTTTTTTTGCCATCGCATTTTCCTTTCTAATGGCGGAAAAGAAATGCGGGCATTTCAGGTAAACTTACCGCCAATGGTTCTTCTTTCCGCCATATTTAATTAATGATTCATATGGGGATTAAGAGCCGAACGGCTAAGAATAGTTTTCCCGGATATGTAATTTTATTCTAGCAAGAGTAATGCCTGCTGTCAATGGATTTTTTATTTATTTACTCCAAATTTCAAGTGTTTGCAGTAATTTTTCTTTTGTTTCTATATCTAATTTTAAAATAGTCTGATAAAGTTTTCTGTCAAGTGCTGTCTCGGAATATTCAGGTTCCAAATCTCCTACGAGGGAATCTAAAGAACAGCCGACAAGGCGGGCATAATATGTCAGCATTCGCAGGGACATTGCAGTGCGATTATTTTCTACATTGCTGATATAACCGGGGGTAACGCCAAGTGAATCTGCAACCTGGTGTTGCGTTAAGCCATTTTTTAAACGAAGATTTTTCACAAGCGTACCATAATTTTCTGAATCCATGATAATCGTCTCCTTCTGATTTGAGTATTACTAATAAAAGTATACTATAAATAGTGCTCGTGATAAATCTACTAATAGTATTTAATATATTTAAAAAATATATAGACGGATACAAATATGAAGATTAGAATGGATTTTGGAATACGATACAGAAACTCAGGAAGAAGTGAGAAATGCTCTGAAAATAAGAAAATCTGAGAAATTTTTTTGTAAAGGAGAACAGCACATTAGAACAGTTCTCCTTGTCTTATTTCATAAGTATTATTTTTTAAAGGCTTTTTGCGTATTCATATACATCGTCGTTAAGAAGTAGTGCAGTTCCCATATTGAGCAAGTCGCTATCCGGATACTGCATTCGTATGATTGGATAATATCTGGCAAATGAATTTTCGTTTTCTTTAATATCTGTAAAAATTTTTTCCCAGTCTTTATCACGAATCAGGTAATATTTGTTTTGCTTTACAAGCCACGCTTTTCTTAAAAAGGCACTGTCTTGTATTAGTTTTTGATAGTTGTCTTCCTGTAAAAAACACTGGATTGAATCTATAAAAAATTTTAAGGTTTCTGTGATTTCCGGAGATACGGTATCATTTGTTTCATAAAAAAGCAAATCATTAAATTTTTGGATTGTGTAGCCGTTTTTCTGAAGTTTCTCTTTTTCTGTTTCTGCAATTTTTTCAAAAACTTCTGATAAGCTTTCATGCTTACTTGGGTTTTTAATTTCTTCAGACATTTTTTGCGGCTTAGTTCCAGAGGAGGTCGGCTGCTCTTCCGTAACATATTCGTCCATGATTTTATTTACATCACATTTATTTCCAATTCCTCTTATAAGAGATGCCCTTATTTCTTCCAGAGGAATATAGCGGTCAATATGCCTATTGCCGGCTCCTGCAAATAACATCTGCATCATCAGCGTGTAAATTCCGTAAGTTCCCTCATCTTCCGGATTGATTTCCAATACATTTTTGCAATTTTTATTTTTTATATAAAGCCGTGACTCCATGATTTTTCGGACAAATTTTTCATAGCAGTCTGTTTCGCCTTTTTCGAAAGGGATAAGCGTACAGAGAGTTTCAAGATTGAATCCCCATAAAAGATAATTGCGAAAACAGTCATCAAATCCGATGGTCCATAATTTGGTTTCATCAAATCTCGCTTTCCAATATGCATTTAAAGAGTTTTCTGAATAATAATTTTTCAAAAACTCTCCAAAGTCTGCATTCTTTGTTCCTTTATTTTTTGGTTAGATGGGAGAGGGGGAGTTTTGTACCCCCTCTTCAAACATTAATTTTGTTTCTGTAATTCCTCAAGTTTTCTCCTGAGTTCTGCTACTTCTTGTTCAGCTTTTTCAGCTCTCTGCTGTTCTTTTTGGGCTCTCTGGCGTTCTTTTTCGGTTTCTTTCTCCTGCTCGGCTTTGCCAGCAGCAATTCC
>URHH01000233.1 GCA_900547615.1 uncultured Blautia sp. | reverse complement strand
AGAAAATAAACTCTCTTTTTCCAGGCTCTGTTTCCCCCCCCTGCCATAAGAACTCACGGGAACGAAGGAACGGACGCGTTGTCTTTTCCCAGCGCACAACGGAACACCACTGGTTATATACCTTCGGAAGGTCTCTGTGAGACTGGATTTCTTTTGCGTAGAAATCACAGAACAGTGTCTCTGATGTAGGACGCACGCAGAGACGCTCCTGAAGCGGGTCAAGTCCTCCGTGTGTCACCCATGCAACCTCCGGCGCAAAGCCTTCTACATGATCTTTTTCTTTCTGTAACAGAGACTCCGGAATAAACATTGGCATGTATACGTTCTGCACGCCTGTCTCTTTGAATCTTTTGTCAAGCTCGTTCTGGATATTTTCCCAGATCGCGTAGCCTGCAGGTTTGATCACCATGCAGCCTTTTACGCTTGTGTAGTCACACAGCTCTGCTTTTTTTACAACGTCTGTGTACCACTGCGCGAAATCATCTTCCATAGAAGTGATCGCTTCTACCAGTTTTTTGTCTTTTGCCATAATTGTTCTCCTTTTTGTTGTCAAATTTAAGGATGCTTCTTCATTTAAGTATAAAAAAAGAAGCCTGCTCCCTGAAAAGGGACCGAAAGGCTTCGGCGGTACCACCCTAATTAGCAGGTATTTTCATATCTGCTCTCTCATCTGTTCCGTTAACGCCGGTTATACGCCGCACTTCAATTATGCGGGGCTCCGAGGCCGGTTCCACAGTTCACGCACGGAATCCTTCCACCACAGCGCAGGTTTCTGCTGCCGGGATTCCTCTCTGGGATTGCTCCCTGTGTACTATTCTCTTCATCGCCATAATTATTTACTGGATTTATTGTATTCGAAAAAGTTGGGAGTGTCAAGGGGAAGAAAGGAATTTCTGCCGTTACGGTTCTTATACAGCAATCTTCAACATAGAACTTATCGTACCATTTTATGTTCACGTTAAAATATGATATTTTTTTATTTTTTCATGTTATTTAATGTATTTTTTTAATAAAAATACCTTGTTTTTTTACACGAACATTGAATATACTATACTTATCAACTGTACGGGAGGGTGAAATATGTATAGAAAGATTCTTGACTTTTTAGAAAACTGGAAAGAAAGCAAGCACCGAAAACCTCTTATTTTGCAGGGTGCAAGACAGGTTGGAAAAACTTATTCTATCCTGGAATTTGGACGCACCCATTATGAAAATGTCGCATATTTCAATTTTGAAACCAATCCAAAGCTTAATAAAACTTTCGAAGAGAACATCAGTCCTGATTATCTGCTGCCCATTTTATCACATATTGCAGGACAGACTATTGTAAAAGAAAAAACTCTGATTGTTTTTGATGAAATACAGCTTTGTGAAAGAGCACTGACTTCTCTGAAATATTTTTGTGAAAACGCTCCGGAATACCATATTATTGTAGCAGGCAGCTTACTCGGTGTTGCTGTCAACAGGACAAGGTTTTCATTTCCAGTTGGAAAAGTAGATATGAAAACCTTATATCCTATGGATATGGAAGAATTTATGCTTGCACTAGATGAATCCGCTCTTGTAAATCAAATAAAAAAATGTTTTGAAACAGATACCCCCATGCCATCTGCGCTCCATGACGCAGCGATGCAGCTTTATCGTCAGTATCTTGTCGTAGGCGGTATGCCGGAGTGTGTCCTTCAGTTCAGAGAAACAAAAGATTATGTTCTTGTACGCCATACACAGGATACGATTCTTGCAAGTTATCTTAATGATATGAGCAAATATAATAATCTCAATGAAATAAAAAAAATAAGGCTTGCCTATGATAATATTACGGTTCAGCTTTCCAAGAAAAATACACGTTTTCAATATAAACTACTGAAAAAAGGCGGCAGAGCCTCCGAATTTGAAAATGCAATTGAATGGCTTTGTCTTTCCGGTATCGTGTCACAGGTTTACAAGGTTGAACAAATCAAGAAACCTTTAGAAAATTATCGTGATATTGACTCTTTTAAAATTTATGTATCTGATTTGGGACTGCTTTGCGCAAAGAAAGATTTAACTGCAACTGACATTCTTTATATGGTTGAAGAACTGTTGTTGACCTCATAAATTATCAAAATACTGATTTACTTGCCTGTCTCTGAATT
>URHH01000232.1 GCA_900547615.1 uncultured Blautia sp. | reverse complement strand
CCGCCGTTACCAGAGTGCCTATCAATAGCGCTGTTACCTGTTTTCTTTTCATGGTTTTTCCCCTCTGCTTAATTTACTCTGTAATGGTTTTTATAAATCCAGGTTCCTCTGTCTCCGTACTCAAACATAAGTCCGTTCTTTCCACCCTCATGTGCGAAATAAGGATCGCATACATATGTTTTGCCATCTTCATCAATCTCGCACCAGCCGTGGGATACAAGCTTTCCACTCTTGTACTGGATTTTTCCCTTTACATAATGTACATCATACCCCAGAAGCTTTGCCATCTGGTAAAACGTACTTGCCATGACAAAGGAGTTTCCTTTTGCATTCTCGAATCCGTAAATTGCCAGATAATCTGCCTCTTTTACGCCGTCTGCCAGTTCAATTTCCCTACTGTCATATTTCAGTTCGGACGCCCATTCAAATGCCTCTTCCAGATTCCAGCCTTCTTTATCGAGAACTTTTGTAGCAAGCGCTTTTACCTTCGGAACTTCCTTCATCACTCCGTCTTTATCTATATTATAGAATTTGCCGTCGATTTCATAGCATTTTTCATTTGTAAGAAGTTCTCCGTTTTTCTGGAAATAATATTTTTTACCGCCAACACTTCTGATACCTGAAAATCTGCTTCCGTCTTTATTAAGGTAATATTTTTTATTTCCAAGAGTCAGCCAGCCTTTTCTTAACACCCCTGTCTTTTCTGCAAAATAATACATTTTGCCTCCGATGCTTCTCCAGCCATATGTCTGGCTTCCATCTTTTTCAAAATAATATTTTTTGCCGTCGATCGTCGACCAGCCTCGCTTCATCTGACCTGTTTTCGGTACAAAGTAATATTTCTTACCGCCCAGAGAGCGCCAGCCGATCGTCTGATGTCCGTCTTTTTCAAAGTAATACTTTTTACCGTCGATCGTCGACCAGCCTCGCTTCATCTGACCTGTTCCAGGTACGAAATAGTATCTCTGCTCCTCAATCTCTTTCCAGCCTTCCGCGCGACGTCCTCCCTCTTCCAGAAAATACTTCTTTCCGTCAAGTTCTTTCCATCCGCTTTCCGTAAGAATCGTTCCATCTTCTTTCAGCCAATAATAACCGTCCTCTTTTTTTACCCAGCCAGATTCCTGTATTTCTTCCTTCTTATCACACTTTCCATCTGCGCCAAAATGATATTTGATATTTTCTACAATTCGTGTATCATTCATTACAATGCTGCCATCTTTTTCAAGATAATACAGGTTCTTCTCATTTTCCTGGAAAAGCCCTGAATGCTTGCTCTGGTCAGCCGCCTTCGCACCTGTGAAAAAATTTGCCGGAACGTCTTTTGTATATACAGGAAGTTCCTGTACTTCTGTTCCTGCTGTGTCCTTCTCCTCCAGATAATATCCCCAGCTTCCACCCTGTGCACTGATATTTAATACATATCCGCCAGACGCTTTTGTTGCTCCCGTTGTCTCATCGGAAATCACAATATTCCATTCTGTCTCTCCCATAAGCTTCTGCGGACCGGCTACAAGATATGTCTTTGTATCTCCTTCAACATAAGACCATGTTTGGTCTGCTGCGTTCCAGTAAAAAGTTGTAAGAAGCTTATCTCCTTCGTATTTTTTTATAAAAACACCTGTAATGTTTCCCTTATCGTCTTTCTCCGGAACTACCTCTTCACGGTTAGCCTCTTCTTTATCCGGAGTTTCCGGCTTTGTACCTTCTTCTTTATCAGGCGCTCCCGTTTCCGGAGCTTCCGGCGTTAAGGTGTCTGTTCCATCAACAAGTACGTCCGACGAAATCTCTGTATCTGTTTCCGGAATAGTATCTGTTTTCTCTTCCGGATCTTCCTTCGTATTTTCTTCCTGAATATCAGCTGCCCCCTGTGTCAGTACATCTTCGCTCTCCTCATAAAAAGAAAGGGAATTGTCTGTCAGCTCTCCCGCAAATGTCGGAGAAACGGTTCCCGCTGTCATCGCTGCTGACAGCAGCACAGCCAGTATATCTTTTCTTTTGCGCATATTTATACTTCCTCCTTTTCGAACCGAATAATCAATAATAATGTACGTAAATATTGTAGCATTGCAAAATTTCTATGTCAACAAATGGAAAGCTTGAGTTTCCGCAGTTTTATCCACAGTCACCTGTTTTGCAATACATCATTACAAACAACTTTCAAAAAATACCCAAAATATAA
>URHH01000231.1 GCA_900547615.1 uncultured Blautia sp. | reverse complement strand
GAGCCAGACCGGACACAAGGGTAATAATAGTAATGGCTGCCGTATCTTTTACAATGGAACCTTTCATGCTTTTTTGCCCCCTTTCCCAAACGCCGTCGGGCGTGTAAAACGCTCAATCTGAGGCACAAGAATGTTGCAGAAGATAATCGCGTAGGATACGCCCTCTGCTGCTCCTCCAAAGAGACGGAACACAGCGGTCAGAATCCCGAGACAGCAGCCGTATACAAGCTGTCCTTTTTTCGTGATCGGCGTTGTTACATAATCGGTTGCCATAAACCAGGCTCCCAGCATAAGACCGCCCCCAAATAAATGGGTCAGAAGATAATTTACATCAAAGCCCATTCCGGAAAACAGCATATACAAAATGACAAACACGCCAAAGCTTCCGATATATGTAAGCGGAATCCGAAGGTCGATCACCTTAAATGCCAGAAGAATCACTGCTCCGATCAAAATGGCAATAACGGAAGTCTCGCCTATGGTTCCCTGAATATCTCCCACAAACATATGCAGGACGGAAACAGAAGAATCTGTAATCCCGTTTGCTTTTAAAGCTGCAAGAGGCGTTGCTCCGGAAACGGCGTCCACTGCGCCTCTGAAAGAATCAGAAACTGTAAAATCCGTCATTTTTCCTGCAAAGGAAATAAGAAGGAAACATCTCGCAGCAAGGGCAGGGTTCATAAAGTTCTGTCCAAGTCCTCCAAAAAGCTGTTTTACCACAATAATGGCAAAGGCGCTTCCCAGAACCGGAATCCAGAGCGGAATCCCCGCCGGCATATTTAAGGCAAGAAGAAGTCCTGTTACTGCCGCACTGAAATCTCCTATTGTTGTTTCTTTGTGCATCAGCTTATTATAAAGCCATTCAAAAAACACGCTTGACGCCACAGTCACAAGAATCACTGCCAGCGCACGCAGCCCGAAATTCCACACGCCGAACAGAGATGCCGGAAGAAGCGCGATCAGTACAAGCTGCATGATCTTACTTGTTGTCATCTTATCTCTCACATGAGGATTTGATGATACGTTTAACATTTCGCCCATTTTTCATACCCCCTCTACTTTTTCTTCCGGCTTGCCAGAACCATTTTTCTCATAGATTTAATGCTCTGTGTAAGCGGACGTTTCGCAGGACAGATATAGCTGCAGCCGCACTCACAGCATTCCATTCCGTCAAATTTCTGGAAATTCTCCATATCCCCATGCTCTGCAAAGGTGGCAAGACGGGCAGGGATCACACCGCCCGGACAGACGCTTACGCATCTTCCGCAGTTGATGCATGCGGTCTGCCTTGCTTTGGAAACCGGATCTTCCTCAAGACAAAGACAGGCGGAAGTGGTTTTCGTACATGGCACATGAAGGTCGTACATGGCAAATCCCATCATGGGACCGCCTGCGATCACCTTGGAAACTCCCTCTTTTAATCCCCCGGCAGCTTCCACAACCTCTGCAAGGTCCGTTCCTGTATAAACCCTGAAATTTTTCGGCGTTCTGATGCCGTCTCCTGTCACAGTGATCACCTTATCCATCACAGGCTCTCCCAGAATCACCGCTCTGTAAATGGCAGCTACCGTATCTACATTATCAACTACACATCCAACATCAGCAGGAAGCATGGAAGAATTGATCTCCCTTCCTGTCGTGGCATAAATCAGGGTACGCTCTCCTCCCTGCGGATATTTCGTGAGAAGCTCCTTTACCTCCATTCTCGGAATATCCTTTACAAGCTCCTTCATTTTTAGAATACAGTCCGGTTTGTTATCTTCAATGCAGATATAGCCCTTTGCATTTTCAAAAAGAGTGAGCATAATGCGGAGCCCCTCTATAATCTCCTCCGGCTCGTCCAGCATTTTTCTGTGATTGCTTGTAAGATAAGGCTCGCACTCCGCACCGTTTACAAGAACATACTCTATTTTTTCCGGCATCTTTGGAGAAAGCTTTACATGGGTAGGAAAACCGGCTCCTCCCATTCCCACAACGCCTCCGTCCTGAATGCGCTTTAGAATTTCTTCTTTTGTAAGCTCCTCCAGTCTTGCAGGGACAAACTCTGTCTCTTCATATTTTCCGTCATTCTCGATAATAATGGAATTTGCCATTGTTCCCGTTGCTCCAAGGCGCATTTCCAGTCCCTTTACCGTACCGGATACAGACGAGTGAACAGGGGCGGAAACAAAACTGAAAAACAG
>URHH01000230.1 GCA_900547615.1 uncultured Blautia sp. | reverse complement strand
GACAGCTTATTAAGGTGCGCCATTTGTTGGCTGTCCTCTGCTTTCTTTCACAGTATTCTCCTTTTTATAAAAATATAGATGTATTCTATCATAAGATGCCGTGGATTTCCACAAAAGGAAAAATATCTACAGTTTTTTTCTTATTTTTGCAAAATATGACTGGACGAACGGCAGATTTTGTGAGAAAATAAACATAGGTTGTTAGGTTCATTTTAACAACATTATAAGTCAATCTATACTTGAAAGGAGTTTTAAAATGATTTATTCACGCGAAGTAGAAGAAATGTGCCCAGTTGCACAGGGCGTTCATCATGGCGCTGCTCCAATTCCAGAAGAAGCGAAATGGGTACAGGCAAAAGAAGTCAAAGATATTTCCGGTCTTACACACGGTGTTGGCTGGTGTGCTCCACAGCAGGGTGCATGTAAGCTGACTCTGAACGTAAAAGAGGGTATCATCCAGGAGGCACTGGTTGAGACAATCGGATGTTCCGGTATGACACATTCCGCAGCTATGGCTTCTGAAATTCTTCCGGGACTGACTGTAATGGAGGCACTGAACACAGACCTTGTTTGTGATGCGATCAACACTGCAATGAGAGAGCTTTTCCTTCAGATCGTTTACGGACGTACACAGTCTGCATTCTCTGAAGACGGACTTCCGGTAGGCGCTGGCCTTGAAGACCTTGGTAAAGGACTTCGTTCCCAGGTTGGTACTATGTACGGAACTCTGAAAAAAGGTCCTCGTTACCTGGAAATGGCAGAAGGCTATGTAACAGGTATTGCACTTGATGCAGATGACGAAATTATTGGTTACCAGTTCGTAAGCCTTGGCAAAATGACCGACTTCATCAAAAAAGGCGATGACCCGAACACTGCATGGGAAAAAGCAAAAGGTCAGTATGGCCGTGTAGCTGATGCTGTTAAGATTATTGACCCGAGAAAAGAATAATTTGATGAGGAGGTAACGGGAAATGGCTTTATTTGAATCATACGAGAGACGAATTGACAAAATCAATTCTGTTTTAAATAGTTATGGCATTGCTTCCCTTGAAGAAGCAGAGAAAATCACAAAAGATGCAGGCTTAAATGTATACGACCAGATTAAAGGCATTCAGCCAATCTGTTTTGAAAACGCTTGCTGGGCTTACATCGTAGGCGCTGCAATCGCAATCAAAAAAGGCTGCAAGAGAGCAGCAGATGCAGCTGCAGCAATCGGTGAAGGTCTTCAGGCTTTCTGTATCCCGGGTTCTGTAGCAGACACACGTAAAGTAGGTCTTGGACATGGTAACCTCGGAAAAATGCTTCTTGAGGAAGAGACAGAATGTTTTGCATTCCTTGCAGGTCATGAGTCCTTCGCAGCAGCAGAGGGTGCTATCGGTATCGCTGAGAAAGCAAACAAAGTTCGTCAGAAACCGCTTCGTGTTATCCTGAACGGTCTTGGAAAAGACGCTGCTCAGATCATCGCAAGAATCAACGGATTTACATATGTTGAGACAGAGTACGATCCATACACAAACGAAGTAAAAGAAGTATTCCGCAAATCCTATTCTGAGGGACTTCGTGCAAAAGTAAACTGCTACGGCGCTAACAGCGTTCCGGAAGGTGTTGCTATCATGTGGAAAGAGGGCGTAGACGTTTCTATCACAGGTAACTCCACAAACCCGACACGTTTCCAGCATCCGGTAGCAGGAACATACAAAAAAGAGTGTATTGAAAAAGGCAAAAAATACTTCTCTGTTGCATCTGGCGGTGGTACAGGACGTACACTTCACCCGGACAACATGGCAGCAGGTCCTGCTTCCTACGGTATGACAGATACATTAGGACGTATGCACTCTGACGCACAGTTTGCAGGTTCTTCTTCTGTACCGGCTCACGTAGAGATGATGGGTCTTATCGGCGCAGGAAACAACCCGATGGTTGGTATGACTGTTGCTGTTGCAGTTTCCATTGAGGAAGCCGCAAAAGAAGGTAAGTTCTAAGAAATACAGTAAAATCAAGGATTGTTTAATGTATAAATCCTCTGGAATTTATGTGAATCTTGCTACATAATACACAAGTAATACACAGAGGTAATACACAAATATTCCCAATAAAAAAAGCCTATGGCTAAGAGCTATTCTTGGTCATAGGCTGTATTTTTAACTATTTGATGAGATTTATTGCTTCTCTGAAATCTTTTATTGGTAAGCGCCAAATATTCCTGCGGATTTTCTAATCTCCTGGATTCCTCTATAATTG
>URHH01000229.1 GCA_900547615.1 uncultured Blautia sp. | reverse complement strand
AGAACGGCAGAATCAGCTTCTTGATGCTTTCCCTGGCGGCAGCATTATGGCGGGAATTGAAGCCTGTTTTTCCTACGAAGAACTTCACACACTGCTAAGAAAACGCACCGAGGATTTCTTCCGTAAGCTTTCGGAGGCAGCCCCTGAAAATCCTACAATTTTCCTTATCAAGGAATACATATCCGATCATTACCAGAACGAAACACTCTCTGTAAGAGACATTGGCGCGCACGTATTTCTTTCCGCCTCCTATGTATGTACATTTTTTAAGAATGAGACAGGCAAAACCTTAAATCAGTATCTCACAGAATACAGAATGGAACAGGCAAAACAGCTTCTCCGTGACCCCAGATATAAGATTACGGATATTTCTTCCAGAGTGGGCTACAGCGACGGTAATTATTTTGGAAAAAGCTTCAAAAAATATACAGGACTGTCTCCCTCGGAGTACAGAGAAAAGGAGGGCGTATGAAAGGGATTTTGTCCGGTCCTCAAAAATGGTGGGCGGACACAGGACTGCAGACAAAATTTACAGCGGCGCTTATGACGCTGATTCTTGTTCCAGCCGTCTTTGTAGGCGTTTTCTTCTACAGCCGCTTATACGACATGGTTGTTGCTGACACCATTCGAAAGGAACAGGATATTTCAGCCAAAACCGCACCGCTCATTGAAAATACGGTAAATTCCGTGCTGAACGCAGCTCAGACAGTCTCCTCTTTAAGCTTTTATCGTACGCTTTTCGAGGAGGGACTCGACATGCCCTTCAGCACAGCCGCCGGATCTTCCCAGGCAGAAAAATTTCATGAAGATATAACCCGCATTCTGAAAAATTCCATTCTCACAGGATTTCAGATTTACGTAGATCTCCCAAATGAAGATTCCGAACTTTTTACAGGAGAATACACAAAAGATATTTTTGCGCCCATCTCCCATGCAAAGGGCACTTACTGGTACGGTATTTTTCAGGGGACCGGCGCTTCCAGCCTTTTCTGCCCTCCCTTTTATCTGGGGGAGCAGGAACAGCATACTTACGGAAACGAGGCGTATATCCGCACCGACTACCTCCGCTATCACAACAGCACCTTAAAGGTCTATATTGCCTGCTATTATTCCAGCGATAATTTTGAGCAGATTTTAAAAGACAGCCTTGCGCTTTCGGGAAGCGTTTCCTATATCGTAAACGAGCGCGACAATATGGTTGCCTCCACGAACTCTTCTCTTTCCGGAATTTACTGGCTGGATTATAATACAATTAAAAGTTCCTTCATGTCCTCCAACAGCTTTATTGAAAAAAAGATTCTGGAAGACAGAGTGTATGCAGGCTTTTATAACATTGATAAAACAGGGTGGTTTCTTGTCACTATTTTACCCTCCGCCCCTCTTATTCAAAAGAGCAATGAGATTATTGTACAATTCGCCCTGATTTATGCAGGCTTTGTCATCGTTGCTTCCATACTTGCCAACATTTTATCTCATTCCATCACAAACAGGATCTCTTCTGTGATCCGCCAGATGAAAAAGGTAAAAGAAGGCCCGCCTGTCCCTATGGAAAGCCCCAACCAGCATGATGAAGTCGGTGATTTAATTGACACTTACAACTATATGACAAGAAAAATGGAACAGCTTATGGAAAATCAGGCGAAGGCTGCGGAAGATCTGCGAATTGCGGAATTTCGCTCTCTCCAGGCGCAGATTAATCCTCATTTTCTGTATAATACGATGGACATGATAAACTGGCTTGCCCAACAGGGACGGACTTCGGAAATCAGCAATGCGGTCCAGAACCTTTCCCGCTTTTATAAGCTCACCCTGAGCCGCAAAGAAAGTCTCTCCACCATTGCAAGTGAGGAGGAGCACGTTTCCATATATATTCATATCCAGAATATGCGCTTTCATGACAGCATCACTTTTATTTCTGATATTCCCGATGAGCTGATGGAGTTCTCCATTCCCAAGCTGACCCTTCAGCCTGTTGTGGAAAATTCCATTCTTCACGGAATTATGGAAAAGCCGTCAAAATCCGGAACTATCGTCCTGACCGGATGGCGGGAAGACGGAGATATTGTGCTTCTCATTTCCGATGACGGCGTAGGAATCCCGCCGGAAAAGCTTTCCCATATTTTATCGGGAAAGGGGCGCAGTTCCTCCGGTGGCTCAAATATTGCAATTTATAACACGCATCGCCGCCTCCAGATTTTGTACGGAGAAAAATACGGACTCTCTTATCAGAGCACAGAAGGCTCC
>URHH01000228.1 GCA_900547615.1 uncultured Blautia sp. | reverse complement strand
TTCCCAGACCTTCATATATTCCAGTAGCACCCCCTTGTCTTCTTTTACTTTTTCTACCATCTTTTGTATTTTCTGCAGTGATGCGTTCACCGCATTTTTCTCTTTTGTATCTTCCATATAATGGAGAAGCTCCTGAAGTTCCTTTGGAATATTTCCCTTTGTTCCTTTTGTGTAAAGAAATATAGTTCTTGCTCCGTCTTCATAAGGTATAGAAGGGTCTTCCTGGCACATATTGCGTATGGTATAAATAAGACGTTTTCGGTCAAATGGATCATATGGAAGAATGATAATAATGTATACATCTTTTAATGTGCCGTAGTCTTCGCCGGAGGCAAGGCTGTGTCCATCCACAATCGCCCGGTAAAAACGCGTCCGTTTTGGAAGATTCTGCCGTTTGTTTTTGTCTTTTGCTTTTTCTGCTTCTAAATCGTAGAGGGCTTCCGGTTCTAACTCGGCGCAGTCTTCTTCCAAATATACATCCAGACGCGTCCCATGATTTTCTGTATCATCGCCGTAATACTGCCGTTGTGGAATTACTTTCAGTTTCCCGAACTTTCTTTGAAAAATTGTCTGGAGCAGTTCCCTGCAAAAAGCCTCGCCGAATTCTTTGTGGGATACAAGCGTTCCAAATAGAAAATCGTCTAAAAGGTTCAGGTTTTTCAATGTTCTTTTTGCCATCGCATTTTCCTTTCTAACAGCGGAAAGGAAACGCGGGCATCTCAAAGAAACTTCTCTGCCGACGGTTCTTCTTTCCGCCATATTCAATTAATAATTCATATGGGGATTTGGAGCCGAACGGCTAAGAATAGTTCTCCCGGATATGTAATTTCATTGTAACAGTTATCATTATTTATGTCAACGGGTTTTAGACAAGCTTAAGAAAAACCACCCTGTCAACTCTTTTTGACCGAGTATCCAGGGTGATTATATTATTCATTCACTATGTTGGGTCAGCCCCATAATACTGCGTCTCTGCCCAGAGCATTTTCTATCCATTGTATTGTATCCGCTTCAGTAATGCGTCGAGAACCATCAAAATCCACTTCATAATGATGCCCTGTATAATCTGTGTGTCTTACATATACACGCCGCACCCAGCCTGGTGTGTACGCACGTATGGCAGTGAATATATCATCTTCACTTTTCATACATGTAAAACCCGGGCTTGTTCTGCGAGCTTCAAGAATATCAGGCATTTCCGGCGGATATACAATCACACCGCCCATTATATATGCCACTTTATTCTGTTCCTCCTGTGATATTTCCGGAACTGGTGATGAAAACACTATGGTTGCTGTATGTTCTTCTGTATCCACTTCACATTCTGAAGTACTGTAATGGTGTTCTGATGAAGAAATGGCAAATCCAAAAAAATCCACATCGATTGCACTGTCATGCGTAAAAAACTCATTGATTTCTTCTACTCTGGAATCCGTGATTTTAATTGTAATAACAGGCTCCTGGCTGATTACAAATCCTTTCATCCGATTTAATCGTTTTCCTTCTCCGAATAAATTTCCAACATCAAATTCTTTATTCTGAAGAGAATATCCCGTTTCATCTTTTCCTGTTTTTTCTTTAATTTCCCACAGTAAATTTCCATCGTACCACCCTGCTTTTCCTTTGGAATCCGCAATCATCGGAGATGCCTCCAAAGCAGTAATTCCACGGTATTCCATTGTAATGGAAATTTTTGATGACTCTGTCACAAATTCCTCCAAACGATGTTTTGTGTTGATTCTTCCAAATACAAAAATAAGAGACGGAACAACAAAACCTCCCTGATGATTAATCTGTATAGTTCTCCCTTCCTTCGTCATTTCAGAAAAATCCAGAGTAATTTTTATTTTATTATCATTTGCCTTCAGAGAGTTATATATCGCATTTTTATCCGGGAGACGATAACCAACCGCATACGTTTCCGCTGCAATTTTTACTCCTCCGTTTTCTTCAGACGGCTGTTCCATATTATTTTTTAGTACGTCCAGACGATTCAGAGCTTCCATTTCCCGTTCCGCCATTGCACAATAACGCTTATTGCTGGCACTGAACCGTAAATATGCAGAATATAGTTCTCCATATACATTTTTAAACTTTTCCGGATTTTCGTCCATTTTTTCCCATATGAGATTTATAATCTCAGGCAACGGATTTTTTTCTTCTTTAATTGTAAAACCGGCGTTCTGATATGCATGTACCAGCACAGGGGCTTCCATGTCTGCCTTTTCCTTCAGCTTAGGGCGATTTTTTCTCCCGCAGAAAATCACGCCGGATAAAATGCCTTTTCTCTCACAATATTTTTTTAATTCTATACCTAACATATCTAGTATAGAATAAATTAAATTGCTGCTATATATTTTTGAGATGATGTATGGTAAAATAGTGTTATCAAAGAAAGGAT
>URHH01000227.1 GCA_900547615.1 uncultured Blautia sp. | reverse complement strand
TCACAGGCTTCTGTCACAGCCTTTCCTTTTGCATGAGAAGCGCAGAATACTCTTGTCTTCTGCTCATAAGGCACAAGCTCAATCAAATGTCTCGGACATTTCTCCACACATTTTCCGCACGCCTTACATGCTTCCCTGTCCACAACCGCAACGCCGTCCACAATGTGAATGGCATCAAAGGGACACGCCTTTACGCAGCTTCCAAATCCAAGACACCCGTATGCACATGCCTTTGCTCCGCCGCCTGGCACAAACGCCATCATCTCGCAGTCCTGCACGCCTGTGTACACAAAGTTTTCTTTTGCCTTCGTACATGTTCCGCTGCATTTTACAAAGGCTGTCTGGCGCTCTGTCTCCACAACCTCCTGTCCCATGATCTCCGCGATCACTTTCGCCGCGGCATCTCCGCCTACGGGACAGCCGTTTACCGGGGCTTCCCCCTTTGCAATGGCTGCCGCAAGACCGTCGCAGCCGGGATAACCGCAGCCTCCGCAGTTATTTCCCGGAAGGGCTTCTCTTACTTTTACTTCCCGCTCGTCTGTCTCCACTGCAAATTTCTTTCCTGCAATTCCAAGAAAAACTCCTATAAATAATCCCACTGCCGCAACAAAAAGCGTCGCTGCAATAATTGCTCCAGCATTCATCCTGCCACCTCCTTAAATCAGCCCGGAAAATCCAAAGAACGCAATCGCCATAAGTCCTGCTGTAATAAGAACAATGGGGAATCCCTGGAAAGATTTCGGAATGTTGTTATACGCTATTTTTTCACGGATACCAGCCATCAGGATAATGGAAATGGTAAAACCTGCTGCTGTTGCAAATCCGTTTACCGTTCCCTGAAGAATGCTGTAATCCTTCTGTACATTGATAAGGGCAACACCTAATACGGCGCAGTTTGTTGTGATCAGAGGAAGATACACGCCAAGAGCCTGATAAAGAGACGGCATTGCTTTTTTCAGGAACATTTCCACAAACTGCACGAGCGCCGCAATGATCAGGATAAACACAATCGTCTGCAGATAGGTAAGATCTAAAGGTACAAGGATCAGCTTGTAAATCACACTTGTCACAAAAGAAGACAGGGTAATAACGAAAATAACCGCGCCTCCCATTCCCGCCGCCGTATTCACGCTTTTGGAAACCCCAAGGAAGGGACAAAGACCGAGAAACTGGCTTAAAACCACGTTATTTACAAGGGCAGAGCCTACGATAATAAGCAACAATTCTTTCATGACTCCTTACCTCCTTTTCCCCTGCACATAGTATTTCCGCAGGAAGCACAGCCTCCCTTACAGTCCGGATTGCTGGGGTCGATTCCCCGTTTTGCAGCTCCCATCTTAAAGCGGTTCTGTAAGGCAGAAAGACCTGCCAGTACAAAAAACGCGCCCGGAGCCAGAATAAAAATGGTAATCGGCTCATATCCTGCCTTTCCTGCAGCGGAATCCGCAAGAGGAAGGATCTGGTGTCCGAAAAGCGTTCCCGCACCGATCAGTTCCCGGACAGCGCCGATGCAGGTAATACTTACGGTAAAGCCAAGTCCCATGCCAATCCCGTCAAAAAGAGAGGCAATAGGTTTGTTTTTTGACGCATATGCCTCGGCCCTTCCGAGGATAATACAGTTTACAACGATCAGCGGAATATAAATTCCGAGAGCCGAATAAAGTGCCGGGATAAAGCCCTGTAATAAAAGCTGCACAACTGTTACAAAGGAAGCTACAACCACAATATACGCAGGCATACGCACTCTGTCCGGAATAAAATTCCGAAGAAGAGAGATCATCAGATTGGATGCCGCCAGAATTACCATTGTGGTAAGACCCATGCCGATACCGTTTGTGGCGGAAGTGGTGATGGCAAGTGTGGGGCACATACCGAGCATCAGCACAAAGGTTGGATTTTCTTTTACTATTCCGTTATATAACCGTTCGCCAGGTGTATTTGCTTTCATTTGGAAGCGCCTCCTTTCACATATTGAAAGGCACATAAGCCGGCGTTCACTCCGTTTGTCATTGCGTTTGTGGTGATGGTCGCGCCGCTTAATGCGTCAATTTCTCCGTCTTCTTTCGCCCCGGTCTTTGTATAGGTAAATTTCTCTGCCTTTTTCTCCCGGAACTGGTTTTTAAATTCTTCGGTATCTGCCTTCATTCCAAGACCTGCTGTCTCAGATATGGATAAAATCGAAATCCCGTTTACGGTTCCGTCCTCCTGAATCCCCATAGCAAACCGAATATCTCCGCCGTAACCTTCTGATGTGGTAATGGTAAAGGCATACCCAAGCTCTTCTCCCTCTGCGCCTTTCGCCAGCATCACTTCGTCAATATTCTGCGCGCTGTAGCCATTTTCATCGAGAAAAGATTCCAGGTCTTTATTTTCCCCTTCACATACAGGCTCAAAAGAATCCGCAGATTCAAATACCGCCTCGTACGCCTCCTGTTTTGCAAGAAGCTCCTGTTTTTTAATAGGGTCTGCCGTAATGTCCTGTACTACTCCCA
>URHH01000226.1 GCA_900547615.1 uncultured Blautia sp. | reverse complement strand
AATAAATGTATAAAGAGATCCTGGAATCCCTCATAATCTCTTCCGGCGTCTTCATAAATTCAAGAGCCGGACCGGAAATCAAAATTCCGATTATTCCCATTACAATTCCCGCCGCAATGGAAAAAGCATAGGACGTATGTAAGGTATGATGGAGATTTTTCTTATCTCCAGCTCCATAAAACTGTGAAATTACAACGGCTGCCCCGGAGGAAAGTCCTACAAAAAAACCCACAATCAGATTGACGATCTGTGTGACTGAGCCGCCAACTGCCGCCAGAGCTTCTTTCCCAACAAAACGGCCGACAACAATCGTATCTGCCGTATTGTAAATCTGCTGAAAAAATGTACCAAATACAATAGGAAAAAAGAATAATAAAAGCTGTTTCCAGATTATTCCTTCTGTAATCTGATTTTTCTTTTCCATACCGCTACCTCAACTACAAGTAATTTTCGTACTTTAAAGAATTATATATAAACCTCTAAGTCTATATTTTAAAAGTGTGTCAAAATGGAAAATGAGGGATTTTCAATCTCTTGAAATCCCCCATTTTACCAGAAAACTATTAGTCTTCTACTTTAATGATTTCTTTTTTGTTATAGCTTCCGCATTCTTTGCAAACTCTGTGAGGCATCATAAGAGCACCACATTTGCTGCATTTTACTAAGTTCGGAGCACTCATTTTCCAGTTTGCTCTTCTCTTATCACGTCTAGCTTTAGATGTTTTATTCTTTGGACAGATGGACATATGTTACACCTCCTTAAATTTACTAAATATATCACTGATGGCTGCCATACGCGGATCCTTCGGCTCCGCCACACAATCGCAGAGACCTTCATTCAGATTTTTCCCACACTGGCTGCAAATCCCTTTGCAGTCTTCTTTACACAAAACTTTCAAAGGCCAGTTCATCAGCACCTCAAAATAGACCAATTGGTCCACATCCAGGTCCATACCTGTGAGATAGGCATTTTCATCCAAATCATTCACCCGCTCTTCCTCTGTCAGTTTCATATCCAGCTTTCTTTTAAAAGAAATGGGAATCTCAACTGAAACTTCTTCAAGACAACGGTCACAGGGAATGCTTACTGTAATGCCTCCCGTACCCACAAGCTCAAGAACCTTCTTTCCTGTGTTGGTAATGGTAAGCTCAAGAGGCTCCTTATGAAGAACCGGAAAGCTTCCCATCTGGAAGGTAATGCAATCCATCTCAAGCGGTGCAGTCACCTGCACACATTTTCCCTCACAAGATGAAATATCTGATAAATGTATCTGCATAGTAATCTCCTATCCACACTCAATCAATTATACATACAGGTTCCGGATTTGTCAACGATATTTTGTCCTGTTTTGGAAGAAAATGTATCCTACCAAAATGTATCTTAAACAAGAGCAACTGTCTCTCTGCAGATTGCCAGTTCCTCGTTTGTCGGAATAACTGCAACTTTTACTTTGGAATCCGGTGTGGAAATTACGATTTCCTCGCCTCTTACTCCGTTTGCTTCCTTATCGAGAGTTACTCCCAGGTATCCGAAGTAATTTACGATTTTTTCACGGACAGGAATTGCGTTTTCTCCGATACCTGCTGTAAATACGATCGCATCTACGCCGTTCATGGCAGCTACATATCCGCCTACGAACTTTGCAATGCCGTAGCAGAGAACGTCGATTGCGTTTGCTGCATCTTCGTTTCCGTTCTGTGCTGCTTCATTTAAGTCACGGAAGTCGCTGGAAAGTCCGTTGGAAAGTCCGAGAAGACCGGATTTTTTATTGAGGACATTCATAACGCCTGCAATATCCAGGTTTTCTTTCTTAGCGATATATTCCATAATAGCCGGGTCAATGTTTCCGGAACGTGTTCCCATTACAACGCCTTCAAGAGGAGTCAGACCCATTGTTGTATCGATACATTTTCCGTTTACAACAGCGCTGATGGAAGAACCGTTTCCAAGGTGGCATACGATCACTTTGGAATTGTCTTTATCAAGACCTAAAAATTCTACTGCTCGTTTGGATACGAAGCTGTGAGATGTTCCGTGGAAACCGTATCTTCTCACTTTGTAGTTTTTGTAGTAATCGATCGGAAGTCCGTAAAGGAATGCTTTTGCAGGCATTGTCTGATGGAAAGCTGTATCAAATACGCCAACCTGCGGAACGCCCGGCATAAGCTCTGCGCATACGCGGATACCGATTAAGTTTGCAGGATTGTGGAGAGGAGCAAGGTCGTTGCACTCTTCTACTGCTTTGATCATTTCGTCTGTGATCACTGCAGAGGAAGCAAATTTCTCGCCGCCGTGTACGACACGATGACCGATTGCATTTACTTCTTTCAGGCTCTTGATCGCGCCTGTTTTTTCGTTTGTAAGAGCGTCCAGAACCATCTGAATCGCTTCTTTATGTGTCGGCATGGCAGCTTCTGTGATTTCCTTGTCACAGCCGGATTTCTGATATACAAGTCTTCCGTCGATGCCGATTCTCTCGCAAAGACCTTTTG
>URHH01000225.1 GCA_900547615.1 uncultured Blautia sp. | reverse complement strand
CATGGAGATAGACGGCCAGGGGAATGTGACAGACCATAGAATCTGCGAAACAGTAATCTGCGTAGACAGGCGGATGAGCTATACTGCGGTGAACGGAATTTTGACTGGAGAAATGGAAGGGCTTCAGGAGGAACATGCAGAGCTTGTGCCGCTTTTTAAACGGATGGAAGAGCTTTCGGGAATTGTGAGAGAACGGCGCAGGAAAAGAGGGGCTATTGACTTTGATTTCCCTGAGAGTAAAATTTTTCTGGATGAAAAAGGACGCCCTCTGGAGATTCGTCCCTATGAGCGCAATACAGCTACAAAGATCATAGAGGACTTCATGCTGTTGGCAAATGAAACGGTGGCAGAGGATTTTTACTGGCAGTCCGTACCCTTTCTTTATCGAACGCATGATACGCCGGATCCGGAAAAAATGAAGCAGCTGAGTGTTTTTATCAATAATTTCGGCTATTTTATCCGTATGCAGCAAGGAGAAATCCATCCAAAGGAGCTTCAGAAACTTTTGGACAAAATTGAAGGAACACCGGAGGAACCGCTTTTAGCAAGGCTGACGCTGCGTTCCATGAAACAGGCAAAATACACAACGGAATGTTCGGGCCATTTTGGACTGGCGGCCCGCTACTATACCCATTTTCCCTCTCCCATCCGCAGGTATCCGGATCTTCAGATCCACCGCATTATAAAGGAAGCGATCCATGGAGAGTTAAAGGAGAAAAAACAGGCGCATTATGAGCAGCTTCTTCCTCAGGTGGCAGTCCAGACATCTGTGTTAGAGCGCCGTGCAGAGGAAGCAGAGCGGGAAACGGAGAAATTAAAGAAATGCGAGTATATGGCAAAGCATATAGGAGAAACCTTTGAGGGGGTGATCTCCGGCGTTTCCAACTGGGGCTTTTATGTGGAGCTTCCCAACACGGTGGAGGGAATGGTTCATATCAGCGAGCTCCGGGATGATTACTACATTTTTGATGAGAGCCGATATGAGGACTGCCACTTAAAAAAAAAAACAAACAAGCTGGGACAGCCGGTGCGCGTGATCGTATCAAGGACGGACCGGATGCTTCGAACGGTAGATTTTGTGCTGGATCGAGATCTGTAACAATTTCTTTACTTCACTGTGGGCCTGTGGTATGATAATAACATCTGTCTGAGCAAAAGAGAGGCAGAGGGAGGTAAAAGGTGAACGATCGTATTAAGCTGGTAGCAAATAATAAAAAAGCCTACCATGATTATTTTATTGATGATAAATATGAAGCCGGAATTGAGCTTTTCGGTACAGAGGTCAAATCGATCCGCATGGGAAAGTGCAGTGTGAAGGAAGCTTTTGTAAAGATTGATAAGGGACAGGTTTACATTTACGGAATGCATATCAGCCCCTATGAAAAGGGAAATATTTTCAATAAAGATCCTTTGCGAACCCGCCGTCTTCTTCTTCATAAATCAGAAATTATGAAGCTGAATGGAAAGATATCCGAAAAAGGATACACCCTGATGCCCCTTCAGGTATACTTTAAGGGAAGTCTGGTAAAGGTGGAGATCGGACTGGCAAGAGGAAAGAAGCTTTACGATAAGAGAGCGGATATTGCCAAAAAGGATCAGCGCAGAGAATTGGAAAAAGAATTCAAGGTGAGGAATCTGTATTAATCTGAAAAGAGTTTATGCAAATGAAAACGTACAGCTGCAGGAAGCTTGTGCTCCGAAAGGCTGTACGTTTTTGTTTACAGTTTATTAAAATGTTTTCTGTAGACCTGGAAGGACAGGATTACTGTAAATATATCAGCTGTAAACTGAGACCAAACAAGGCCATACATGCCAAAGACGGCATTTAACAGAAACAGCATGGGAATATTGAAGGCGCTGACCTTTTTCACGTCCTCTTATCTGTAGATGGTAAAAACACAAAAAACAAGCAGAAAATTACACTGCTTGTTTCAAATGACCTGACCGGGAATCGAACCCGGGTTTACGCCGTGAGAGGGCGTCGTCTTGACCGCTTGACCAACAGGCCTTTTATTTTATTTTTCTGTCGCTCGCTGTCGACTTAGATAGTATATCATATTTTCCGAAAAATGCAAGCACTTTTTTATTTTTATTTTTGTTTTTATTTTTTCTTCTTTTTAAATTGTTGCTTTTTTCTTAAAATCATAAAAAATGGAAGCTCCCCGGACTTTAACAAATCCTCCGGAAAGCTTCCTTCTTTCTTTTACAGAATCTCTGTCACCTGGTAATCCTGATCCTCTACCGCTTTCTTCAGCACATCGTCTGCTACCTCTGACGCCATCTTCACTACGGCCGTTCCCTTCTCATGACTGACTTCTGCCGCCTCTACTCCAGGAATGGCTTCCAGCGTTTTTTTCACTCTGGCCTCACAGTGTCCGCACATCATTCCCTCAATTTTCATTGTCTTTTCCATTTCTTTTTTCTCCTTTTCTGCCTCACGGCGTTTTGTCTTCATTTTTTTATCCTTGGCCCCGTCTCTGATAGAAAGAAAATTCAGACGAAGCGCGTTTGATACCAC
>URHH01000224.1 GCA_900547615.1 uncultured Blautia sp. | reverse complement strand
AAGCCCATTGGCTTTAGACAATGGGTAGTTCACATGTAATAAAATGTAAGAAGAGACGGAAAGAGAATGTGCAGTTTAACAAAAATATTCTTTGTATAAAAAGAAAATATTACAAAAACAGCATACAAGTTTATCGGTTGAAAATTATGAAATAAAAAAAATACAGATAATCCGGATAAAATATATAAGAATTTTACATAAAGAATTCTCTCGAAACATTGAAAATTCGACAGAGTTGGTTTATAATATAGACAAAATTAGACCGATAAAAGTCTGCTGGCTACAGACGAATTACATATAAGACAAGGTAGATAAGACTCTAAAAATTAAATGGGGAGAGTATAATTTATCTGCTTTTTTTCGCGCAAGTCTGAGTGGCAGACAGACAAAAGGGGAAAGAAAAAGGATGGAGAAATTTAATAAAAGACTAAAGAAACTGGAGCACTGGCAGATTATTTCTACTGGTCTGGCGGTGTACGATGCACTTGCAGCATTTATTGCATTCTTTTTGGCATTATGGTTTCGGTTTGACTGTGAATACACAATGATTCCGAAAGAATATTTAAGCGCATGCTACAGGTTTGCACCGATTTATATGGCTTTTTTGGTATTTGTATTCTGGTGCCTGCATTTATACAACAGTATATGGCGCTTTGCAAGTTACAGCGAACTTTTGCGGGTGTCAATGGCCACGGCAGTTACCTTTGTATTCCAATGTGCAGGAATTACTCTGCTCTTTGAGAGAATGCCGTTTTCGTACTATTTTTTCGGTATTCTGATACAGTTTACTCTGACATTGGGAATCCGGTTTGCATATCGATTTATCCTTCTTGAACGTGAGAGAAGAAGGGCAGGAGAGCGGCATGCTCAGGGAAAAAGAGTTCTTCTTATTGGAGCAGGAAGAGCAGGACAGATGATTTTAAAAGATATAAGAGGTGCCAAGGAAGCAAAAGATTATGTGTGCTGCTTTATTGATGATAATCCCAATAAGTGGGGAAGATATGTAGATGGCGTTCCTGTAGAAGGGGGACGTGACGACATCCTTTCCTGTGTGGAAAAATATAAGATCGAAAAAATTTTTGTAGCGATTCCAAGCGCTGCTCCGGAAGAGAAACGTGATATTTTAAATATTTGTAAAGAAACAGGCTGCGAGCTTAAAAGCCTTCCCGGAGTTTATCAGCTCCTTACAGGAGAGGTAAAGGTCAGCGCTCTTCGTGATGTAGATGTGGAGGACCTTCTTGGAAGAGAGCCTATTAAAGTAAACACAGATGAAATATGTGAATATTTACAGGGAAAAGTGGTTCTTGTAACTGGAGGAGGCGGCTCTATCGGATCCGAGCTTGTGCGGAAAATTGCGGAGCATCAGCCAAAGCAGCTGATTGTTTTTGAACTTTACGAAAATAATGCATACGACATTCAGCAGGAAATGAAAAAGAAACACCCGGAGCTGAATCTGGAAGTGATCATCGGTTCTGTTCGCGACAGCAGAAAAATTTTCCAGGTGTTTGATACATACCGTCCAAACGTAGTTTACCATGCAGCGGCACATAAACACGTTCCCCTTATGGAGGACAGCCCCTGCGAGGCAATTAAAAATAATGCAATCGGTACATATAAAACTGCGTTTGCTGCAATGGCAAACGGTACGGAAAGATTTGTTCTTATCAGTACAGATAAAGCAGTAAACCCTACAAACATTATGGGAGCAAGCAAACGTCTCTGCGAGATGATTATTCAGGCCTTTGATGCCAAAATAAAAGAAGGAAAAGCAACAGAAATTCCGCAGCTTTTCACACACTGGATGCAAGGCGTTTATGCAAGTGAGGAAGTAAATCAGCGGATTCGCACTGCAAAAACAGAGTTTGTGGCAGTACGCTTTGGAAACGTACTGGGAAGCAACGGTTCTGTTATTCCGCTTTTTAAAAAGCAGATTGCAGAAGGCGGACCTGTTACAGTTACTCATCCGGATATTATCCGATATTTTATGACAATTCCGGAAGCGGTAAACCTTGTGCTTCAGGCGGGAACGTATGCGAAGGGTGGAATCAGAAGTATAATAGAGACAACCAAGGTAAAGCCTTATTTTACGGGCTTTGCGTGTGCTTAGTCTTTGTTTCCAATGCATTTTAAATTCTATAGAAGGGTATAGAGGCTGGCACAGGGTAAATATGAGAAATCATGTTCTTGAATGCTTTCTTTGCCCCCAAAAATGAAGGAAGAATTTATAATGCATGAGATGTAACAACAGGACTGAGCCTACGATGTTAAAATTGTGGACTTTTTGTCGTGGCAGGAAATAATCAGAAATATGATAAGAAAAAAGGGAAAATCCCAACACGATATAAAAGAGGATAAAACTCCCAGCTATAAATAATAACTTCTCGGAATCAATTAAGGTGAGTAAATACCAAGTCAAATAAAACTAAATATAGCATTTTGATAGAAAAAATCTTCTTTTATTGAAAGTATAACATTTCAATGGGCATGACTTTTAGACATAGCTGAAACTATGTCTTGAAAAAAAGTATGGTATGACGTAAAC
>URHH01000223.1 GCA_900547615.1 uncultured Blautia sp. | reverse complement strand
TTTTTAAAGCCTTATGGATTCCTATCGGCTGCCGTGTTTTGATCGGCGTAGTATCCGGGTGGCTTTGGATCGGGCTGAAAAAGATGAAAATGAATACTGCGATCGCACTGCCCCTTGTAGGATTTGTGGGCTCTATGACAAATACCATTCTTGTTATGGGGAGTATTTACAAGCTTCTTGCAAATCAGTATGCAGCGGCAAAAGGGGTGGCTGTAAATGCCGTCTGGGGGCTGATCATGGGAACCATCACTGCATCCGGGATTCCGGAGGCAATAGCGGGAGCCGTTTTGGTGGGCGTTCTCGGAAAGGTACTTTTATCTTTTGTACGCAGGCAGCTCGCAGTAGCGTGACAGAGAAATAATAACAACAGGACAGGAATAATTTATGATTTTAGCGATTGATATAGGAAACACCAACATAGTAGTAGGTTGTATTGACAGAGAAAAAACTTATTTTATAGAGCGGATTTCCACAGTGAGAACAAAGACAGAGCTGGAATACGCCGTAGACATTAAAACGATTCTCGATATTTACCATATTAAAAAATTGGAGCTGGAAGGCTGCCTCATTTCTTCTGTTGTGCCGCAGATCACAAATATCGTGCGTCTGGCAGCAGAAAAAATCCTGAAAAAAGAAGTGCTTGTATTAGGTCCGGGCGTGAAGACAGGATTGAATATTCTTATGGATAATCCGGGACAGTTAGGCGCTGACCTTGTGGCAGATGCCGCAGCCGGCATTTCCCACTATCCGGTTCCTCTTATTATCATTGATATGGGAACTGCGACAACGATTTCTGTAGTCGATGAGAAAAAACGCTACATAGGCGGCATGATCATGCCGGGAATCCAGGTGTCTCTTGATGCTCTTACAGCCCGCGCTTCCCAGTTAAGCGGCATTGGTATTGAAGAGCCAAGGCGGATCATTGGAAAAAATACAGTAGAATGTATGAAAAGCGGTGTGCTTTACAGCAACGCCGGAGCCATCGACGGTTGTATTGAGCGGATTGAAGACGAGCTGGGACAGAAGGCGACAGTAGTGGCTACAGGGGGACTTGCAAAAAAAATCATTCCCTATTGCAGGGAAGAAATTATTCTGGACGAAGATCTTCTTTTAAAAGGACTTTTTGTGATTTATGAAAAGAACAGAAAGGTTGGTGTAAGCCATGAAGAAACAGAACAAAACAGATAAGGAGCCGGTTCTTTTAACTACAGTATCCAGCAATTATCAGCTTGGACTTGTACAGAGCATTCTGGAAGAACATCACATTCCCTGTCTTGCTCAGGACAGAGCAAGCGGCGGATATATGCGTGTCTATGCAGGCGGTTCTATTTTCGGAACTGATATTTATGTAGCTCCGGAAAATCTGGAAGAAGCAAGGGAGCTTCTTGACATTCTTGTGCTTGACAACGTGGAGGAAGTTCCGGAGGACGAGCTTACAAGAGAAGCGATGGAAGCAGGAAACCCGGAGGATTAAAATCCTCCGCTTCTTTTTCCACGAAACGCAAGGACAAAATCCTCCGGAACAGGAGCAGTAAAAGTAAGCGGTTTCCCTGTGATGGGATGAGAAAAATCAAGCTGGTAGGAGTGAAGCGCCTGCCGGCTTATTTTTTCGTAATGAGGATTGTAAAGGTAATCTCCGGGAATGGGAAAGCCGAGGTACTTTAAATGTACGCGTATCTGGTGTGTCCGCCCTGTTTCCAGATGAAGCTCCAGAAGGGAAAGGTCATTGGAAAAGGCAAGGCGTTCAAAGTGTGTGACAGCACGTTCTCCTCTTTCGAAGTCCACAGTTCTTGTAATCACAGAATCTGCTTCTCGTGCAATGGGAGCAGATACAGTGCCTTTTTCCGGGGTCATACCTTCCGAAAGGGCAAGGTAGGTGCGGCGTATCTGGCGTTTCTGCATCTGATTTCCAAGGAGCGCGGCGCTTAAGGCATTTTTTGCAAGGATCAGAGCGCCTGTTGTGTCACGGTCAAGGCGGTTGATGCAGCGGTATACAAAGGTTTCTTCTTTTTGCTGAAAATACCAGGCGGCTGCATTTGCCAGAGTGTTTTCATAATTTCCCTGAGAGGGGTGTATGGGTGTGTTTGCCGGTTTATTTACAATCAGAATATCTTCGTCCTCATATAAAATGGAGAGAGGAATCTCAGAAGGTACGATATGAGGAGAGGTTTCTGTTTCCGGAATGCGGATACGGAGGAAATCGCCCTCTTTTACTCGCGTTCTCCCAAAAGCTTTTTCTCCGTTTAAGAGAATGGCGTCTGATATGGTTTTCATGGAGGAGAGGATATTTTTAGAAAAGCCTTTTTCCCGTAAAAAAGAAAGGATTTCTTTCCCTTCCTCCTGATTTGTGATCGTATAATGTAAAATTCGTTCCATAGTGTTCTCTTTTCATTTTGATTGTTTCGATTCCGTTCAAGCATAACAGGTTTTTTGTGAAATAACAAGATGGATTAAATCTTGAGTTTCCGCAGTTTTATCCACAGTCACCTATTTTGCAATAAATCATCTATAAATGAGCAAGTTCGTGATTTTGCATAAAAGAAAGACACTTCGATTCCAGA
>URHH01000222.1 GCA_900547615.1 uncultured Blautia sp. | reverse complement strand
CCGGCTGTTATTGCTGAATGCATCGGAGGGCTGGATTTACATTGCCAAAGGCGGAGAAAACGCAAAGGCATCTATGCAGCTTAAAGAAGGAACCGCTGATATTACAGCAAAATATCCAGGTACACTTGGCAACCAGCTCAAGATAGCGTCTGTGGCAAATCCGGTAAATGGATTTGATGTGTCTATTCTGATGAATGGGATAGAAGTAGAAGAATATGAACGAGTAGAAAAGCTGAGTGAGCTTGCAAACTCGGAATACATTATTTTTCCAACGGATAAAGACGGAGAATTAAAAGAGTTTGCGTCTTTATCCTTAACCGGCGGAAGCGACAGCGAAGATGGCGTCAATGCTTCTGTTGCAAATTTTTTAGATGCATCAGAAAAAATCCGTTTTAATTGTATGGCTTTCCCGACGGAGGATTCCTCTCTTATCACGGCACTGGTTACGAAAATTAAGTATATCCGTAACGCAATCGGTTGGAAATGCCATGCTGTAGTTGCGGACACAAAGGCAGATTTCGAAGGGATTTACAATCTGACCAACTCATTTGTATATGAGGAAAAGAAGCTTACAACGGCAGAAGCGACCGCGTGGCTGGCAGGGGCAGTTGCAGCGGCGGATTATAAAACGTCACTCACGTATGCGATCGTGCAGGGTGCTACATCTGTTGTGGGAGAGAAGAGTAATGAAAACGCCGTGGAAGCGATTAAAAATGGTGAGACGTTCTTCAGTTTAGATGAATCTGGAAATGTCATTCTGGAATATGACATTAATTCCAAAGTCACTATCTTGCCGGACGAGCCGAGAGACATCTACAAAGGTCGTCCCTGCCGTGTGTATGATTCCTTTGCGAATGAGATCCTTTTGACTTTTAAGCCTGGAATGTATTCCAACGATTCTGCTGGCAACGATGTGAGCGAGGGAATCGGAAGAGCCATGCTTAAAAAATACAGCAGTGATGGAGCCATCAAGAACGTAGATGTGGAAAATGACTTTGTCATTGACAGGGGACAGTCACAGGACGATTATGTGTACGTTTCTGTCGGACTGCAGCCGATCGATTCCATTGACAAGTATTATTTTACAGTAGTTGCAAAATAGAACGGAGGTAGAACATGGGCGATAGTGTAAATAAAAATCCAGTATTGGCGACGGAAGGAAAAGTATATCTTGACGGAGTACGCATTGCGGACGCCACTAAATTTAAGGTTAATTTTACCCCGAAAGTGTGGGAAGGCAAAAGTTTGGGTGAAAGAGGGACCAACCGACGCTGGGTAGGCTATGATATTACAGGGGAGATCGAGGAATGGAAGACTACTCCAAGATTCAGGAAGAAAATTATGGAATACATTTCCAAAGGGAAAACTCCTGAATTTAAAATGCAGGGAATCAGTGAAGATAAGAATTCCGATTATTATCTCAGCAACGGCGGAAATGACACCGTGACATTGATTGGCTGTGTACTCACGGGAGACATTCCTCTTATTGAGTTAGATACAGACGGTGATGTTATGAAGATAAACACGAAATTTGGCGCATACGATATGGTTTAAGGGAGAGGCAAAGGCTTCTCTCTTGCTATTTTAGGAGGAAAAGAAGATGGATATGAACTTAAAAGCCTTTATGAAGGAAGAGTTAAAAGACAGAGGAACAATGGAATTTAAAGGAATAGATAAGTTTAAAGATAAAGACGGGAATCCGATCCCATTTATTATTAAGTGCTTGTCTATGAAAGAGGTAAAAGAGATCCGCGACAGTTACCGTACCACCAAAGTATACAGGGAAAACGGTGGCTGTGATGAAAGAATATGATTCTGAATCAGCAGGGCTTGAACTCATGGTAGAAGCTTTTGTGCAGCCGAAGCTGGACGCTCCGGAGCTTATGGAATATTACGGAGCGCTTGACAGGCTGGATATGCCACGGATTATATTTGCAGACAACAAAGATTACATGTATGCAGATGAGTGTCTGCAGATTGCCTTAGGGTTAAAAGAGAGAGAAAAAACAGAAAAGGAAGTCATTGATGATTTAAAAAACTAATGTCCGGGAGAGGCGAGGAAGGGTATGAATGGACATGGGCGCATATCCTGTGGATCCGAAGAGGATTACGCATGGAGGAATTTGCGGAAATGCCCCGGAAGGTTCAGCTCGCCTACATAGCCTCGGAATTATTAGAAGAAGAATGCCCAACCAACGCAATGGACAGACTGGCAAAGGTCTACATAAAAAAGAAATGAAAGGAGGGGGAATATGAGTAGTGATGTATCTGTACGCATGAAGTTAAATGATGACGTCACGCCCAAATTAAAAAAGGTTGCGGCAGCAGGAAAAGAAGCGGCAAATCAATTAAAGACAGCAGGACAGAGCATTGACAATGCGTTTCGCTCAGATGCCCCTTCTGAATTTGCAAGTGAAGTAGGAGCAGCTTTAAACGAAACCGCAAGCGAAGCTGCAAATCTTGGGAAGGCAATAGATTCCGCTTTGAGTGGATTTAACAATATCCCTGCCGGTGCATACCAGGATAAAAATGGAAGATGGCACGATGCAAATGGAAAGTTTATCAAGAGCTTGGGGGATACTTCCAAGTCTATCAAAGATG
>URHH01000221.1 GCA_900547615.1 uncultured Blautia sp. | reverse complement strand
ATATACAGCTATTTAATTATTTTTCGATCTTACACCGTTAAAAAAACAGATATTTACAAAAAACATTTTAAAAAGGAGAAAACTACTATGGGGTATGAAAGTTTATTTACACCTTTTAAAATCGGAAACATGGAAGTAAAAAACCGTATCGGTCTGTCTCCGATGGGAACAAACTCAGCATTTACTAACGGAAGAAAAGACGCCCAGGAAATCGATTATTTCATTGAAAGAGCAAAAGGAGGAACCGGTATCCTTTATATGGGATGTCAAATGTTAAACGAGCAGATCGCACAAGGTTCTATGGAAGGTTATCTTGATACATATACAGTCCTTCCTTCTCTGACATCTGTGTGCGACGGATGCCACAGATACGGTGCTAAAATTGTTTGTCAGATCAGCCCTGGTACAGGACGAAACGCATTTCCTGATACATTCGGAAACCCTCCGATCTCTGCATCAGCGCTTCCGTCTGTATTCAATCCCGACGTAATCTGCCACGCACTGACAAAAGAAGAAATCGCTCAGATGATGGAAGGATTCAAATTTGCCGCAGGCGTTGCAAGCGATGCCGGGTTTGACGCTATCGAAATCCATGCACACGCCGGATATCTGATCGATCAGTTTATGTCTCCTGTATGGAATAAAAGAACAGACGAATACGGCGGTTCTCCTGAAAATTGTGCACGCTTCCCGAAGGAAATCGTAGAAGCGATCAAAAGCGTAGTCGGTGACAGTATGCCTGTCATCTTCCGAATTTCTCTTGATCACAGATTTGAAGGCGGACGTACGTTGGAAGACAGCATGAAACTTTTAAAAGTTTTAGAAGCTGCAGGCGTAGATGCCTTTGACATCGACGCCGGATGTTATGAGACTTTGGATTATATCTTCCCTCCGTCTTATTTAGGAGAATCCTGTATGTCTTATGTATGCGCAGAAGCAAGAAAAGCTGTCAGCGTACCGCTTATTAATGCCGGATCTCATAATCCTGATTCCGCAGTTGAATTGATCGAAAGCGGAAATGTTGACTTTGTAAACATGGGACGTGCATTGATTGCCGATCCGTATCTTCCTAACAAACTGATGACAGGACATCCCGAAGATGTCAGACCTTGCCTTCGCTGCAACGAATATTGTATCGGGCGCATTTGGAATAAACATACAAAACTTAGCTGTGCGATCAATCCACAGGCAATGGAAGAAGTTCGGTTTGAGATCAAAAAGACAGACTCCCCGAAAAATGTTGTCGTAATCGGCGGAGGTCCGGGCGGAATGGAAGCAGCCAGAGTTGCCGCAATAGAAGGGCACAAAGTGACCCTGTTCGAGAAAAACTCAAAACTCGGGGGAGTTATGGGGGATATCTGTACTGCAAAATTTAAAAATAATATTAAAAAACTCACAAAATGGTACACCGTACAGTTAGAAAAACTAGGCGTAGACGTCCGTCTAAATACAGAAATAACAGGCGATGAATCAATCCTTGAAGAATGCGACAACATCATTATCGGATGCGGTGCCGTTCCTGTTACTCCTCCTATTCCGGGAATTGACGGAAACAATGTCATATCGATCTTAGACGCACACCGAGATCCTTCCCTCATAAAAGGTGAAAAGATCGTAATCTGCGGCGGAGGAGCTTCCGGTCTTGACGGAGCACTCGAAATCGCTTCTGAAATGGGCAAGAAAGTAACAGTCGTAGAGATGCTGCCGGAATGTGGAAAAGACGTATTCTTTATTAATAAAATCACATTGTTTACCAAACTTGCTGAAAACGGCGTTGAACTTATGACTAACACAAAAGTCGTATCCATTGAAGAGAATGGTCTGACCGTCGAAAAGCAGGACAAAACAACAGAGACAGTTCTCGCCGACACAGTCATTTCCGCATTCGGAATGAAACCTGTTCTTACAACAGTAGATGCTGTCAAAGCAAAATATCATCTCAAAACGAGAGTTGTCGGAGACAGCAATAAATTAGGTAAAATAGGCGAAGCTGTACGCGACGGTTTCTATGCGGCTACAAGTTTATAAAAATCATAAATTTTTAAGGTAATCGTAAAATTTTAAACTGATCATGATTTTTTAAGATGATCGTAAATTCTTAATCTGTGGCAAGAAAAACACCCACACAGGAGCATTTCTACTCTTGCGTGGGTGTTCTTCTTGCCACACTCTTTGAAGGTGTCACTCAAAAATTCTCGTTTTACGAAAATCCCTTTGTTGCACCGCCAAAAGCGAGGCTTTTCTACTGTCTGTGGGGTTCATTACAACCCTCTGTTCTTCTTTTCTGATTATCTATTGTACTTTTTCTTCTTATTTATAACCATTGAGCCGCCACTGACAACCAGCAGAGCCATCCACAAAGCAAGATTTGCTGTATCGCTGGTCTTCGGACTCCTGGCAGACGTTCCAGCCTTGGTGCTGCTATTCGTTGTTGTATTTGGCTTGGTATTTCCCGGCTTGGTATTGCCTGGCTTTGTATTGCCCGGCTTCATATCTCCAGGTTTTGTATCTCCGTTGTTATCTTTAGCTTTTTCCCAAACAGCTACATAAGTAACATCTCCTGTTACTTTTTCAGCAACAGCCGGCTCCCAGCCTTTGAAGACATAGCCTTCTCTTGTCG
>URHH01000220.1 GCA_900547615.1 uncultured Blautia sp. | reverse complement strand
ATATTTATGGCGGCAGTGTGACTGCTCCTTTATGTTTGTACCTTATCATAAAATAATTATATTGTAAAACGAATTAATCAGATATATAATATGCAAAAAATAGATATTTTTGGAGAATATTTATGAATGATGAGATCTTAGAAACGTATTTGAATATTGTTAAAACCTACAGCTTAACAAAAACGGCAGAAAACATGTTTATATCACAGTCAGCGGTGAGCAACCGTCTGCTCAGCTTGGAGAAGGAGTTAAATGTCAAACTGATTGAGCGTAGCCCAGGACAGAGAGGGATCAATTTGACGCAAAAAGGCGAAGAGTTTATTGAGTTTGCAGAACGACATCAAGAGTTAAATCGTCAAATCAAAGATTGGAGCCGAGGTGATGTGCCGGAAGTTCTGAGAGTATCGTCAGTTATTAGCCTTACTGATTATGTAAAGGGATTTTACAGAGAACTTTTGGGAACAGGAAAAATTTCTATTACACTGGCAACCCACTGGACAGATAGGATTATTTCAATGTTGAAAAATCGTGAAACAGATATCGGAATTACTCCACGTGTATTTTATTCCAAAGTAGTGGAAGCGGTTCCGATTTTTCATGAAAGACTGTACTTGGTGAGTAACAGAAACGTTTCTGATTACCCGGAGTGTGTGGATCCAAAGACTCTAACGCGCTCAAAAGAAATTTATTTTGATTGGGGCATAAGCTTTGTGGAGTGGCATGAAAATCAGATGAATCCACTAGAACTTCCACTTATGGTGACAGACACGACAGAACTAATCCCAGAACTCCTTCGGATTCCGGGTTCTTTCAGTATCATTCCGTCATGTATTTATGATAATTACTGCGATCCAAACCTGAAACTTTCCAGAATTGTTCCAGAGCCACCTCCAAGAGTGTGCTATCTATTGAAACTGAAGGAGCACCATTCTCCAAAATGGAAGTTAATTGAACAATTTGAAAAGGAGTTTAAGGAATATGTAAAAAGGCTTGGAGGTGTCTTGGTAGAATAAACAATCTTTTTTGTCTGGCATGATTAAAATGGACTTCCGCCCAGAAATACGTTTTGTTATGTTGTTAGAGTATTGCATCTGGAACTCTTATAGTAATTTTAAGGGGGGAGTAATTCATGCATATGTCGTGTCAACCCATTGGTGCTGCAGATTGTGTCAGGCGTTTGGCGCGGTCTTGACAAAACCTCCCCTGCCGTGTATACTGAATTAGCTGATAAAATATAATTATGTTATAAAGTTTCCGCACAGCCGGGGAGTTAGCGGTGCCCTGTACCTGCAATCCGCTATAGCAGGGGTGATATTCTGCCCAGGGTGCTTGTTTGCAGAGCTGCCCCTTGTAAGTGGCGTTGAAGTTTGGGTCTTGCGCAATGGGAATCCATGAACCGTGTCAGGGCAGGAATGCAGCAGCACTAAGTGGAAGCTCTCGTGTGCCGCGAGGGAGCCTGGGCCGAGTTAACTGCAAGGGTAACGTCTGTGAAGAGCATTCAAAGCAGAATGTGCGGATTAAAATAATAAAGAATTACTGATCTCTCCGGGATAATGCCGGGGAGATTTTTGCATTGTGGGGGTATATATGCCCTTGCACAAAACTGCTTTAAAAAGGAAAGGATATATTTTCCAGTGACTTAAATTGGAACATGGAAAATATATCCTTTTCCTTTTAAAGCCGCATAATTCCTAAGCTTTCCGTAAAGATTTTTTCCTTGCCCGCAAGAAAAGATTGTATTATAATTACAAAATGGGTATAGTGTAACCTGAAATACCTATATACAGACAAACAGAAAGGGTGTGACATGATGAAACGAATTGGTATGCTTACCAGCGGCGGCGACTGCCAGAGTTTAAATGCCACCATGCGGGGCGTAGCGAAAGCGCTTTATAAAAAATACAATGACGAAGTGGAAATTGTAGGCTTTGAAGACGGATATAAGGGTCTGATGTACGCGGATTACCATATTATGAAGCCGTCCGATTTTTCCGGTATTCTGACACTGGGCGGAACCATTCTCGGAACTTCCAGACAGCCGTTTAAGCTGATGAGAACACCGGATGAGAACGGACTTGATAAAGTGGCGTCCATGAAGCACACCTATTATAAATTAAAGCTGGAATGTCTTGTGGTTCTCGGAGGAAACGGAAGCCAGAAGACGGCCAACCTGCTCAGAGAGGAGGGGCTGAACGTGATCCATCTTCCTAAGACCATTGATAATGACCTCTGGGGAACGGACATGACTTTTGGCTTTGACAGCGCAGTTACTGTGGCGACCAACGCCATTGACTGCATTCACACTACAGCGGCCTCCCATGGACGCGTCTTCATTGTGGAGATTATGGGACATAAAGTGGGGTGGCTGACTCTGTACGCGGGAATTGCCGGCGGCGCGGATATTATTCTGCTTCCGGAGATTCCTTATGATATCGATGTGGTGGTAGACGCCATCAAAAAGAGAACGAAAGCAGGAAAGAATTTTACTATACTGGCTGTGGCTGAGGGAGCTATCTCAAAAGAGGATGCGGCCCTGACTAAGAAGGAGCTGAAGGAAAAGAAGAAGTCCGGCCCCGTCTATCCGTCTGTGGCCTATGAGCTGGGGGCTAAGATTACAGAGCGGACAGGCCAGGAGGGCCGTGTGACCGTTCCGGGCCATATGCA
>URHH01000219.1 GCA_900547615.1 uncultured Blautia sp. | reverse complement strand
CAAACGAGAGTTAATTATCAAGGAAGTTCACATAAATATATTTTCTCAGAAATATACCTTGTAACTTCCTCTGTAGTCTGTTATGCTTATTATATGTGCAAGCGATTGCGCAGGATTGGGGTGTTATTATGGAGGAAAGAGAAAATATTAATAAGATTTATAAAATTGAAGATATAGCCAGGGAACTTGGCGTAAGCAAAACCACAGTTTCCAGAGCGATTTCCGGCAAAGGAAGAATCAGTAAGGCAACTACAAAGCGGGTAATGGATTTTATTGCAACACACGATTACCGTCCAAATGCGATGGCAAAGGGTTTGGCTCAGAGTAAGACTTATAATCTGGGAGTCGTGCTTCCTGTGGAGTATGAGGCTATGGAATTTGCTTTCTTTAAAGATTGCCTCATTGGAATATGTCAGGCTGCGGCAGAATGTAATTATGATATTATGCTCTGTATGGTAAATGGGAAAGATTTAACTCAGATTGAGCGTCTTGTAATTAACCGTAAGGTAGACGGAATTATTTTAAGCAGAGCGATAGTTAGTTCCTCTGCTCAGAAGTATCTGAAAGAAAAAAAAGTTCCTTTTGTTGTAATCGGACCAAATCCAGATAAAAGTGTAATATCTGTGGATAATAAAAACAGAGAAGCCTGTCGTGAGCTTACTTCTATTTTGCTTATGAAGGGAAATAAAAAGCTGGCTCTGATTGGTGGAAGTGAAACGCATAGAGTAACGGAAAGTCGTTATCAGGGATTTGCAGACGCTTTTAAAGAAGCCGGACGTGATATAAAAGAATCACCTGTGATTATGAATGCAGACGGTTTTCTTGATGTATCAAGAGCAGTCAGACAGGTTCTTGATAAGGGTGCAGACTGCATTGTATGTATGGATGATTTTATCTGTACGCAGGTAATCGGCTGTCTGAGAGAAAACCGGATTCGAGTTCCTGATGATATAAGAATTGCAAGTTTTTATGATAATAGTCAGCTTGAGTTCGATAATCCGTCTGTGACAAGTATACGATTTGATACAAAGGAACTTGGAAAAAAAGCCTGTTATAAACTTCTGCATATTTTGGGTGAAGTGACAGAAGATAAAATCAGACAGCCGGGTTATCAGGTGATACTGAGAGAATCTACCATGTAAAAAACAGGAGATAAAGAAAAACAATGCAAGCGATTGCGCACATGTAAAGAAACAAGAGTTTGTTTTTGGTAAAAATACACAAAAATAAACTCTTATTTTTTGCAATAATATATAATTGACAGAAGCTTTCATCAGTTATATACTAAAAATACGAGCAATCGGTTGCGCAAAGCAGCGCAAAAACATTTCAAGGAGGAAGAACATATGAAATTAGCAAAAAAAGTATTGGTAACAGCAATGGCAGCAGCAGTTGCATTTTCTTCAACTGTATGCGTAAGCGCGGCAGATGAAACAATCGCCCTCACACTTTGGGGAGCAGAGGAAGATCAGGATTTACTGAAAGAACTTGTAGGAAAATTTGAAGAAACTTATTCAGACCAGAAATTTGATATTCAGATTGGTGTAGAATCTGAGTCAACAGCAAAAGATACGATTCTTACAGATGTTGAAGCTGCTGCAGACGTATTTGCATTTGCAAGCGATCAGATTTACGACCTTCAGAATGCAGGTGCTCTTGCTGATCTCTCTGAGTATGATGAAGCTTTTCAGGCTGTTGCAGGAAAATCTCTTGATGATGTAAAAGCTGCAAACAGCGAATCTTCTGTTGAAGCTGCAACTATTGACGGCGATATGTACGCTTTTCCTATGGCAGGAGACAACAGCTATTTCTTATATTATGATTCTTCTGTAGTTTCTCCTGAAGATGCTGCGTCCTGGGATTCTCTTCTTGCAGCAGCAGAAGAAGGCGGCAAACAGGTTGGTATGGTTCTGGCATCTGGCTGGTATAACGCAGGATTTTTCTATGGAGCAGGATTTACAACAGACTTAAATGATGACGGAACAACGGCTATGGACTGGAACGGAACAAGCCCTGATGGTTATACAGGTGTTCAGGTAACAGAATCTATGCTGAATATTGCTGGAAATCCGGCGTTTATGGCGATTGCAGACGGTGATACATCAAACCAGATTGCATCAGGCGACCTTTGTGCTATTGTTTCCGGAACATGGGATGCACAGGCAGCTCAGGAAGCATTCGGCGATGGATATGCGGCAACAAAGCTTCCGACATTTACAATTGGAGAAGAACAGGTGCAGATGAAATCAGCGTTCGGATATAAATTTGTGGGTGTTAATGCTTATTCTGAAAACATTGGCTGGGCAGCCGTTCTCGCTGAGTTCCTTACAAATGAAGAAGCACAGCAGGCGCGTTTTGAGGCACGTGAAATCGGACCTACAAATAAAGTTGTAGTAGAATCTGATGCAGTAAAGGAAAACCTTGCAATTTCCGCAGCAATTGAGCAGTCTGAGTTTGGTGTAATTCAGAGAGTTGGCGGAAAATACTGGGATCCTGCAAAGACTTTCGGAGAAAATATTGCGCAGGGTAAATTCTCTGTTGGCGATGAGGAAGGAATCCAGAAAGCGCTTGATACATTAGTAGAAGGTATTACAGCTCCTATTGAATAAAACACTCTGCAGTCTTTTTTAAGGAAAGGAAAACCTTTATGGCAGAACAGAATAAAAGGACGGCAGTCCAGGCAGCAGGCGGATTTTTTAAAGCTGTTGGTAATTTTTTTACTGAGTTTGGAACTGCTGTTGTAAAAGGCGATTTGTTTGTAAAATTGTCACTGCTGTGGCTTT
>URHH01000218.1 GCA_900547615.1 uncultured Blautia sp. | reverse complement strand
GCATCTACGAATGGATGATTCTTTTTATTTGATTGCAGCCATTGGCTGCGCTATGAAATAATGGGAAAATATACACCTGTACAGTTAATAGCTATTAGCACTTTGATTTGTATATTAATCTGTATGTTTTTAAGTTGCATGATGTTTTTGATAAGCCTTTATAGTAATCGTGTTTTGGCGGTTGCGACAACGACTGCATTAGCAGTTATGTTATTTTTTGTTGTGAACACACATCCAAAAATCAGGTACATTTTAGCGAAATTTATACCTACAGTATGGGCAAAAATAGCCCAGATAAAGACTCCGGTTTTAGGATATTATTGGTTACCTTCTTTGCAATATATGATTACATTTCTTATTCTTGGAATTATGACAATGGGAATTTTTATATGTGTACATGTAAAAAAGATGGAGTTTAATTGGGAGAAAGATGATGTATAAGAAGTAGAGGTGAGAAAGAAGATTATGGGCAGTACTATAATAGTAGAAAACGTTTCTAAAAATTTTAAAGATACAAAAGTATTGAAGGATATATCTCTTCGATGTGAAGGTGGTAAAATTTATGGAATTGTGGGACATAACGGAAGTGGCAAAACAGTGCTTTTTAAATGTATATGTGGATTTTTAAAGTGCACAACGGGGAGAATCCTGGTAAACGGAAAGGTAATGGGAGAAGAAGTAGATATGTTGTGTAATGCAGGAATTATTATAGAAGAGCCGGGATTTTTGAGAAAATGGAGTGGCTATCATAATTTGGAGTTTCTGTATACTATTAGGAACAGGCGGAATAAACAGTATTTATATTCTGTTATGAGAAAGGTAGGACTGGATCCAGCACTGAAACGTGCAGTAGGAAAATATTCACTGGGTATGCGTCAGCGTCTCGCGATTGCACAGGCAATTATGGAAGAACCGGATATATTAATTTTAGATGAACCAATGAATGGGCTGGATAAAAAAGGCGTTCAAGAAATGAGAGAACTTTTTTTACGTATGAAAAAAGAAGGAAAGCTGATTATACTTGCGAGTCATAATCGAGAAGATATAGATGTTTTGTGCGATGAAGTATATGAGATGGAAAATGGAAAATTAAATCCATTAATGTGATGGAAAGAGCAAAAAAGGTAACGGCTGAAGCTATGGAAAAAGCTATGGAAAAAGTCGAAAAAGAAATAGGAGATGACAAATAGCAGGAAATCTACTATAATAAAATTCATCACAGAAACAACAACCAACATTCATATACGGAGGATACGATTATGAAATTATATGATACCGGCGTATATCTCGTAGACGGCGAGAAGATTGTAGAAGAATCCGCAGCTTCCCTTCCGGTTTCCAGAGAAGAAGCAGCGAAAAATACAATCGCATACGGGATTCTGGAAGCCCATAATACTTCCGGGAACATGGAAAAGCTTCAGATTAAATTTGACAAGCTGACTTCACATGATATTACATTTGTGGGAATCATTCAGACAGCGCGCGCATCCGGGCTTGAGAAATTTCCGGTTCCCTATGTACTTACAAACTGCCATAACTCTTTATGTGCAGTAGGCGGAACGATCAATGAAGATGACCACATGTTTGGTCTTACCTGTGCGAAGAAATACGGCGGTGTATACGTACCTCCTCACCAGGCAGTTATCCACCAGTTTGCAAGAGAAATGCTGGCAGCAGGCGGAAAAATGATCCTCGGTTCAGACAGCCATACACGTTACGGCGCTCTTGGAACAATGGCAATGGGAGAGGGCGGACCGGAGCTTGTAAAACAGCTTCTTTCTCAGACATACGACATTAATATGCCGGGTGTAGTTGCCATTTACCTGAAAGGCACTCCACGTCCGGGCGTAGGTCCGCAGGACGTTGCTCTTGCAATTATCGGAAAGGTTTTTGCAAACGGATATGTAAAAAATAAAGTGATGGAATTTGTAGGACCCGGTGTGAAAAATTTAAGTGCGGATTTCCGAATCGGCATTGACGTTATGACAACGGAGACAACCTGTCTTTCCTCTATCTGGCAGACAGATGAGAAGATTGAAGAGTTCTATGAAATTCATGGAAGAAAAGAAGATTATAAAGAGTTAAAACCGGGAAAAGCTGCTTATTACGACGGCTGCGTGGAAATCGATCTGGAGGAGATCAAGCCTATGATCGCCATGCCGTTCCACCCAAGCAATACGTATACCATTGACGAGCTGAAAGCAAATCTTAAGGATATTCTGGCAGATGTGGAGAAAAAGGCGCAGGTAAGCCTTGATGGAAAAGTTCCGTTCACACTTCAGGACAAAGTAGTAGATGGAAAGCTTTATGTAGACCAGGGTATCATTGCTGGCTGTGCAGGCGGCGGTTTTGAAAATATCTGTGCAGCGGCTGATATATTAAAGGGCAGCAGCATTGGAGCAGACGCCTTTACTTTAAGCGTATATCCGGCAAGTACGCCGATTTATATGGAACTTGCAAAGAACGGTGTTCTTGCAGATCTGCTTGCAACAGGCGCAGTTGTAAAAACAGCCTTCTGCGGACCGTGCTTCGGAGCAGGAGATACGCCGGCAAATAATGCCTTCAGTATCCGCCATACAACAAGAAACTTCCCGAACCGCGAAGGTTCCAAGATCCAGAACGGACAGATTTCTTCTGTTGCTCTTATGGACGCCCGTTCCATTGCAGCAACGGCGGCAAATAAAGGCTTCCTTACCTCCGCAGAGGAATATACAGGAGATTACACAAACCAGAAGTATTTCTTTGATAAGACAATTTATGATAACCGCGTATTTGACAGCAAGGGCGTGGCAGATCCGTCTGTTGAGATCCAG
>URHH01000217.1 GCA_900547615.1 uncultured Blautia sp. | reverse complement strand
TGACGGCATTCCTTTAAACCTTCTGCATTTGCTACCTTTATCTCCTGATCCGGATGATCACGTTTTATAACATTAACAACAGCCTGTGCCACACCTCCTGCGACTGCAAAGTTTCTTCCGTCTGTTGAAGCATCGCTGACACCTGCAGGATCTTCCTCGATGTTTTCAAGATCAACATGCTTTGCAGAAAAAATACCGGTCATCTCTTCAAATGTGAGGACAAAATCCACTTCACTTCGTACACTGCGTCGCATAGCTTCAAGTTTTTTGGCAGCACATGGTCCGATAAATACCACGCGCGCATCTGGATTATGCTGCTTTATAAGACGTGCAGTGAGTGTCATAGGTGTAAGTGCCATTGAGATACATTTTGCATGCTCAGGGAAGAGTTTTTTAGCCATGACTGACCATGCCGGACAACATGAGGTTGCCATGAAAGGAAGTTCATCCGGTACCTCTTTTAGGAAGTCCTCGGCCTCCTGCTTGGCACAGAGGTCTGCGCCTATAGCTACTTCAAATACATCTGCAAAACCAAGAGCCTTCATGGCTGCACGTAGCTTTCCGGGAGTAACTTTTGAACCAAACTGTCCAACAAATGCAGGAGCAACTGCAGCATAGACCTTTTCACCGGACTGTATAGCTCTGATAGTCTGGAAAATCTGGGATTTATCAGCAATCGCACCAAAAGGACAGTTGACAAGGCATTGTCCGCACGAAACACACTTGTCATAATCGATATTTGCTTTGCCGTTTTCGTCAGAAGAAATGGCATCCATGCCACAGGCCTTTGCACATGGACGTTCCTGAACAATAATTGCATTATATGAACATACGCTTGCACAGCGTCCACACTTTATGCATTTTTCCTGGTCAATTACAGATTTTCCGGTTGTGCGATCCAGCGATACAGCATCTTTTGGACATACCTCCATGCATGGATGAGCCAGACATCCCTGACAGCCGTCTGTAACATGTACTCTTTTTTCAGGGCATGCATTACATGCAAATTTTATAACATTGATAAGAGGCGGTGTATAGTAGGTTTCATCTTTGTCGGCAGCCTCAATTCCATCTGATATAGGTGAATGCTCTGCAGCACTGCGGTAAGGCAGACCCATTGCCAGACGAAGTCTCTCTCCGACTATAGCACGCTCCAAAAATACATCGTTCCTAAAATTTCCTTTTTCACCGGGAATAATCTTGTATGGAAGCGCTTCCATACGATCTTTTACAGACCATTCGGTATGATATGCCATACGCGCAACCTCTGTAAAGATTTTATGTCTGATTTCCTGAATTCGGGTTTCGACACCTCTCATTCTTGATTCCTCCTTATAAAATAAAATCTCAATTTTCCTTATTGTATCAGATAAAATAAGCAGTCTCAATAAACAGGCTGTACTTTTTATGATACATAAATACTAGTATAATCCACGCAAATTAGAAGCCTGTTTCAAATTAGCATTTTATGCTAATTCTGGATAGACTTTCTCTTTCGTGAAATTGTTTTTGGTGCTTTTTTGTTTTTGTTTTCTGCTGAAGCAGCTTTTTCATTTACAACCTCATACACTATGGAATCAATATCTTCTTGAGAAAGATCGATGGTATCCATTTTATATGTCCATTTGTAGGGCACAGGTTCTTTGTTGATTTCATCAAAGTATCTGTAGATTCTATCTTCGAGTTCTTTCTTGCTTTCCACACGGATTCCACCCAGCATCTGCTTTGTCATTTTACTGAAAAAACCTTCAATCATGTTTAACCAGGAACCATGTTTGGGTGTAAATACAAACTCAAAACGTCCAGAAACCGTATTCAGATATTCCTGGGTTTCTTTGGAGGTATGTGCAGAGTGATTATCCAGAATAATCCGAATCATATCGCTCTTTGGATATTTTTCATCAAGTTTCTTTAGAAAAGTCACAAAGTCAGAACTTTTATGAGTTTCACTTACTAATGGAATTGCTTCACCTGAGAGCAAATCAATCGCTGCAAGCAGGGAGAGGATTCCCAGCCTGACATACTCATAATCTCGCTGATAGCCATTGCTTTTATTTGTATTCAAAATCGGTGGACGGTCTTCACCTGTGATAGCAATTGCCTGAATTCCTGGCTTTTCATCATAAGACAGGGTATGTACGGCATCTTTCTCAAAGGGAATCAGTTTTCCATCCTTGTCAAACTGCATTTCAATCTGCTTGTAGATAACAAGGACATCATGCATTTTTGCATCAAACTCAGGATCCCGTCTTTCGCAGTAATAGGACACCTGAAACGGTTTGATCCTTGCATTGCTCAGAATTTTCCGAAGCGTTGTTTCAGCTACTGTTGCCATACGAGGATGTCCTTCCGTTTCTGCTATAGAGTTGATGAATTTCCTGAAACTCATGGGATACCAGAATTCAGCAGAATAGCCGTAATCCTTCGGTTTTTGGCAGGCTTTACTGATTACCCAGGTGATATCGTCATCGGTAATTTCCGCTTTCCTTCCACGGCCTTTGTTATCACGTAAAGAAGCTTCAACACCGTTCTCTTTAAATTTGTTAAGACAACGTTTTACCACACTGATTCCAATATCCAGTTTGTCAGCAATTGCTTTGTTAGATGCACCCTCAGATTTGAGCAGAAGGATCCTAGCACGTTGATAAACGCGAATTTCCAAAGTGCTCTGAGTCAGCAGTTTATTTAAGTAAGATTTATCATCATCTGTTAAAGAAATAGTTTTAATTGTATTAGGCATAATTGGCACCTCCGATGGTTCAATTATACCATAATAGGAATGTGAATTAAAATAGTTTGTTATTTAAAGTGGATTATACTAG
>URHH01000216.1 GCA_900547615.1 uncultured Blautia sp. | reverse complement strand
GAGCGGCAGCTTTACACTTGCACCAAAGAAAAATCTGGGAGAAGGACAGTACCTGGAAGAGATTAAGATAACAAGCCAGGAAAATGCAGAGGCATCTGTGACGGCTACTTTCCTTGTGACAAAAAATACAGTAAAATTAAAAGGAATCCAGAAACCGGCAGACATTAAGGATATTAAAAACGGCGCTGAGAAATCAGCGGCAGGATTAAAGCTTCCGGCAACGGTAGAGATTGACACAACAAACGGAAAAATGAAGGCGAATGTAAAATGGGACGTGGCAGGCTGTGCGTATAATGTATCTTCCAAAGAAAGCCAGACCTTCGATGTAACAGGAACTGTAAGCCTTCCAAAAGGAATTGAGAATCCGGATAATGTTTCTCTTTACACATCTGTAAAAGTAACAGTAAATGCGCGTTCAGCAGCAGCGCCGGACGCTTCTCAGAATAAAATTACAGGGATCAGTTCTGACGGAAAATATACAACAGAGACAAAGATTACATTTGAGGCAGTAGGCGCAGGAATGGACAATGCAGATCCTGTAAAAGGCGATATGCGTTACCTTCCGGTGAAATGGAATGTACTTGAGGACAGAAGCTGGGAAAGCGCACCGTACAGCGCAACCTTCCGTATGGGACAGAGCGGCGATTATGCGTTAAAGGTTACGTTTAATCAGCAGAAGTACGATGGAAGCAAGTGGAAAAATACAGGTGCAACTGATGTAAAACAGGTGAAATTTTCCGTTTCAAACGGAAAAGGAGCAACGGTTACTCCAACTCCGAAGGCAAATCAGAAAAAACCTGTTCTGACAGGTGACAATACCATGATCCTTCCATTTGTGATCATACTGGCTGTGGCAGCGCTCTGTATAGTTGGTGTTGTTGTATACCGCAGAAAGAAAAAATAAGTAAAAGAAATTTCATAAAAGAAAAACTTTGTTAGCACTCGTTTTTTACGAGTGCTAATTTTTCTCTTGACTTTTTTTGCAGAAGGCATTAATATATGTCTTGAACGTTACGGGAAATACAGTAATATCAAAGGAGAGTGAATTACATGTCAGTAAAACGCGGTAGTTTATCAATTAACAGTGAGAATATTTTCCCGATTATTAAGAAATGGCTGTATTCCGACCATGACATTTTCGTAAGGGAAATGGTTTCCAATGGTTGTGATGCAATTACAAAGCTTCGTAAGCTGGAAGTGATGGGAGATTACACATTTCCGGAGAATTATAAAGCAAAAATTGAGGTCATTGTAAATCCGGAAAAGAAAACATTAAAATTTGTGGATAATGGTATCGGTATGACTGCCGATGAGGTAGAAGAATACATTACACAGATTGCATTTTCCGGCGCAACAGAATTCCTTGAGAAATACAAGGATAAGACAACAGACGACCAGATGATCGGTCATTTCGGACTTGGATTTTATTCTGCATTTATGGTTGCAGACGAGGTGCATATTGATACTCTTTCTTATAAAGAAGGTTCTGAACCGGTACACTGGACCTGCGATGGCGGTACAGAGTATGAACTGGTTGAGGGAAGCAAAACAGAGCCGGGAACAGAAATTACACTGTTTTTAAATGAAGAGAGTGTGGAATTTGCAAACGAATACAGAATGCGTGAAGTAATTGAGAAGTACTGTTCCTTCATGCCGGTTGATATTTATCTTTCAAAAGAAGATGCGCCACAGGAATATGAGACCATTGACGAGGCAGATTTAAGAGATGACGATGTTATTGTAGAGCATATTCATGAAGATGCAAAGACAGAGGAAAAGGAAAATGAGAACGGAGAAAAGGAAATTGTGGAAGTTTCTCCTGCAAGGGAGAAAGTAAAAATCAACAAACGTCCTGTTTCCTTAAGCGATACAAAACCTCTGTGGACGAAACATCCGAATGAATGTACAGATGAAGAGTATAAAGAGTTTTACCGTAAGGTATTTATGGATTACAAGGAGCCGCTGTTCTGGATACATCTGAATATGGATTATCCGTTTAACTTAAAAGGTATCCTTTACTTCCCGAAGATCAATACAGAATATGATTCGATCGAGGGAACCATAAAGCTTTATAATAATCAGGTATTTATTGCAGATAATATTAAAGAAGTAATCCCGGAATTCCTTCTTCTTCTGAAGGGTGTTATTGACTGTCCGGATCTTCCTCTTAATGTTTCCAGATCTGCTCTGCAGAATGACGGATTTGTGCGGAAGATTTCCGAGTATATTACAAAGAAAGTGGCAGACAAACTTACCGGAATGTGTAAGACAGACAGAGAATCTTATGAAAAATACTGGGACGACATCAGTCCGTTTATTAAATTTGGCTGCATTAAAGACACAAAATTTGCAGAGAAGATGAGCGATTATGTTCTCTTTAAAAATCTGGACGGCAAATATCTGACACTCAAAGATTGTATAGAAGAAAACAAGGCGGCAGAGGAAGCGGAGAAACCGGCAGAGACAGAAGAGAAGACAGAGGAAAATGCAGAGGAGAAAGAGAAAACACCTACTGTCATTTACTATGTAACAGACGAAGTGCAGCAGAGCCAGTACATCAATATGTTTAAAGAAGCAGGCAAGGATGCTGTAATTCTGAAACATAATATTGATACTCCGTTTATTTCTCATCTGGAACAGAAAGATCAGAATCTGAAATTCAAAAGAATTGACGCGGATCTGACAGAGGAGCTTCGTGAGGAAGGGACAGCCGACGAAGAAACAGTAAAAGCACTGACCGATCTTTTCCGCAAAAATCTGAATAAAGAGAAACTGGAAGTTCGCGTGGAAAAACTGAAAAATGAAAATGTGGCAGCTATGATCACACTTTCAGAGGAAA
>URHH01000215.1 GCA_900547615.1 uncultured Blautia sp. | reverse complement strand
TGCTGCATCTTAAACAAAATGGGCAGGGATCTGGCTGCTGCCGCAAAAGAAGATGCGCAGTTAAAACAACTGATTGAAAATCTTGGCAGCCTTTATGCTCAGGAAGAAGGATTTTTTGATTCCTTTATTGCAGCCCTTGAATCCTCCGGCGGCGATGAAGTTCCCTCTGACGAGGAAGGCTTCTTAACCTTCTCCGTATGGAAAGATGAAAATGGCAGAACTGCAGGTTTTGAAACCTCCATTTTTGGCGGTACAGACCCACAGACAGGAGAAGATTCTGTAGTAAGCTTCGTTTACCAGAACCCAAAACAGGATAACAACAGTGGTCTTATCATTTCCCTCTCTGATGGTACCAATTACTTAGATCTCCAGGGAAGCGGAACCATTACCGACGGAAAATTAGACGGAATGTACACTCTTCACTATAACAACGACATTCTCTTCCACGTAAATGTAACAGGTTATGACACAGAAGCTGCAAAATCCGGTTCTATTATCGGAAAATACAGCTTTAAAGCAGCTGAAGGCCTTGCAGGCGCAGATGAAGAATTATATTCCATGCTGTCCGCTTTTACTCTGGACGCAGACGTAAATATTCAGGCAGCAGAGCAGAAATACTCTCTTTCTCTTGTATCAAGTGATGCTGCCCTTGCAACCCTTGATGTAAACATGGTTCCTTCCAGTGATATGGAAATCCCGGATTTATCCGCTCTGGAAAATGTATATGACGCAAGTGATGAGACATCTATGAACGGATTTGCCGCAACCTTAAATCTTGAACCTGTATTAAACAATCTTCTCACAGCCGGTATGCCGGAAGAGCTTCTGATGGCTCTCTTATACGGAGACACAACAGGAGAAGCCTATGCAGAGGAACCTGGTGCAGAAGTTCCTGCAGAGACAGAAGTCCCTGCCGATACCGCTGCTGCAGCTTAAATTTTCATCTAAAAAAATCCCTCTCTCCATCTTCGGAAAGGGGGATTTTTTTCAGTTTTTTTTATTTTCCATATAACTTCTGTAAAGAAAAGCCGTCCCAAATAAAAGCGCAGCAATTCCTATATATACAATACGAATATTACAGATTTTCAGAATCTGTCCCACCATCAGCGAACCTGCCATTCTAAATAATAAAATCATAAATCGTGAAGCTGCAAAAGTTCTGCCTATTACTTCCGGCTGACTTTCTATCTGCATTTCTGTTTTAAATCCAAGAGGACAAAAAGTCGAGGTAACTCCTACCAGACATGCTCCTATAAAATACATTCCTATATTTCCGGAGATTCCAATCACAACGTAACTGAATGCTGCGCTGAAAAGCCCTGCACTAATTATAGAAGAAGGATACATTTTTTTTCATTTTATGCAAAATGAAAAAGGAGGCAGTCAGCATTCCTACACCTTCTGCCGCATTTCCAATTCCATACCAGTGAGATGGCATTTTAAGCGTTTTTTCTATCATACTGATTTCCAGAGGAGACGCAAGACCTATGCAAAACATAAAAAGATTCCAGAAAATTAACCACGGAAGCTGCTTTGAATAATTTTTCTTTCGGAAAAACATGAACCATAAGAGCGCTGACAGTACTACTCTCAAATTCCAGAATCAGATTCATCAAAAATGTGACAATATAAATGCACCATATTCCCTGATTCAATAATAAAATGAGCATTAAAACTGCTTTTGCAGTATTGCTGAGAATCATCAATATTTTCTTATTATATCTGTCAATGATTCCTCCCGTCATCAAAATAATAAAAGCCGGAAGAAACTGAGAAACAAAAAAGCCTCCTACTACCACAACAGACTCTGTTTTTTGAAACAGATAAATCACAATACCTATATCATATATATAGCCTGCGAACCCGGAAAGAAATTTTGTTACACATAATAAAAATAAGTTCCTTTGCTTCCCATTATCACACATCTTCATCTGTCAGGCTTCCTTCTTCTGTTTTGACGGCGGTATCTCCGCCACCCTTGTATTTTTAAAGCCCTCTCCGAGCACCTCATTGGATTCCATAATAATCGTAAATGCCATCGGGTCTACCTTTTTTACAGCCTTTTCTACCATGTACATTTCCTTCGTACTGCAGGCGCACATCACCACGTCTCTGTGATCCTGCTGGTAGCCGCCCTTTGCCTTGATAATTGTCGTTCCTCTTCCGCAGGTATCGTCAATTTTCTTTGCAATCTCTGGTCCCTTGTCTGTCACAATCAGGGTAAGTTTCCCTGCGTTGATTCCGTACATTACCTTATCTACGGCAATGGCAAAAATATAATTGATGATCATACCGTAAATAATACCGTCTACGTCCTTAAAAATAATTCCGCCCGCAAGAATGATTCCCACATCGGAAAGAAAGGCAATTTTCCCCAGAGAAAGATGCGGACGCAGGGCTTTTGCCGCCATGATAATAAAATCAGAACCTCCAGTAGAGGAATTGCGCATATAAATCATGGCATATCCGAGTCCGCCCAACACGCCGGTACAAATGGTGGCAAGAAGTCTTTCTCCTTGATACACCGGAAAAAGAGGCGCGATATAATCGATAAATACAGATGAAATGATCATACATCTGACGGAACGGAAAAAGAAACCTTTTCCAAGAAGCTTATAACAGAGAAGCGCCACCGGAATATTCAGGAAAATGGTAGTAAGACCGATCGGCAGCCCGAAAAGCCGGTAAAGTATCATGGAAATTCCGGAAAAACCGGTCATTGGAAATTTTGCTTCCAGCGCAAAGTTATAAAGAGCCAGAGCAATCAAAAGACTTCCCAGAATCTCCACAAAAATATCTGTGGCAACCTCTCTTATTTTTTCGTTTTTCATGTAAATCTCCATTCCGCCGCCTTTCAGTTGGCGGCACAAATAGTAATGAAA
>URHH01000214.1 GCA_900547615.1 uncultured Blautia sp. | reverse complement strand
GTCGATATAGTCTGAATCATCAGTGAATTTCCGGCAGAGGCAGCGGCAGATGGTTTCTGCCTGCCGGATGTCTGCGACCGGATGCATTCGCCCGAATACAATAACGCTTCGGATATTCAGAGCCCATTCTCCTTCTTTACGGAAGCCTTTGTCATATACACAATAGGAAACCTTATCACAGCTCTGTAAGGAATCAATTTTATGGCCATTTTTTGCACCGTGAAAATAGAGTTTGCCGTCTTGTTCGCAGTACCAGTGATCCATGGGGATACCGTACGGATATCCGTTATCTCCCAGAAGAGAGAGCACTCCTCTGGGCTCTGCTTTCAGAATTTCAATACATTCGTTCAGCTCCAGCTGCTGTCCGCATCGTCGCATTGGTCGAAACATAGAAAATCACTCCTTATGTTACAGTTTTATTTTTATAGTTGCCAGGTATATTTTACCATAATTTATAAAATAGCAGTGGATAGGTTTTAAAATTATACAAAATATCCAAAATGGTGTTATATATTTAACAATCTTTTTGCCATTGGTGAATCGAAAGAGTATGCTCTGAGACTAAAAATTTGCGCAAAACCTGAAAAAAGAAAAGATAGTGTAACTTTATCTGGGGAAAATTAAGAAATAAAAAAATAAGGCGATTTCCTTTTATAGTATAATGTAATCACCACAAAAACATTTACGAAAGAAGGAATCGCCTTATGTATTATAGTATACAGGATTTCATTGAAAATGGAATAGCAGATTTAGAAGAATGTGAAAAAAATTTAATGAAAAATCCCCTTAACTGGACGGATCAAATCCTGGGAATCCAGCAGATATTAAGAAAGTTTGGAGCCGCAGTTATTTCCGAATTATTAGAAGAATGTAATACAATACTGGAAAATAGTATAAAACGCCGTGCCTTCTGGCGGATAAAAGACCGGACAAAAAAGCATCTGCTGACTTCTGTAGGGATGATCGGATTTACCCATACCCGTTTTGAACACAAGGAAACGGGAAAAACGGCATACCTGCTGGACCAGATCCTGGGGATCCAGCCCCATGCAAGGATCAGCCGTGATCTGGAGTGCCGTCTTTTGGAAGAGGCAGCCCAGAGCAGTTACCGAAAAGCTGGTTATACGGCCAGTGAACAGGATCCGGTAAGCGGCCAGACCGTGATGCGCCATGTCCACCGTTTAAAATGTATCCGGCAGACAAACGGTCAGGATCAGGAAAAACGCCGTGTAAAGCAGCTGTATGTAGAAGCAGATGAGGATCATATCGCACTGCAGTTCCATGAGAAAAAAGGAGACATAAAACGTTTTAAGGGGCATGGGGATAATGGCCGCATCATAAAACTGGTGTATGTACATGAAGGGATTGAAACGGAGGGAAAGCGTAGAAGTCTGAAACACCGGAAGTATTTTGGAGGGTATTACACAGGAGAGGAAAATAAACGTTTGTGGGAAGAAGTAAAAGAATATATTGAAGAAACGTATGATACGGATTCCCTTGAAACGATATACTTCCAGTCAGATGGAGGAGGCTGGATGAAGAAAGGAATGGAACTGTTAGGAGCAGATTTTGTGCTGGATGGATTCCATCTGAAAAAGTATGTGAAACGGATGGTGCGGAGTACGGGAGAGCCAGAGCGTGAAGCAGAAGTAAATGAGTGGATAAAAGAGGGGAAAAAGAAAGAACTGGAGGAGTGGGTAAAAGAGAAAGCCGCGGTACTGGAAGAGAAGGAAGGGAAAAAACTGGAAAATAGTTATGGATATATAAAAAGGAACTGGAAAGGAGTCCGAAACCGTGTAGGAAAAAAGGCGGGAGTGCTGGGAAGCAGTACGGAAAGCCATGTGAGCCATGTGATATCATCGAGGATGAGTTCCCGCCCGATGGGTTGGAGCAAAGAAGGAGCAAAAAAGCTTTCATTTTTGAGAATATATTGGAAAAATGGAGGAAAGATGGAACAACTGCTGTCAGAAGAGAGGAAGTGTGAGGAAAAGAGAGAGGAAGAAAAGATCCTGAGTGCAGCAGAGCTGATACACTGGGAGAAGCAGACGAAAAAACATAATGGAAAATATGTGGATGCAGTACAAGCCAGGCTGAACAATTATAGATTAGCGAAGCTATATCTTTATCCAGCAATCAATAAGATATGTGAGTAAGGTCTGTTTAGATGAATCCCCAGGTAAAGTTACACTATCAAAAAGAAAAAATATGGTTGACATTTTTTTAACGATGTTATATAATGCGGATAGTTAAATTGTTAATAAATTGACAAACATTCCGAATACAAACACAAACACAAGGAAAATGGAGGAAATGGAAATGGCAAAGAAGACCGAGCAGGTAGTTCCGGAGATCATTGACAGCGTAGAGGGACTGAACGCCAAGATGGCAGCAATGCGCGAGGCTCAGAAGGTATTTGCAACCTACACACAGGAGCAGGTAGATAAGATCTTTTTCGCAGCAGCAAGCGCAGCGAATAAGATGCGTATTCCGCTGGCAAAGATGGCGGTAGAAGAGACCGGAATGGGCGTGGTTGAGGATAAAGTAATCAAGAACAACTACGCAGCTGAGTATATCTACAATGCATACAAGAATACAAAGACCGTTGGTGTGGTTGAGGAGGATAAGGAGTACGGTATCAAGAAGATTGCAGAGCCAATCGGCCTGATCGCAGCTGTTATCCCTACTACAAACCCAACCTCCACTGCAATCTTTAAGACACTGATTTCCTTAAAGACACGCAATGCCATCATCATTTCCCCACATCCAAGAGCAAAGAAGAGTACCATTGAGGCTGCCAAGGTTGTGCTGGAGGCTGCTGTTAAGGCAGGCGCTCCTGAGGGGATCATTGGATGGATCGACGTTCCTTCCCTGGAGCTGACCAATGAGGTAATGAGAGACGCTGATATCA
>URHH01000213.1 GCA_900547615.1 uncultured Blautia sp. | reverse complement strand
GAAAAATGACAAAATTCAACAAAAAAATACAGATAAAAGAAGAAAAAATGTAGAAAATTATATGTGCAGACAGAAGCGTTCTGAATCCAGAATCGCTTCTGTCTCGTTCTTATATATGAGAAGGCAAACCGGTCAGAAATGTTTCCGGTAACGTTTTTCCACAAATCCCAGTATGCCGTATAAAGTCATGGCAATTACGCAGAGGATAAAAATGGAGGTAAGCATCCAGTCAAGCTTAAAGGTCTGGCTTCCGTAAATAAAAGGGTATCCAAGCCCCTGTCTGGCGCCTATAAATTCCCCTATGATGACGCCCACAAGGCAAAGACCGATATTTACCTTCATAATACTTAAAAGCAGAGGTATGGAGGAGGGAAGTACAATTTTGAAAAGTTCTTCCTTTTTTCCGCCTCCCAGCGTGTTTACCAGCTTCCGTTTTTCAGGATCAACCTCCTGAAAGCCGGTGTACAGGTTGATGACTGTGCCAAAAATGGCAACGGACATACCGGCAACTACAATGGTGCGCTGATTTGCCCCGAGCCACACAATAAGAAGCGGGGCAAGGGCAGATTTTGGAAGACTGTTCAATACTACGAGATACGGTTCGCAGATTCTGGAAAGCTTTGGCATTCCCCACATAAGAACAGCGGCGCCTGTTCCGAAGATCACGACAAAAAGGAAACTGAGAAGCGTTTCCTTTAATGTGACGGCAATATGGGTAAAAAGCTCTTCTTCCTGCCACATATGGCAGAAAGAAAAAATAATCTGGGAAGGGCTTGAGAAAATGAAGGAATCAATGACTCCCGTTCTTGCACTTAATTCCCAGGATACCAGAAAAACAATGAAAATCAGGCATCTTGCTGTAAAAATAAACTGTTTTTCCCGTTTTTTAGACTTTAGAAACTGTATCTGAGCGGGAGAGGGCTCATTCATTTTTGTTCAGCTCCTTCCAGATAAGGTTGAAATAAGACTTAAAATCCGGCGCATTTCTCGAGGAGAGCGGAGTGCGGTTTTCTATATCAAGATGAATGGGAACGATGTTTCTGACAGAGGCGGGTCTGGCTGTGAGAATTAAAATCCGGTCAGCCATGCTGATTGCCTCTGAAATATCGTGGGTTACAAGAATTGCCGGTTTCTTCGCCTTTTTCAGGATTTTTCCGATGTCGTCGCTGACATTAAGGCGTGTCTGATAATCAAGAGCAGAAAACGGTTCGTCTAAAAGAAGAAGATCCGGTTTCAGGGCAAGGGTCCGGATAAGTGCGGCACGCTGCCGCATTCCACCGGAAAGCTCGGCAGGTTTTGCACTGCGGAATTTGTCAAGCCCGTAGGAGGAAAGCATCTCTTCTACATAAGCAAGTTTTTCCGGGGTCAGCTCTTTTCGGATTTCCAGACCAAGAAGGACATTTTTGTAAATGGTTCTCCATTCCAGAAGATGGTCTTTCTGAAGCATGTATCCGATTCTTGAATTTCCCTGTGATACGGGAATGCCGTCCATGAGGATTTCTCCCTGCTCTGTTTTTAAAAGCCCTGCGATCAGGTTTAAAAGAGTGGATTTTCCACAGCCGGAAGGTCCGACAATGGCGAGAAATTCTCCGGGCATCAACTGAAAGGATATATGAGAAAGGGCCTTGATTTCCCCGTTAATACTGTGATACGTGAGACTGATGTCCCGTACTTCCAGAAGTGGTTTCAAATAATACACCTCCAATTTTGTATATTTTATCATATGCTTTTGCATGAGGATATGATATACTGAAACAGAAATGTCGAAATCCGACGTTTTCGGGAGGAGATGAAAGAGGAAAATGAATGATGAATAAGAAAAAGACAATGATAAACCTGTTGTTTTTACTGACGGTTTTCTGTCTGACCATGTATCTTGTTTTTCATGGAAAGGACATAAATGAAATTTTATCGGCTGCCCGCACAGCAGACAAAGGGTATCTTTTTCTGTCCCTTATCTGTGTGGTGCTGTTTATTCTGGGAGAGTCGGTTATTATTTATTATATGATGAAAAGCCTTGGGGCAAAGGTAAAAATGACACACTGTGCGCTGTATTCTTTTGTTGGATTTTTCTTTAGCTGCATTACGCCTTCTGCCACAGGAGGACAGCCCATGCAGATTTATTATATGAAAAAAGATAAGCTGCCCATTCCCGTCACTACGCTTGTTCTTATGATCGTGACGATCACGTATAAGGCGGTTCTGGTTGTGATCGGCATCGGAGTCTGCATTCTGGGAAGCGGGTTTCTGAGAGAATATATGGGAAATCTGATGTGGGTGTTTTATCTTGGAGTGGGCTTAAATATATTTTGCGTAAGTTTTATGCTGATTCTCGTATTTGCGCCGGGGCTTGCAAAGTGCCTTATGATAAGAGGAATGAAGCTTCTGGAAAAAATTCATCTTTTGAAGCACAAACCGGAGCGTCTCTGTAAACTTGAGGAGTCTATGGATCTGTATCATGAGACAGCGGCATTCTGGGCAGGGCATAAGAGGATCATGGCAAATGTATTTTTGATCACCTTTGTACAGAGGGTCATACTGTTTACCATCACATACTGGGTTTATCGGGCAATGGGATTTCATACATATGGAATTTTTGCAATTACGCTTCTGCAGTCTGTGATTTCTGTTTCTGTAGATATGCTTCCCCTTCCCGGAGGTATGGGAATCAGTGAAACACTTTATATGGTAATGTTTGCGCCTGTATTTGGAGAAGCCATGCTGACCTCGATGGTTTTAAGCAGAGGGATTTCCTATTACGGACAGCTTTTTATCAGTGCGGTGATGACCTGCGCGGCGCATTTTATTATCGGGAGAAAAAAAGGAGAAAGAGAAAAAGGAGGGAGACCCGTATGTTAGGGTTTTATGATTATACAGTAGTTCTTACTTACATAAGTCTTGGAATTTCCATTCTCGGAATTACAAGAGC
>URHH01000212.1 GCA_900547615.1 uncultured Blautia sp. | reverse complement strand
AGCAGTGCAGAGTGCGAACGCAGTGACTGCAATCCGCGCCATGTACCTTTACATTCCAATGATCCTTCTTGTGTGCTCCATTGTGATCATGATGTTCTACAATCTGGATAAGATTTATCCGCAGATAAAGAGAGAGCTTGAGCAGCGTCAGCAGAATAAGGAGTGAAAAAAGACATGGTAAAAAAAGAAGTATTTTTTCAGACAATGAGCGATATACAGAATTTTAATAAAATTGCATTTCGATGCGATTACGATGTAGATTTGCAGCAGGGAAAATATCTTGTAGATGCAAAATCCATTATGGGAATTTTCAGCATGGACGTGGGAAAACCGCTGGTTCTTGTCCTTCACACAGAAGAGGAAGAGGAACTGTTAAAATTCCAGGATTATTTTAAAGAGGAAATCGAGGGATAGAAGATGGCATTTACCTTTCAGATTAACAGAGACGTAAAATTTAATCATAATGAAGCTCTTTTAAAAAAAGCAGAGGAAAACCGCCCGGAGATTTTTAAGACAAAAGCTGTTCCAAAAAGGATTGCAGAGCTTGTCAAAGATGAGACAAAGCTAAACGGCTGGGGCGTAGAAGAGGCGGAGCTTTCTCCGGAAAATTTATCTTCTTTAGGAATGAAGCGAGACGATTCTGTTATCCTGGATTTCGGAGAACATTGCGTGGGACGCTTTTCCGTAGATATTTCTTCTGTCGGCTCTCCTATGGACGCGCCTTTATATATGCGCGTCCGCTTTGGAGAGATTCCGGCGGAGCTTGCAGGAGATTCTTCCTCTTATGAAGGGTGGCTCAGCAAATCCTGGATACAGGAGGAGTATATTCACCTTGACGAGCTTCCGGCAAAATTGTCTCTTCCGAGAAGATACAGTTTCCGGTATGTGGAGCTGAAAGTTCTGGATACCTCTCCAAAGTGGCAGGCAGTTTTTGAAAACCCGGAAGTAGTAAAAGAAACTTCAGCAGACTACGGGAACTTAAAAGAGATTTCAGTGGAAGAAGAGCTGAAAAAGATTTATGAGGTCAGCGTAAAAACTCTGGCAGAATGTATGCAGGACGTATTTGAGGACGGTCCCAAAAGAGACAGACGTCTGTGGATCGGGGATCTGCGACTGCAGGCGCTTGCAAATTATGTGACTTTTGACAATGTGGAGCTTGTAAAACGATGTCTTTATCTGTTCGGGGCAATGAACACAACAGAGGGGAAAATCCCGGCAAATGTATTTGTAAAGCCTTCCTGTCTCCCGGACGACACCTTCCTTTTTGATTACAGTCTTTTCTTTATTTCTGTTCTTTATGATTATGAAATGGCACATGAGGATATGGAGTTTTTAAAGGAGCTGTTTCCTGTTGCAAAGGCGCAGATGGAACTGTCTCTTTCTATGGTAGAAGAAACAGGACGTCTTGTATACCGGGAAGAATATCCTGTTTTTATAGACTGGTCAAATGAATTTAATAAGGATACAGCAGGGCAGGGTGTTATGATTTATGTGCTGAAACAGTTTATTGCCCTCTCAAAGCTTATGGGTGAGGAAACAAAAATATATGAAGCTGTCCTTGAAAAAATGGTTTCTTATGCAAAAAAAATCCTGTTTTCCCCGGAGAGAGGAATGTTTCTCTCAGGAGAAGAACAGGAGTGTAATCTTGCGAGTCAGGTGTGGATGGTGCTTGCTCATGTGATGAGTGAAGAGGAAAATAAGGCGATTATGACAAGAGCCGTAAAAGAACTGTTTCCTGTAAAAGGTATCGCAACTCCCTATATGTACCATCATGTGACAGAAGCGCTTTTTGAAGCCGGGCTTCAGGAGGAGGCAATCCGCCTTTTGAAATCCTACTGGGGAGAAATGCTCCGCCTGGGGGCTGATACCTTCTGGGAGGCATTTGAGCCGGAAAATCCGGATTATTCTCCTTATGGAAATCCGATCGTGAGCAGCTACTGCCATGCGTGGAGCTGTACGCCTGTGTATTTAATTCATAAATATCTGTTGTGATGCAGGAAAATTTGTCCGGCATCTTATAAAAGCGACATTCAGAGAATCAGAAGCATTTGCTGCAGGGACCGTATCCCCGGGCAATAGCTTCTGATTCTGTTATCTGAGAAGCTTTATCGGGATTCATGCGTCCGCAGTCGGGAATGCTGTGGTATTTTTCTCCTGTTGCAGGAATCCAGACCATAGCGCCTGAGGAATCAGACGGCTGCTCTGATGGAACAGAGGAAGCTTCGGAAGAAGGCGAAGATACTTCAGAGGAGACATCTCCTGAGGAATAATCATTGCACGGCTCCTGATTCCAGGAAATATTTTCTCCGTCAGATAAGGCAACAATAGTGCCTTGTTTATCTGTGCGGAAAACAGGGATATTCATGGAAGAAAGGCGTCCCATAGTATCAGCGGAAGGATGCCCGTACTTGTTTTCTGCCCCACAGCTTATTACTGCCCAGGAAGGGGTGGAAGCCTCCAGAAAATCCCAGGTTGTGGAACTGGAGGAACCGTGGTGGCCAAGTGAGAGAACATCGCAGTCAAGGTTTCTGCCTGTGCTTATCATGTCCTGTTCGCTTGTCTCTTCCGCGTCTCCTGTAAAGAGAAAGCTGTTGTTTCCGTTTGTAAGGCGGATTACTACGGAGTTTTTGTTGCTGTCGTTCGGGTCAATCCCGGAAGGAGCAAGAACGGTAAAGCTTCCTGTTCCAAAAGAAAAGGTGTCTCCGGGGTTGGGGTACTGAATGGAAATGGCGTCTGCAGTTGCCGCATTTACAAAATCCATATATAAATCAGTGCCCTGGTAGTAGTCTGCGCCGAGAATATTTTCTACAGAAAAATTCTGAAGGCATTTTAAAAGTCCTCCAAGATGGTCTGCGTCATAGTGGGAGGAAATCATATAGTCAATGTTTTCCACATTCTGGCTGTGAAGGTATTCCACTACCTCATCGCTGTGGCTGGGGGGGCCCCCGGCGGCGAGGAGGGTTTTTCTCGATTCCCG
>URHH01000211.1 GCA_900547615.1 uncultured Blautia sp. | reverse complement strand
CATGCGGATAAACCGAATGAGAAATGGCTCACCGATGTATCCGAGTTACAGATGAGAATAAGCTATAATAAACTTCAAAAACTTATGATTGATAATCAGATGAAAAGACAGGATTTAATGCGTGCAGCAGAGATTTCATCATCTGTTGCGACGAAATTGAATAAGAACGAAACAGTATCTCTTGATGTCCTTATGAGAATTTGTAAAGTGTTCCATTGCGATATTGGAGATTGACGAGATTAGAATAAATGACTGACAGGCAGAGTAGCAATACTCAAGAAAAGAGGTGTCGTAGATTTGCGACACCTCTTTTCTTTTGCGAAAAACCTACTTGAAAAATTTTTCGTATCAGGTATAATAAAACTATCGAAAGCAAAGTGCTTCCGATAGAAAAGAAAGCGAGGTGCAGGTATGAGAAGTAAGAGTCCTGAACTTATGAGTGAGATAAAAAAGTATATCGAGGATTATTACCTGCAAAACAGACAATCCCCATCGACTACAAAGATTGCTGAAGCAGTTGGTATTGCCAGAGGTACAGCATACAAATACTTAGTAGAGATGGCTGAGAAGAATATGATTGAGTACGACGGGCAGGAGATTCGCACCAATGTGACCCGTAAGTACAGTGGCGAACAGACACAGACACCGATTGTAGGTTCTATTCCTTGTGGCAGTCCTCAGTATGAGGAAGAAAATATTGAAGAATATGTATCACTTCCTACTGCTATTTTCGGCAAAGGAGATTTCTTCATATTAAGAGCAAGCGGTCAGTCTATGATTGAAGCAGGGATTGATGACGGCGACCTTGTGGTTGTTAAAAAGCAGGTAGAAGCCAAAGAGGGCGATATAGTAGTTGCCCTTGTGGATAATCAGAATACATTGAAACGCTACTTCCGAGATGATGAGAATAAGAAAATCATTCTCCATCCGGAAAACAAGAAGATGAAAGACATCATTGTAGATGGGTGCTGCATTCAGGGTGTGGCTTGTCACATCATCAAAGAACTATATCCTCTTTGTTGTAGACCATTTTACGAAGTGACTTAACAGCGAAGGAATGCCTGAAATCGTGAATCCGAGGTCCCTTTCCAGAGCCTCCATGAGATATGCCGGCATTACCATGCAGATTGTTCGCTTTCCATATCGAAACAGCCCGGTAAACAGCGGATGTATTCTGAGGAATACCCGCGAGATTGACCGGGCTGTACATACGCCGGGAAAAGTGAAACTTACCGGTCGTAAAGTCTTAGAGATTTCAAGGCTGATGGAACAGACGGAAAAACGGCATTAAAGAATTTTTTCAAATACCATGGTGGCCTGAATACGGTCACCGCCTAAAAAACCGCTGCTGGTGGCAGACGCAGTCGTGATCGTGTGTAGGCGATAGCCTTTGGCAGCCTGTTCGTTTAAAACGGATTCCAAAGCCGATAAGTTTCCGGATCCGGTTCCGAGAAATTTTTCTTTTAAGGTAACCTGAAGAACAACGTACTTTAAGCCGTCAATTCCGGACGCAGTTGAATAAGTGGATTCGTCAGAATAGTTTGCCATAATGGGATCCTCTCTTTCGTTGAAATAAAATATTCTGGTATTTTCTTCTATAATAATCTGTTTCAGGAGGCATGTCAAAAAGAAAGTGAGAGAAAGGGACAGAATTATCTGAATTGGGAGAAAGACTTGTCAGAAAAATGGGGTAGGAGTATAATTGGAACGGAATATTTGACAAAGGAGAAAGACTATGGGAAAAATGTGTCCAAATTGCGGGAATATTTTAAGTGATCAAGCAAAGTTTTGTCCCAAATGCGGAACAAAGCAGGAAACACAGACCAGGCAGGAAGGAAAATTCTGCCTGTTTTGCGGGGCAACCTTGGAGCCGGGTGCAAGATTCTGCAGCAGCTGTGGCAGAGATCTTATGGCGGCAAAAAAAGGAAACGGTGGGGCTGTACACAGTAACGTAAGTGCTGCAGATTATGTGAAGAGTGGTTTTGACAAAGTGGCAGGCACTTTGAATGAAAAAATCGGTGAAAGCGGACCGGTGAAGGTGCATTTGTCGGATCTGGTATCGGAGGTGTTTAAAAAGCATACGATGGAAGAGACAGAAGAGCTTTTCATTGCCGGAACAAAGAAAACAACACCGAAAGAATCAGAAATCACAGCGACATGGCCAAAACCATGGCTGTATTCCAGAGTACTTCTGTTTTTGGCCGTTACCAGTCTTATTTTGTATTTTATTTTGATTGAGTTTCATAATCCGAATGCCTATCCGGGCTTCATTTTTATGGGAGCGATGACGGTTCCGTTTGCATTGCTGATCTTTTTCTGGGAAGTTAATGCCCCGAGAAATATCAGTATATTCAGCGTGGTTTCTATGTTTTTTGTCGGCGGAGTTTTGTCGTTGGTCTGCACGTTGATCCTGTATAATATTACGGGAGCGGGAGATCTTTCCTACGGGGGAGCGATGCTGGTCGGCTTTGTGGAAGAGGCCGGAAAAATTGTGGTGGTAGCTTATTATATGCGGAAAACAAACTCCAAGTATATTCTGAACGGATTGCTGCTGGGTGCATGCGTGGGAGCAGGATTTGCCGTATTTGAATCTGCAGGTTATGCATTCCAATGCCTGTTGTCAACCGGAGCAGATTCGGCAATGATGGATATTACACTGCTCCGAGGCGTTTTGGCAGTCGGCGGGCATGTGGTGTGGACGGCTATCGCAGGTGCGGCATTGGCGGCAGCAAAGGGAGAAGAGATGTTTAATATACAGCAGCTGATCAGCGGACGTTTTCTGTTCTTCTTCGCGATTTCCGTTATTCTTCACGGAGTCTGGGATTGTCCGTTACAGTTTTTGGGAGCCTATGGAAAATATATTGTGTTGATCGTACTGGCATGGGTCGTAACATTGACTTTGATCAGTTCCGGTCTGAAGCAGATCACGAGATTGGCACAGCAAAAAGGAAATGAAAATCAGTAAAAAACGGCGGGGAAAAAAAAAAGCGTTCGGCAGAATTTTTAAGTATTGTA
>URHH01000210.1 GCA_900547615.1 uncultured Blautia sp. | reverse complement strand
GATTGTACGAACCATCTGGCTTGTGTAGGAGTTCTCATTGTCATACCAGGAAACAACCTGTACCTCTGTTGTGCCGTTGTCTAATGGAAGAACCATTGTCTGTGTAGCATCGAACAGAGAACCGAATCTCATACCAACGATGTCGCTGGAAACGATTTCGTCTTCGTTATATCCGAAGGATTCGTTAGCTGCTGCTTTCATAGCTGCGTTAACCTGCTCTTTTGTTACGTTTCCTTCAACAACTGCTGTTAAGATAGTTGTTGAACCTGTTGGTGTTGGAACACGCTGTGCAGAACCGATTAATTTACCGTTCAGTTCCGGAATAACAAGACCGATAGCTTTTGCAGCACCTGTGCTGTTTGGAACGATATTTACTGCTGCTGCACGGCTTCTTCTTAAATCGCCTTTTCTCTGCGGTCCGTCAAGTGTCATCTGATCGCCTGTGTAAGCGTGGATTGTGCACATGATACCGGATTTGATTGCTGCAAGGTCATTTAATGCTTTCGCCATTGGAGCTAAGCAGTTTGTTGTACAGGATGCAGCGGAGATGATGTGGTCATCTGCTGTTAATGTCTCGTGGTTTACATTGTAAACGATTGTTTTCAGGTCATTTCCAGCCGGAGCGGAGATGATAACGTGTTTTGCACCAGCGTCGATATGAGCCTGTGCTTTATCTTTGGATGTGTAGAATCCTGTACACTCAAGAACTACATCTACCCCGATTTCTCCCCAAGGAAGTTCTGCAGCGTTAGCTTTTGCATAAATTTTGATTTCTTTTCCGTCTACTGTGATAGAGTCTTCGCCAGCGGAAACTTTATCGCACAGAGCGTATCTTCCCTGTGTAGAGTCATATTTTAATAAGTGAGCCAGCACTGCCGGAGATGTTAAGTCGTTGATAGCTACGATTTCAAATCCCTCTGCTCCGAACATCTGACGGAAAGCAAGACGACCGATACGTCCAAAACCATTGATTGCAACTTTTACTGCCATGATAAATTCCTCCTATGAATTAAATGGTAATTAGGCGTTTCCTTTATTTGTTAAAGAAACGTCAACCTAGGAGTATTGTACCGAATTCAGAACAAAAATTCAAGACTTTTTCTAAAAAACCTCACAAAATTTCTCAGATTGCCCTTCCTTACTGTCTGAACTTGACTTTTTTCCTGACGAAATGTAAGATTGTTACATTAAGTTTTAAAAAGTTTTAAAACAGGAGGAAATATTATGGCAAGTAAAAGACTCCAGAAGAAAAAGGCTGCTGCAGCTTCACGACTGGAAACAAAGAAAACAGATTATATAAAAATCAGCACACAGAAGGCAGAACCTGTAAAAATCGCGACTGAAAATCAGAAAGAACCACGGCTCACCGCAGCCCCGGAAAAGGACTTCATTTATCAGCAGCGCTTTTCCCGCTGCTACGATGAACTAAAATGGCTTTACTGTGAACTTTACGAAAATTCAAAAGACGTCCTCTCTTATCTGGAAGATCTGACTTTACAGATGAGACATTTTTATGACAAAAGAAATCAGGAGCTTCAAAAATCCGATACAGAGCGCGCAGAAAATCCTGCCTGGTATCAGGAAGGACACCTGTCAGGAATGGAAATATACGGAGATTCTCTTCCGGAAACAGCGGAAGCGCAAAATGAATTGTTAAATTACGCGGAAGAATGCCGTGCAAATTTCCTTTTCTTAAGAGGCACTAAAAAAGACAGTTCTGCCTTTTCCGCCCGCGCCCACAGCCGCGGCATCTGCCTCTGTTCCGACCTCTCTTTCGATTTTTCCGCAAAATCTGCACAGAGTTCAGACAGTTTTTCACCTGCCGCTTTTAACGACATGATTTTTCAGCTGCTCTCTCTTGCAGATCAGGGAGCAGACATGATATGTGTAAGCCCGCTTCCTCCATTTTATTCTATTGGCCGCATGATGCGTCTTGTATGTGAGATCGTATGCCCCGGAGTTCTTCTCCTCGGAAAAACAGATATGGAAAAGGAATCTTCTCTTTCCTGGTTTGGAACACCTGAAAGCCCTGTCTTCCATCTTCTGTTTTCCTCTGAAAACATGGCGGACATCTGGCACACAGCAGCAACAAGAGACACATCTCTTCTCCGCCGTCAGATAGACAGACGCGCTTCTCTCTCTGAGAACTGCGTGTTCCTGAACGCTCTAAGAAACCACGATGAAATCCGATGGAATCTGGATTATTCTTATTTAAAGGACTGCGCTATGGAAGAGACTCCTCACAAAAAATACTTAAACGATTTCTTTACCGGCAAATATCCCGGCTCTTTTGCAAGAGGAGAAGCATTTAAAGAAGGAGTGCGCGGCACAGCCGCTTCTCTCTGCGGAATTGAAAAAGCAGATTTTGAAGGAAATTCCCCTTCCCTTGAAAAAGCGGTTCTCTACGACATTACGCTTCACAGTCTCCTTCTCTCACTTCCGGGAATGCCGGTTCTGTTAAGCGGCGATGAAATCGGAAAATTAAATGATTATTCTCTTCATGCGGGAGATTTTAATAAAACTCTGGCTGAAAACAGAAAGCTGGCGCACACTGTACAGGGACAGATTTTTTCTTCTCTTAACCGGTTAAAAGCGGTTCGCAGCTCACACAAGGTATTTAACTCCTCTGTTCCCGCCCGCACGATAGAAACCTGGGACTCTTCTGTTCTTGCTCTCGTGCGTGAAACAGATGAAGAAAAATTCATCGGCATTTACAATTTCAGCGAATACGATAAAACTGCCTGGATCAATGAAGAAGACGGCATTTATACAGATTTGATTTCCGGACGGGAAACAGAAGCAAAAGGTATAAATGTTCCTGCTTTTGGCTTCTTATGGCTTCTTCGCAAATAACTCTCAAAAATAAACAGCAATAAAACAAACCCGGAATCACGCCTGTTCACTCTCGTTCAGGTTTGTTCCGGGTTTTTCTTACCTTATTTTCTATCTTATTTTTTATTTTACTTTCACAAGCTTTTCAAGAAACAGAGCCAGACGTCCTTTTTCCTCTCCGTCGAAGGA
>URHH01000209.1 GCA_900547615.1 uncultured Blautia sp. | reverse complement strand
TTGTGCAGGCTTTTTTCATTTAAAAGTTTGATAAAGATCGAACTTTCCTATAAAGTAAAAAATACCGGCTGAATCTCTCCAACCGGTACTTCTGCTGATATTTTATGAATCCTGTGATTTCCTGACAGAAATTTTATTTCCGTCCGTATTGTTTTCATTATAGAACTCTGCAAATTCCTCCGGAGACATCTCATGCGCTTCCAGAATCACCTGATTGTCCTTTTTCTCCTTCGAAATGTAAATGCAGATTCCGTCGTCTGTTTCACTGTCAAAACTGGTAAAGCTTCCGTCTTCCACCCATACTGCTGTGAGACGCTCTCCGTCGTAAACGTAACTCTTTTTCTTCTCGTCCCAGTCGATGCCTACTGCCTGAAGCAATTCGTTTTCTCCTGCGGCGTATGTGTATATTCCGCTGTCCTCTGCCATTTCCTCTGAAGCTTCCACCGATATGCTGACATTTTCCCGGGATACCTCATTTGTATCTTCTTCCACTGTTTCTACTGTACCTTCTTCTAAATTACAGGTCTGCATTTCCCCGTCACTGTATGCAAAGGTAACTGCCTTAACCTCCTGAAGATAACCCGTCGTTCCTGTGATTCCTATAAGTGCTGCCAGAACACCTGCTGTTACTTTCTGTTTTTTCATATTCTATATGCTCCTTTCGTTTTGATGATTATAAAATAACACCGTGTTTTGTAGCACATATGTAGATATTTTGTGTTTTCTGTGAAGAATCACTTCTCCGAAAAAAGTCGAAATGTAAATTGCACTCCTGAGGCTGTATTCTCTATTTTATAAGATGCTTCATGCAATTCCAGAATTTCCCTTACGATATAAAGGCCCAGACCGCTTCCCCCGCTCCTGCTGTTTCTCGAAGTATCAACTCTGTAAAAAGCATCAAATATTTTATCTATTTTTTCCGGCGGGATCTGCACCCCGAAATTTTCTACCTGTCCTGTAACAGAGTTTTCTTCCTGAAAAAGGCGGATATAAATCTTCTCACCTTTTGGAGAATACCGGACAGCGTTCACAAGAATATTCCTGATCACCTTTTCCATCAGAGCAGCATCTACTTTACATTTTAAAGATTCCGGGAGATGCACTTCCATCTTCATATGTTTTTCCTCAAAAAGAGGCGTCAAATCTGCCAGTTGAATGCGAAAAAGTTCTGCCATATCTGTATCTGCTTTTTTCAATATAAATCCGGACGCCTCCATTTTGGAAATCATCAAAATCTCCTGTACCATATCCTGAAGTGTCTCTGTTACCTCTTTTGCCCTTAAAAGGCTTTTATCTCTGTCCTTATAGCTTCCTACCCCTTCTATCATTCCTTCTATCTGCCCTTTTAAGATCGTGACAGGAGTTTTCAGCTCATGGGAAGAAGCCGCAAAAAATTCCATTCTCTTTTTTTCCTGCTCCCGTTCCTTTTTCATATCACTTTTCAGCTTTTTATTGGTCTCCTTTAATTCTGTAAGAGCAGAATCCAGATTTGCTGCAAGTGTATTCAGACTTCCGGAAAGGATTCCTATTTCATCTTCTCTTTTTAATGTACTTTGCACTTTAAAATCAAGCTGTGCCATATTTTGAGAAATATGGCTTAAATAAAGAATTGGCTTTGTTAAATATCGCGAATAAAAAACAGATATGAAAAAAGCAACAAGAAATACAGACAGAATCAGCCAGGGCAGCACCTTTGTCAGAGCCTCTTTTGTCTGGTTTACCTGCTCTCTCGAGCCAAAAACAAGAAGAGTATAGTCTTTTGTATCTCCTGAAAAAGAAAGACGATACCTTCCCATTGCCTGCTCTTCCAGTTCTTCCATGCTTAACGATACATCGGTTTCTACTACAGCTGATTCTGTCACAGTTGCCATAGTATCTTCTCCTGCCATCTCCACAGCATAGCTTCCTTCATAAAAAGGATAACTCTGCTCGTATACAACTTTTCCCTTATCGTCCAGAACCATAATCCCGCTTTGCGAATTCATACTGAATTCCTGAATCAGCTCCATTCCCTGCTCCTTTTTATAATTTTGGAGAACTTCCGAGAGATTTTCTGCCCGTTTATCCAGATTTTGGTTCAGGGTTTCCGTATATATTACGGGCATAAAATATGCCACAAATCCGTAAGTAAGCGCGGAAATTCCAAGTAAGATCACTGCTGTAAGAAGAAAAATCTTCCAGCTTAATTTTCTTTTAATGTAATTTCGCAATCCGGTATCCCACCCCTCTGATCGTTTCTATATAATCTTCTTTCATTTTTCTCCTGATATTTTTTATATGAGTATCTACAATTCTTTCCTCTCCAAAATAATCCATTCCCCACACAGCATCCAGGAGCTGTCCTCTCGTAAGCACCCTGCCCTGATTTAAAAGAAATTCTCTCAAAAGCTCAAATTCCTTTTGCGTAAGGGAAAGCTCCTCATTCTCCATCCATGCCTGATAGCTTTCCGAATTTAATTTCAGCTTTCTGTAAGAAAAAATCCCGTCTTTTTTCATACTTTTTCCATATCGCCTCAAAACAGCTTCTATTTTTTTCAGAAGAAGGTTTATAGAAAAAGGTTTTGTCACATATTCATCGACTTTTAAATCATATCCCTTCATCTGATACGCCTCATCATCGAGAGCAGTCAGCATGATCACCGGAATCTCTGATTCCTGACGTATCATTTCCAGTACTCCGAAGCCGTCCACTTTAGGAAGCATAACGTCCAGAAGAATCAGGTCAAAATTTTCTTTGCGAAATTTCCCAATCCCCTCAATTCCATCCAATGCCTGTTCTGTTTCATATCCCTCTTCTTCCAGATAATTTTTCAAAAGCTCCTGTATATCCAGTTCGTCTTCAATAATCAATATTTTTTCCATCTTCTGTTCCTCCTGTAAAACAATAAGACAAGCATAACACATATTTATGGAGTTTACATGGAGTTTTTTGTTTTTATGCAAAAAAAAACAGCAGTCTCTCGACTACTGTTCGTAAATAATTATCGCTTCAAAACTACATACATGCTGACATTTCCTTGAGAATTTTTTACCTT
>URHH01000208.1 GCA_900547615.1 uncultured Blautia sp. | reverse complement strand
CCTGCCACAAGAAACATTCTCTTTGCCGGAAGCTTTTTTCTTTTTCTCTTTTGGGAAAGGGGCGTTATTTTTGTCTTCTCCGGAATTTTGTCTTCCTCCTGAATTTTTGCAAACGCCCCTTCTGCTTTTTTCATGACTATGTCCGGAATTTCTACATCTCTTTTTAAAACTTCAAACATATCCTCTGTTTTTTTCATAATGCCTCCCCCTTTCTCTCCATATTTCCATATCTCTGCGCCATTTTTTCTCTGCCTCTTGAAAGTCTGGTGCGTACCGTAGATTCCGGAAGCTCCATAATCTCTGAAATCTCCGATGTTTTAAATCCCTCCACATAGTAGAGAATCAAAATCGTACGATACCTCTCATCCAGCTCGTTTAAGATCTGCTTCCATTCCAGATTTTCATATCCGTAATCCTTTGACGGAATCTCCGGCACCTCATCTGTAAACAAAAGATTCTGCTTTTTCCTGATAATATCTTTGCATTTGTTCACAAGAATCTTTGTCATCCAGGTACGGAAATACTTATTTTCCCGAAGCTGTCCCAGTTTCTCCCAGCAGGCGAGAATGGTGTCGGAAATGGCATCCGCCGCGTCCTCCTCATTATTCAGAATCGCTCTTGCCGTCTTGTACATAGTCTGCATCTGGGACATCATAAGCTCTGTAAACGCATCTGCATCATGCTGCCGCGCCTTTTTTATCAACTCCTCCATAGGCTGTGCCTTCCTTTCTTTTTCATTGTATCACTGCTGCCTTATTTTATATCCTTCTGATTATTAGACAGGGAAACTGCGGAAAATGTCCCATAGATTTTCCAAGTTCTGAAGTTTTTATTTTTGAACTCTTCTAATATTTATATTAAAGGAACTAAAAAACTGCCGCACCAGAAACATCATGCGACAGCTTTCTTCCTCTCATATTCCATTAAAATTCTATTTCTGTTTTTATTATTTTCTCTAATTCCGTGACATAATACAAATTATCAATTTCCCGATATTCCGTTCCCTTTTCGTTCTCTAATTTAAAAATCACAGCATTTTCCTCCAACCAGAATGTAAACAGGTAATGCTCTTTGTTCTTTTCCCAGTCTGAAACAGAAATGACAGCATCAGGAAAGCGTTCTTCCTTTTCCGGCGCTTCTACTGTATGTGCGCTTAATAAAGATAAAATCATATCAGAAGACATTTCCTTTTTAACGGTTTCGATTCTGTAAAATCAAATCCATCTGAACCATCTTCCGCGCTTACCGGAATCCCAATGTATATCTTATAATCTGGCTTCTTCGCCTCATTCATAAAATACATATTGCTTATAACCAGAAAAATAACAAGTACGACTGTTAATTTTGTTTTCATTCCCGTCCTCCTCTTTCCGGCGCTTCCCTAATTCTGCCTTTCTCAGCAGTTCAAATTCTTTTCAGCTCCCCTTTTTCTATTTCAAATCGTTCATCACACAACATTTCCATGTCATATTTGTTGTGACTTGCAAGGAGAATCAATTTGCCCTGTTCTTTCATTTCAAAGAAAAGCTTCCGCATATCTTCCACACCCTGTTTATCCAGTCCGTTCATTGGTTCGTCCAGTATAAGAATAGAGGGATTTCCCATAATCGCCTGAGCAATTCCCAGTCTTTGCTTCATTCCCAGAGAATACTTATCTACAGGTTTTTTCGAATCCGGGTCAAGTCCTACTTTTCTCATAATATCAAACAAATATTCCTTATCCGGCTTATGATTTATCATATACAGAAGCTTTAAATTTTTATAGCCGCTTTCCTTTTTAAGACAGGCAGGTTTTTCAATAATAAATCCTGTATCTGAAAGCATTTCCCCTGCTTTTCTCTCTTTTCCGTTTAAAAAAACAGCCCCTTTATCCGGAATCATCAGTCCGCATATACATTTGAAAAGTACAGATTTTCCGGAACCATTATATCCTTCGATACCATATATTTTTCCTGCTTCCAAAGACAGGTTTATGTCTTTCAAAACAGTCTGATCTCCAAAACTTTTTCCCATATGTTGAATATTTAATGTTGTTTTCATACTTCCTCACTATTCCATTGAAAATTAACATGTACCGCTTTTATTACAATGATCACGCTGCAGACCAAAGTCATTCCCACAAGCGCCAGGGCTATATACTGCATATCCGGAAGCCCTCTTCCAAAATCCCACTCTATATAATCAAGACGAAGCCAGCTTACCGGAGAAATGTACCAAAGCCATGACTGATTATTCATATTTGCCAGATTTTCCGCAAATATCGGAAGCCCGGTTACTACAGTTGCCATAATGATCGCCGCAGTCCTGCTCAGTAAAAGACTTACCATAAACATTAAAAGCCCGATCAAGCTAATAACAGCCCCTCCCAGAATCAAACAAAAAATCATGGCTGAGACAGGTGTATACTGCTGCAAAATTTTATAAGAAACATCAAAGCAGAGTCTGAAATCTCCTTTTGCGCTGAGAGTATACAATAAATTTCCCCAGTCATTTTCTATTTCCATAACTCCTACAAGAGGAAGAAATGTCAAAACAAAAAAACTGAACATAAGAAGATAACTGCTTATGATAATTTCTCCTATATGTATCAACGCCCACCGTATTCTCCCAAGCTTCATAACACGGTTCGCTTCCCATTCATTCATAAACGGAATATCAGAAAAGAAGTAAATAACAGCGGCAAAAAATCCTGTTTCAAAATATAAATAGGAAAAGAGATGGGGCATAAAATACGGGCATGCCGGATATTGATATTCCGCACATACCGCCCGTACAGGAAGCAAAAATATCACACACATGAAGAAGAAAAAAATCAGAACATCTCCTGTTTTTCTGCTGAAATACCGACGAAGCGCCCATCTGCCAATATCCATTCTTACCTTATTTTCCATTAAAAAGCCTCCGTTCCACCCTCTTTAATATCATTCTGTACAGCATATATCCCGTGACTGCGGTAAAACATATGACATAAAGGATCGCTTCTTCATCTGTAGAAAAATCATGAAAAAATGGCTGAAAAATAATCCACACATTTAATTTTCCATTCCACAGATCACAAATCAAAGACAAGTTCAATAAAAAATACATACCCATAAAAGGTACTGATAATATCAGCATTTTATTTGCACAGTAAAGAGAAAATAATAATGCCAGAACAGACATAAGCCCTGAAAGCATTCCATACCACAAACCTGTTGCCAGGAAAAAC
>URHH01000207.1 GCA_900547615.1 uncultured Blautia sp. | reverse complement strand
ATGCCGACCCGCTTCTGTGTATTTACTTAAATTTGCATAAGCTGCTGAAGTGCATTTTCTGAAATCAGTTCTCCGTGTTCACGGAAATGCGCTTCTTCTGCAGGTGTGAAAGCCTTTCCTGTTCCATATTCGGATAAAATATTGCACACTTTGTTAAAGTCTTCAGGAGGGCAGGAAGACTGATGCAGAACAAGCAGATAATCGCCTGTTGAGGAATCCTTGTAAAGGGTATTTTCTTCGGTAAAAAAGCCTTTCAGTCCATGAGCGGCATCAATGGCATCGTCCAGAGTCCGGAAGGTGTAGAGACGCATAATGTTGATTGGAATCTGCTCTTCGGATGCCGGTATTTTTTCTTCTTCAGGAGAAGCGGGCGTTACAGATTCCTCAGTTTTTTTTGAACGCTTTGCTCCGTTTTCCATGATTTTCTGAAACATATCTATGATATTGTCTGCGCCGTCAAGTTCCAGAGGGGCAGTCTGTTCCGCTCTCTTGAAAGGGGCAAATTTAGAAAATCGGGTATCCAGTTCCTCAGGATCCTCAACTTTCGTTATAATAAGAATGATACTGTCTGTATTTACAGGGATTGCTTCAATCATAAGAGGGATATTATCTGCTTCAAAACCGAACTGAAGCTGTGCCTGCTGCATCATATCACGGAAAAGGCGTTTTGCCTTGTCTGTTCCATAAGCGAGTTCGCTTAAACGAACCTGATGATTTTCCAAATCCTGTTTTGTCAGGGTGCAGCGAATCTGATTTTCATTGATTTTTTCTATTTTCATATCATCACGTCCTATCTTTATTGTCATGATTATTCTGCTATTAATATAATATAGTTTTACAGACTATATTATATAACAGAACGATGTAAGATGTAAAGGATATTAATTTGATAAAATATGAAATGTTTCGAAAAAATAACGAAAAAATCTTATATTTTTCATAAAACAGTTGCATTCAAAAAAAGAATTGGTATAATATAAGCAGGAAAAGATAATTGGAATGGAAATGCTTAAGAAAAAATGAAATCCATACACAGCCTTAATTATAACCAATCAGCAACACACCAATTATCAATTTATACAAGTCTTGAGATTCGTGCTATTTTTATCATCAGTATTTCTGCTGCAGCACAGAATTTTTCCCAGTGAGATAAAACAATTCCATTCCGTCTTTTCCACAGCCTGTCAGGTGTTTTTCTAAAATCCATTTTTTTACAGAAGGGAGGGTATATAACGGAAAATATATCACGCAAAAAAATGAAAAAAGCCCGCAAGCCGCTGCGAAGGGAACTGGAATATTATGAGGAAGAGGGAGTCTCTCTTTATCTGAACGGAGATCCGAGTACGGCAAAATCCATTGCAAAGGCCTGTCAGCTTGCAGAGGGTGGGGTGTATATGCGGGATTATACAGAAGATGAAACAGGAAAAATTGCCTGTGTAAGCTTTGATTTTATACCGGTCAGAGAAGACGCGAGCTTTTGAAGCAGCGGGTTATCACGATCAGACAGACCCCTGAAAGAAACGAGCCCCTACTCATACAAACCGTCAGGGGTCTGAATTTATAAAGAAAATCTAAAATGTCGAATTATGTAATGAAATATTCTTGAAATATGATATAATGTAAAGGCTTAACAGGAAATCCATAATGAAGTACCGAAAGGAAGAATGATTATGAAGAAAAAATACATGCCCGCTTTTGTGGTATGCCTTTTAATCCTCGTACTCGCTGTTGCAGGCGGCGCAGTTCACGTGATCTCAAAGTATATTCCTACAAAAGATTGTATGGATTTAAACGAATATTACGGACAGGTAGCAGAGGGAGAGGCTGCGCTTATCCTGGGAACAGAGAAACTGGAGCAGAGAGGAATTATCTCAGGAGAAGAGGGATACCTTCCTCTTGATGTGGTAAATACGTATCTGAACCAGAGATATTACTGGGATGCAGAGAGTCAGCAGATTTTATATGTAACGCCTTCAGAGGTAACTTCCATGCCTGCTTCTTTGGAGGCGGGAAGCGAAGTGTGGCTTCGTGACGGAACTGTATACTTAAGCCTTTCCTATATCAGACAGTATACAGATTTGGATACTTATATTTATGAAAATCCCGGCAGAATCGCCATTCAGTATCAGTTTTCAGATGTGAATACTGTCACTGCAAAAAAAGATACATACGTCCGCTTCCGGGGAGGTATCAAATCAGAAGTCCTGGCAAAAGTGAAAAAAGGAACGAACCTGATCCTTATGGAAGAGCTGGAGGACTGGAGCCAGGTGGCTACGATGGACGGTTATATTGGTTATGTGCAGAAAAAAGCAGTGAGCCAGCCGGAGAAGAGAACGTTTGAAAGACAATTTTCCCGGGAAGAATACAACTATATTAAAATGGAGCAGCCGGTAAATCTTGTGTGGCATCAGGTGACAAATATGGAGGCAAATGCAGGATTTGCAGACGCAACTGCAAATATGACAGGAGTGAACGTCATTTCTCCCACATGGTATTCCATTATAGATAACGAGGGAAATATTTCCAGCCTCGCTTCTTCTGATTATGTAGCTCAGGCGCATGAGAAAGGACTTCAGGTATGGGGGCTTGTTGATAATTTCAATGAAAATATTATAGTTGTAGAAATTCTTTCCAGGACAAGTTCCCGCCAGAATCTGGTGCGTCAGCTTGTAGATGCGGCGCTTTCCGCAGGACTTGACGGAATCAATATTGATTTTGAATACCTGGAAGAAGCTGTGGGAATCCACTTCCTGCAGTTTTTAAGAGAGCTTTCTGTGGAAACCCATAAGAACAATCTTGTGCTTTCTGTGGATAACCCGGTTCCTGAGGATTTTACAAGCCATTATGACAGGGCAGAGCAGGGACGTGTTGTGGATTATGTCATCATCATGGGATATGACGAGCATTACGTCGGTTCTGAAGAAGCAGGATCTGTTGCCTCTCTTCCGTGGGTGGAAAAAGGGATTCAGGATACGCTGGCAGAAGTTCCGGCAGAACGTGTGATCAATGCAGTGCCGTTTTATTCAAGACTGTGGAAAACTCTTGCAGGAACCCTTTCCAGTGAAGCAATCGGAATGGGACAGGTACAGGAGGTTATTTCAAAGTATAAAGTGGAGACATACTGGGACAAAAATACAAGTCAGAACTATGGCACGTTTGAGAACGAAGGGGCTGAGTTCCAGATATGGATCCAAGATGCCCCGGCCCTTGCCGAAAAAGTACCTTTTCTT
>URHH01000206.1 GCA_900547615.1 uncultured Blautia sp. | reverse complement strand
CCTGCCACGATCGCAACCGCGTCTCCCACAAATCTTAAATGGCGGTCAAGAATATAGCGGTCTGCAGGACTTAATTCCGGAGCAGTCTGACCCGCCAGGGTAAAACGCTTTTTGGGAACGTCTTTATATGTAAGAATGCAGGCAATGCCGCTTACCTGCTCTGCTGTTCCTGTCCGGATCTCTTCCACCCAGGCATTTGCATACGGGCTTCTCAGCACCTTTACGATCAGACAGTTATCCGGAGCAATATCGTCTGTATATACCGGCTGTCCTGTTACAAGAGCCATCGCGTCTTTTTTTCGCACCGGCTGATTTACGTATTTCATACTTCTCCCTCCTGTGCTTTTTTATATTTCAAAAATTTCAGAATACTTCTTGTCTGTGAAACAAAACCGGAACAGCGGCAGAGATTTCCTGACAGATATTCCTTTATCTGCTCCTCTGTCGGCTCCTTGATTTCTTTTAACATGGCAAAGACGTTCATAATAAAGCCCGGGTTGCAGAACCCGCACTGCTCTGCGCCTTCCTGTGCCAGAAAGCTTCCAAACTCCTCCGCCTCTCTCTGCATTCCTTCCATTGTCACGATCTTCTTTCCGTCTGCCCGCACTGCAAGAACAGAACAGGAAAGCACCGGCTTCTCGTCCATAAGCACGGTACAGAGACCGCAGTTCGCAGTCTCGCAGCCTCTTTTTACGCTGGCACAGCCCTTTTCTCTCAGAAAATCAAGGAGCATCACTCCCGGTTCCACCTCTTCATGACGGTATACGCCATTTAACCAGAAACTAATCTTCATCTGTCATTCCTCCTACTGCTTCCCACGCTCTTTTTGTCAGCACCTTGACAAGAAGCGTTCTATATTCTGCAGAAGCGCGCATATTGGAGCCTGTCTTTACCTGCTGTGCCGCATATTCTGCAAAATCCTTTGCTGCTTCTTTCTTTTTGTCCTTTGACAGGTATTTGAAATTTTTAAGAATTCCCTTTTCATCTTCTAAAACAACAGAACGGGCAGGTCTTGCACCAATCACTGTGCGCGCCTCCTCTCCCACAAGCGATGCCGCGCAAGTGAGAACCGGGAAGTCTGTGCTTGTGTTTCGCTGGCTGAGATAACAGACAGACAGAGGTGTTTTCTTTACAATAATATTCACCAGAATGTCTCTGTCCTTTTTCATCTGTGCAAATTCGGAAAGAGGAAGTCTTCCTTTATCATAAAGCTCCACATATGTATCCATCGCAAGAAACATGGTAAGTACATCAGAAAAGCCAAAGCGGCCAAAAATACTGCCTCCCACTGTAGCGCAATTACGAAACTGTACGCCTACAATGTGACGAAGACTTTCTTTCACAGCCCCTTTTGTGTATTGCTCCAGACCCTGGTGCATTTCCAGGTCACGGAGGGAGGTCATTGCGCCGATGACAAACTCCTCTTCTGTCTCTGTGATGGTATCCAGTCCCAGTCCGGAAATATCAATGGCTGTGGATACGGTTTTATCAGACATTTTCAGCCATACCATACCCCCCAGTATACATGCTGTTTTTTTCTGATTCAGTTCATATGCCTCTGCCAGACTTTTGGCTTTTACATAATTTTTTATCTTCAGCATCTTATATTCCTTTCTCTTTTTCGTTTCCTTTTGTCTGTTTTTGTGTTTTACCCCATAATATGGGCTATTATAACTTTATTTTAACAGATGCTTTTCTTTTTTTCCAGTCTTTCTTTTTTTCGTTTTTTGCATCATTTTTTGTTTATTTTGCTTATTTTTTGATATTTTTATAGTATTTTTCATACAAATATGCTATAATAATCACAACAAAATCACACAGGGAGGTATGGATATGTCGAAAAAAATTATTACAATTAATCGTATGTTCGGAAGCGGCGGACGCGCCATAGGAAAAGCTCTTGCCGAAGATCTGGGCATAGGCTTTTACGATAAGGAACTAATTGACATTGCAAGCAAGGAAAAGCAGATTCCGTTTGATACCTTCGCCAAAGTAGACGAAAAGAAAGCAAACCAGTGGCGTTTTCCCATTGACAACGAAATTCAGATTGACAAAGATATGCACTTCATTCCCATGAACGACATTCTCTTTGATATTCAGCGCCAGATTATTTCTGATGTGGCACAAAAAGAAGACTGCGTGATTGTGGGACGCTGTGCCAATCACATTCTCTCAGACAAGACTTTAAGCGTCTTTATTTACGCCCCCTTTGAAAAAAGAGTGGAAAATGTGATCGCCCGCACAGGCAGAGAAGAAAAAAGCGCAAGAAAACTGGTAAAAAAAATGGATAAGGAGCGCCGATCGTATTACGAATATTTCACAGACCACAAGTGGCTGGATATGACCCAGTATCAGTTATGCATTGACAGTAGCCAGTTCTCACAGGAACAGATTATAAAAATCATAAAAAGCAGTATTTAAGCGCAATTAAGGGAAGGCGTTCTGCCTTCCCTGCTTTTATTCCTGCTCTTCTTTTTTTTGAATATACTCTTTTAAAAACTCATAAATCTGTCCTTCTGTGGGAGGACATCCGTCAAGATGGCAGGCAAAGCCTTTTGTACAGTTTCCCACTCCAAGTGTTCCTGATTTCCCTCGAAATCCCTGTCCAATGCTTATTTTTTCTCCCAGCTTTTCAAAAAGCCCGTCTTCCTTCAGCATTTCCAGGGCAGGAATCAGATACCCGTAACAGGCGCTGCAGGATTCCACTTCTTCTACTGCATCCTGAAGCTCCACAACCTTTCTGGACAGAGGAATTTCTCTTCCCGTCTCCTCTCCCACTGTACGTATCACCGCTTTTTCATGATTTGAGCAGCCCACTCCCAATTCTTCCGAAAAACCAATATAAGGAATCTCCTCTGTCTCATAGTGCATCATGCGGCACATAACAGCATCTATCAAAACAGGATCTCTTCCTGCAAAAATCCGATTCATTTCCACAGGATTTCCCCCATCCTCAAAGTCAAGGTCTCCGCAAATATTATCTACCACAACAAAATCCTGGCAGATTCCTGCATTTAAGTGGGCGATGGGGCGGTGAAGTCCCATTGCATGAAATCTTCTTTTTTCTTTATTCGGGATAAGACCTTTCATATTTTTCAGGGCGCATGTTATCTTTGTCTGGCAATGCCCCTTTAAAACCGGCACATTAATTAAAAAATCCAGCTTTTCCACACTTTCACAGATATTCAGGTCAAGACCTGCGCAGGATTTTAATACACCCTTATCTTTCTGCGTATCCCAGAAAGGAACACCGTATTT
>URHH01000205.1 GCA_900547615.1 uncultured Blautia sp. | reverse complement strand
ATGGTCCCCTTTTTGCACAACGGGAGCTGCCGGAGCTCCGATATGCTGTGAAAGAGGATAGACCATTTCTCCCCTGGGAAGACAGGGCTCTGCCGGGCTGTCTTTTGTAAGCGATTTTCCATCATAGGGGTGGACACCGCCCTTAAAGGTTAAAAAAGCCATTTCACGTTTCCTCCTTTATGTTAATTCTTTTTATCCTTTCTGTTTTTCAAGTGGCGCTCCTTGCGAATGCGATAGCCACGGTTCAGATGAGGATATGACCTCACAAAACGATGGGCATTGCGGCCAAGTCTGGACGCCATTGCCTCTTTTCTTTTCTGAACCTCAGCCGCAAACTCTTCTGTTACAGAGCTTCGCCGTTTGTCGATTTCCTTTAAAAACTCCAGATCCTCCAGACGCTCTTTTAAACTGTCAAGAGAAAGATCCCGAACCATTTCCGCAATCCCCATTTTCTCCCGGATTTTCATAACAATCTCATTCTGCATTTCATCAAGTGATTTCTCCCATACAGGAATCCTTGCATGAAGCTTGGAAGCAGCCACTGCTGAAAAGCAAAAATCAACCAGCCAGTAAATCCCTATGGCTGTCACTGCAATTTTTCCCGCGATCACAGGATACAGACCTACGATGCTTTCCACTACGGGGTGAATGATCCGAAACAGAGCCACTGCAAACACGCCCCAGCCAAGGGATACCCACAGGCAGATCCGCCCCTGAAAATTATATTTCTGGTCGCTGTAATCCCACCAGGAGGTATGGAAAATGCTTTCCATCAAAACAGCCGTAACATATTCCAGTGCAGTTGCTACAATAACACCTCCTACATACAAAAGAAATAAATTGTCGCTTACCGGTTTCAGGATAAGATACACAGACAAAGCGCCAACTCCATAGATGGTGCAGAAAGGTCCGCTCACAAACCCTCTGTTTACAAATTTACCATGCTTTGCAGATACGTATCCTGTTTCCCACACCCAGCCCAAAAAGCTGTAAATAAAAAACCAGTTGAGAATATGATAAATATCTACTCCTCGAATTGTAAAATCCCACATATTTTTCCCTTTCTTTTTTATATATTCTGACGAATTGGTTATTTATACTATAACTCTTTTTATAAAAAAATTCACTACCCAAATTTTATTTTTTTGTGTATAATTAAATACAATCTATGAAAGGTAATTAATTCACATGCTTGTTAAAAAAATGCCTATTTTACAGTGGTTTCCGGGGTCTGAGACTGTTAAAAACTTATCGTTCCCAACAGGTTTTAGAGAAAGTTTTCAGCCCGTTTTTTATGATATTGAAACAACCGGACTATCACGAAATTCCACTTTTTGTTATCTGATCGGAGCAGTCGCTTTTGAGGACGGAAAATGGCAGATGTACCAGTGGTTCGCACAGAGAGAACAGGACGAACCTCTTCTCTTAAAGGAATTTTCCCGTTTTCTTTCCTCCGCGTCTGTGACAATCCAGTATAACGGAAATCAGTTTGACCAGCCTTATCTTGAGGAACGGTATCGAATCCATAAATTCCCCTCTCCCTTTGAGGAAAAACCTTCCTTTGACCTTTACCAGGTCTTAAAGCCTCTGAAATTCCTTTTAAAGCTTCCGTCTATGAAGCAGCCGGCTCTGGAAGAATTTTTATCCCTGCCGGTCCGTACATATATGGACGGACACGACTGTATCCGGCTTTTTCGAAATTATTTAAAAAGTCAAAATCCGGAAGCTGCCGAGATACTTATGGGACATAACCAGGAGGATTTACAGGGACTTGGACAGATTCTTTCAATGACGTCTTATCTGAATATAAAAGAAGGGAAATATGAGCCGGAAGAGGCGGTTTTTGACGGGGAACATCTTCTCATGACTGTCAGACTTTCTGAAGCCCTTCCTGTTCCCTTTTCAAACGGAACAACTGATTTTTACATAAAAGGAGAAGATACGCTTCTGCGCCTGATCATCAGGACAAAGAATGGACAAACGAAACAGTATTATCCCAATTTTAAGGATTATCACTACATTCCTTCTGAAGATACGGCAATGCCAAAATCTTTAAGTGTCTGCCTGGACAAGTCTCTCAGAAAAGCTGCCCGACCTGAGACCTGCTACACCTGGTTCGACTGCTCCGGAGCTTTTCTTACAAACAAAAAACAGCAGCTTTCTTATCTTAGAAATACACTGCCGTTTCTTCTTGGAACTTTAAAATAAAATCTGTTTTCCATATCGTCTGAATACAATAAGGGACTGCATTTCTGCAGTCCCCTTCGTTTATCGCCTTATAAGATTATTCTTCTTCGGAATCCTCTTCTGCCTGCGCAGGAGCTTCCAGAGCTTTCATGCTCAGGCTGATCTTTTTCTCTTCTTCGTTGAAATCAACAACCTTAGCTTCGATTTCCTGTCCGATGGAAAGAACGTCTGCCGGTTTTGCAACGTGCTCTCTGGAAATCTGAGATACATGAAGAAGTGCATCTACGCCAGGTGCAAGCTCAACGAATGCGCCGAAGTCTGTCATACGTGCAACTTTTCCTGTCACTACATTGCCTACTGCAAATTTCTCAGATGCGGAAAGCCACGGATTCTCTTCCGGGAATTTTAAGGAAAGAGCAATCTTGTTTCCGTTGATTTCTTTAATAAGAACTTTAACCTGATCGCCTACGTTGAATACTTTCTTCGGATTTTCTACTCTGCCCCAGGACATTTCGGAGATGTGAAGAAGTCCGTCTGCTCCGCCAAGGTCGATGAATGCACCAAAATCTGTCACATTCTTAACAACACCTTCTACTGTATCGCCAACATGGATTCTCTCCATAAGCTCTTTCTGTTTCTCTGCTTTTTCAGCAAGAAGAAGCTGTTTGCGGTTACCGATAATACGGCGTCTTCTCGGGTTAAACTCTGTGATTACAAATTCGATTTCCTGATCTGCATATTTGGACAGATCTTTTTCGTATGTGTCGGATACAAGGCTTGCAGGAATAAATACTCTTGCTTCCAGTACCTGAGAAACGGTTGCTTTTAATACTTCCTGGTTTTCAAATGCTTCTTCCAGGCGTTTGTTTCCTTTTTCTGCTGCAAGTCTCTTGTAAGTTAAGATAACCTGACCTTCTCCGTCATTTACCTTTAAAACTTTTGCTTCCATAGCATCACCAGGATGTACGACCTCTGCAAGCACAACGCTTGAATCGTTTGAGTATTCATTCTTTGTGATGATACCGTCTGCTTTATAGCCGATATTCAGGATGATTTCATCTTCCTTTACATCGATGACC
>URHH01000204.1 GCA_900547615.1 uncultured Blautia sp. | reverse complement strand
TAGTGTTTAAAATATTAAGAATATTTAAAACATTATTATCATACCTCTTTTTGCGAAGAATTTCAACTAATTCTTGAAATTTGTTGTAATTAAATGTCGTCTGTGACACTACGCACAGCTTTTTGCCCTCAGGAGGCACAAAATCTTCTGCTTCCTGTACATTTTTTATGACGGTATACTCCCCGAGACACCAGCCGCAGATGCCTTTTACCTCAGGGTGCTCTTTATCACCTATGATGATAATGTGGCTTCCCGCCCTGCTCTCCCGCTCCACGATCCTGTGTATTTTAAGGACAAAGGGACAGGTTACATCTACATAAGAAAGCCCCAGGCGTGTAAGTTTATCGTATACCTCTTTTCCCACACCATGAGAACGGATCACAACAGTTCCCTCAGAAAGCATTGAAAGCTCCTCTTCCGATACAACAGCCACACCTTTTTTCTCAAGGTCGGAAACAACCTCTTCATTGTGGATGATCGGTCCCAGAGTATAGATAGGGGAAACGCCGGAATCAATCAGCTCATACACTTTATCCACAGCCCGCTTTACTCCAAAACAGAATCCGGCTGTCTGTGCAACCTTTACCTTCATCTCAGCTTCTCACCTTTTCTCTGTAAATCCTGATGATTTCTTCTGTTACCTCTTCAATCCCCATATGGGAAGAATCCACAAGAACGGCGTCCTCCGCCTGCTTAAGAGGAGAAACCTCACGGTTCATATCTCTTTCGTCTCTTTTGATAATGTCTTTTTTGATTTCCTCAAGGTCACAGGATTCTCCCTTTTCTGTCAGCTCCTGGTATCTGCGCTGCGCTCTTGTATCTGCGCTTGCGGTCAGGTAAATCTTTACATCTGCATTCGGAAGAATAGTAGTTCCTATATCCCTGCCGTCCATTACCACGTCGTTCTGCGCTGCAAGATTTCTCTGAAGGGAAAGAAGTTTCTCTCTCACCTTTCCGTTTGCGGAGCTCACAGACGCCATTTTTCCCACTTCCTCTGTACGAAGATAAGAAGTTACATTTTCCTCTCCGAGAAGGACCTGCTGCTCTCCGTTTTCATAGCAGATGGAAATTTCCGCGCCCTGACATTTTTCCTCGATTTCTTTCGGATTCTCTCCTGTCACATGGTTTTTCAGAAGATAATATGCCATCGCTCTGTACATGGCTCCTGTGTCCACATAAATAAAAGACAGCTCTTTCGCCACTTTTCTGGCTATGGTGCTTTTTCCGGCTCCTGCCGGACCGTCAATCGCAATATTACAACCCATTTTTCTATCCTCCTCTGTTACTGAATTGCCTGCGCTGCCAGATATGCCGTAGACCAGGCAATCTGCAGATTATATCCGCCTGTCACTGCGTCCAGATCAAGAACCTCTCCTATAAAATAAAGATTCTTTACTTTTTTGGATTCCATCGTGCCCGGCTGTACTTCTTTTACTGACACGCCGCCTCTTGTAATAATGGCTTCCTTAAATTCTCCCATCCCTGTAATCGTAAATGGAAAAGCCTTTACAATTTCTTCAAATCCAAGACGTTCCTCCCTGGAAATTTCATGAATTTTTTTATCTCCGGGAATCCCGCCAAGCTCCAGCATAACAGGAGTCAGGGAAGAAGGAAACAGTACGCCGATCACATTTTTAAACTGTTTATTCTGTCCGGCTTCAAATTCCCTTAAAACCCTTGCGTCAAGCTGTTCCTTTGTAAGAGCCGGCTTCAGGTCAAGATACCCTCTGCACTCTCCCTTTTTCAGCCACCTTCCCACATGGGCGCTGGCAGAAAGGATCATAGGTCCTGTCACACCAAAATGGGTAAACATCATTTCCCCAAAATCCTGATAAATCGTCTTTTTTCCGCATTTTACAGTAAGCGCCACATTTTTAAGAGAAAGCCCCTGCAGTCTGGGAATATAATCCACTTTTGTGCGGAGCGGCACAAGGGACGGCTCTATTTCTGTTACCTTATGCCCCATTTCTTTTGCAAACCGGTATCCGTCTCCTGTTGAGCCTGTCGCCTGATAGGAAAATCCGCCTGTCGCCACGATCACACTGTCTCCGGAGAGGAAATTTCCATCTTTCAGAACCACTCCTGTGACTATTCCATTCTCTTCTTTTATTTCCTTTACCTCTGTGTGAAGATGGATTTTGGCACCTGCCTTTTTCAGCGCCCGCTCCAGTCCTCTGATAATATCAGAAGAGTGGTCAGATTCCGGGAACACTCTGCCGCCCCGCTCTACTTTGAGGGGAACGCCAAGCTCCTCAAAAAACGCCATCACGTCCTGACTGTTCCAGGAATAAAAGGCGCTGTAGAGAAATTTGGGATTCTGCATCACAGCAGGAAACAGTTCCTCTGTGTCACAATTATTTGTAACATTACAGCGTCCCTTTCCTGTAATATAGAGTTTCTTGCCCAGTTTTTCGTTCTTTTCCAGAATATGGACCTCATGGCCATTTCTCGCAGCGTGAACGCCTGCCATCATGCCGGCGGCTCCTCCGCCGACAATCAATACCTTGCTCATGAAAGTACCTTCCTTAATTTTTTCTTTATAATTCAGTAAGGGAGCCTGCTATTGCAAGCTCCCTGTAATTTTTATTAAACCGGATATGCTCCGTTTTTCTTGTCTGCTGCTGTTTCATCAACCTTTGTCTGCTGTGCCTGACGATATTTGAAGAAATCAGTTGCAACCTGCGGGAACAGCGCGTAGGAAAGAACGTCCTCGTCCTGCTCCTTGTACTGTGCCATTTCGCTTTCCAGCTTATCCAGCTCATTGTCAAGCAGGTCTGCCGGACGGCATGTGATCGGCTCTACATCGCCGATACATTTTTTCTGTACTTCTGCGTTGAACGGTTTTGCTGTTGCGCCGTATTTTCCGCTTAATACATCTTTTGTCTCTTTTGTAACCATCTTGTATCTCTCGCCCATAAGAACATTGAATACAGCCTGTGTACCAACGATCTGAGAAGACGGAGTAACAAGCGGCGGCTCGCCAAGGTCTTTACGTACACGCGGTACTTCTTCCAGAACATCGTAGAATTTGTCTTCTGCGTGCTGTTCTTTTAACTGAGAAGTAAGGTTGGAAAGCATACCGCCCGGTACCTGGTAAAGTAAAGTCTTGATGTTTACGCCAAGGTTCTTCGGATTTAACAGACCGCTGTCAAGAGCTTCGTCACGCATTGGACGGAAGTAGTCTGCGATCTCAGCAAGAAGCTGCTGATCAAATCCTGTATCGTATGGTGTTCCCTTGAAGGTTTCTACCATAACCTCTGTTGCAGGCTGGGAAGTACCAAGTGCAAATGGAGACAT
>URHH01000203.1 GCA_900547615.1 uncultured Blautia sp. | reverse complement strand
TTCGTCTTTTCTCGCCACACCGGACAGGCGGCTCTGCCGCACCATAATATTCACTTTCAATTAGAAACCTTATGGACACAATGGGGTGGTCGGTAGAACAGGCAATGGAAGGACTGAAAATTCCTGAAGAAGAAAAAAGGAAATATTTAGATGAATTAAAAAGCATAGGAGTACAAAATATATAAATTTTGAAAATAGTAAGGTGAGCAGTGCTTTGAGTGTTCACTTTATTGTGTGGGGGAAGAGACCGATCCTCTTTACTGTGGAAAAAGAAGGATTATCCAGTAGAAAACACCCTGTTTTTTAGTGCAAAAATTGTGTACAAGATTGCATATAGTTGTAAAATCTAGCATAATATCGTCTATTAAAGAGGGAGCAAAAAAGGAGGAATTCCATGAATAAACGTACCGCAAAAAAGAATTAAAAAAAGCCTAAAAAAATGCAAAGTGGTCGTGGAGATGGTGTTTCAGTTATTATAAAAACACAGGCTTATGTGGATAAAAATGGAAAAGAATGCAATCCATTAGAAACACCAAATACCCGATTTATCCATCTAAAACGTCCCAAAATCCAATATATTCAGAATACGGATAAATAAGGATACTATTTATATGAGAGAGATCTTGTAAAACGATTGTTGACAGTTTCTCTATCTAATGTTAGGATAAGGTTGTATTCATTTATGTACAAGCAAATTTGTGCAATGAATTTTTATTCTGCATGGTAGCAGAAGAGTTACTTTGGCATAGTCTGCAATAAAATATAGGAATAAGTTTAAGACAAGGTATAGAAAGACAAATACCTTGTCTTTTTTTGCGTGTAGGAAGGAGGAAAATACCTAAAAATTGCAGACAGAAAGGAGAAAAAATGGCAGAGATAAAATTATTTGACACATGGACATTTCAGGAAGAAATGCCGGAACCATTCAGCAGGTTTTTACAAAAAGAAGGATTACGAAAAACCACTACCATGGTGGAATGTCTTTCCCAGTATAATCAGGGAAGACAGGCAACACTGCATCCCCCTACATTGAGGGCAATGCTCAATATTGCAGGGATTTATTTGAAACAAACAGAAGGAGCTCTTGGGTTTCAAAAAGGAAATTATGATTTGTTGAATTTCTATTGCATGGAATATGTAAAAGGAAAACGACGCTACGCATTGGTTTATAATCCGATCAGTGCAAAGATACGTGGTGTCTGTAAAACAGAAAAACAAACATATAAAGCTTTGGATTTTGTTGAAAGAAACGTCAGTGACGGAGAGGAAGTTCTGGCAATGCTTATTTATGTCAGTCTGGAAAAGAAAGAAGCATTATATAACCTGGAGTTTGCTCAGAATTTTATTTTATTCATGCAGCAGATGAAAGAAGGATGGAAAAATGCAAAACTTGCATTAAAAGCAGCTTTTCTTTGTTGTGATAACCTGTACCGGAGAGTCGAAAATGTACAGGATTTCAGCAATGAAGGAATTCCGTTGGAGAAAAGCCAGCTTGGAAAGAATGGTATGGAACAACTTTCCACACTTGCAATCGAAAGTGAACTGTATGCACCAAACGATGCGATAAAAGGTACATTTCAGATTTTTGGAGAAACGAAGAAAGTAAGAGAATGGACGTTAAAAGAATTACAGAAAATTTACAGACAGCACTGGCAGGTTTCTAAAGATTATCAAGACCGTATTCCACGGCTTCCAGAGGATATGAAAGTTGGGGAATATGCGCAGGATATCCTTTCTGCAATTGTAGAGTCTCCTTTCCGGAAATTTATGATCACCGGAAATGCAGGAACAGGAAAGACAACAGACGCACAGATGATTGCCCAGATTTTAGGAGTGCCTTATTTTGCTTTGAACTGTGGACCGGAAACCGATGAAAGTACACTGGTGGCAGGGATTTATCCAAATTCCAGGAAAAAGACCGAAGATAGCATGAAGTTTCCTTCTTTACAGGAATTTGTTACAGATCCGATGCAGGTATTAGAAGAAGTAGCCCATACAAGAAAAGAAGGGATTACCAAAAGCGAAGCCTTTCGGGAACTGTTAGATGCAGTGTATCAGTCCGGTTACCAGAAAGCAAAAAATGAAGGGGATTTTGTAATGCAGGAATCGGAAATCATAAAAGGCTGCCGAATGCCTTCAGTGATTGAAATTATGGAGGCTTCCCTTATTGTAGAGCCGGGGACACTTGGAAAACTTAACCGGTTATTAGATGACTCCAGGAAACTGGACCTTCTGTACGGGGAAGTCGTAGAACGACATCCAAATGCAATTATCATCATCACTACCAATCTGAATTATGTTGCAAATAGGGAATTTGATTTTTCCGTGGTATCCAGAATGAATAAGGTACAGCATCGCAAAGATTTAACAGAACAGCAGTTGGCAGAACGTGCAATGTTTCGGACAGGCTGCAAAGATATGGAAGTTTTAAAACAGATGGCAAAGGTAATGAAACGACTGGATGCAGTCGTAAAAGAAGAATTTGGAAAAGCCGGACTTTGCGGCTACCGGGAATATGAAAACTGGGTATATGAATATATGCGCACCCAAAATCTTGTAAAGGCTGCAGAAGATACGGTATTATCCAAGCTTGCATCCGATGAAGAAGATAGGGATATGCTCCGGCAGGTATGTATGGAGATTTATGTAGAGCAAGGGAAGGGATCTGTATGAGAAGTAAAGAAATAGGAAATAGCAGGCAGACAGAGAAGCGCCTGCTGCGGGATATGGAAGTATTTTCTTCTCCTCAGTTTTTAAGGTTAGTGCAACGGATTGGAAAAGAAATTACAGATAAGCATGATGCACAGATCCGGTTTTATTCCGATGCAACGGATCACAGGGCCGGTTATTTTGAGGGGCGCTATATTTATATCAATACCATGAATATGCTTACACAAAGTTTTCCGACTTTGGATTTGAGAAGCAAAAGCCTGATAGGCGTGGAAGGACATGAATGCGGACATCAGAATTACAGCAGTATCTATCTGAGACGGAAATATATAGATGGAATTGCAAGTGGGATTTTATATCCAGCCTGGCCGCTGCCGGAGACGGAGCGAGAAACTGGATTTTTACAAAGTATGAAAGAGGGTTTTCAAAAGAAAGATACGGTTCTATTAGGACTCTATCTGCAAACAGCCGGAAGGCTGCATGGATATCTGGAAGATGCCTTTATCGAAGAACAGATGTGCAGAAGGTTTCCAGGAAGTATCCGGCAGGGGATTTTGCAGAACCGTAAAAGGAATATGGAGCAGATTTCTAGTATAGAATAAATTAAATTTCTGCTATATATTTTTGAGATGAT
>URHH01000202.1 GCA_900547615.1 uncultured Blautia sp. | reverse complement strand
GATACTGGCTCTGATTTTTGTGGGAGCAGGTGCTTCCGGAACTGCAGATTATTTTGCAGGATTTATAAACAACAAACTCTCTATTCCGATGGGAGAAATGTTTTTCCGCGCAGTGCTCTGTAATTTCTTTGTATGCCTCGGCGTTCTCTGCGGAATGAAATTAAAGAGTGAAGCAGGAAGATTCCTGATGATCGTAATGTGCATCTCAGGCTTTGTTGTAAGCGGTTTTGAACACTGTATTGCAAATATGGGAATTTTTACAGCAGCCTTTTGTCTGGTGCCTGGATTATCTCTGGGAGCAATGGCGAAGAGCATGCTGATCGTAACACTGGGAAATATGATAGGAGGCGCTGTTTTACTGGCATGGCCCCTTAGAAAGATGAGTGCAGATAAATAATGGCAAAAGCTTTATACATAGCAGAAAAGCCAAGTGTGGCACAGGAGTTTGCGAAAGCTCTCAAAATCAACGGACAAAGACGGGACGGCTATCTGGAGTCGGAAGATTCTGTGGTAACCTGGTGCGTGGGGCATCTGGTTACCATGAGCTACCCGGAAAAATACGATATGAAATATAAAAGGTGGAGTTTAGATACCCTGCCTTTTTTACCGCGCGAATTTAAGTATGAAGTCATTCCGGGAGTGAGCAAACAGTTTAAAATCGTGAAAGAACTGTTAAACAGAGCAGATATAGATACCATTTATGTCTGTACAGACTCCGGGCGCGAGGGAGAATATATTTATCGTCTTGTAGCGCAGATGGCAGGAGTAAAAAATAAAAAACAGAAACGTGTGTGGATCGATTCTCAGACAGAGGAAGAGATTTTAAGAGGAATCCGAGAGGCAAAGGATCTTTCTGCTTATGATAATCTTGCCTCTTCCGCATACCTTCGGGCAAAAGAAGACTATCTTATGGGAATTAATTTTTCGCGCGTGCTGACACTCCGATATGGAAACAGCGTGTCCGGCTATCTCGGAACAAAATATCAGGCGATTTCTGTAGGAAGAGTAATGACCTGTGTTCTCGGTATGGTAGTAAGAAGAGAAAGGGAAATCCGCTCTTTCGTAAAAACACCTTTTTACAGAGTGCTTAATAAAGTAACACTGGAAGGAAAACAGTTTGAGGGCGAGTGGAGAGCTGTGGAGGGAAGCCGGTATTTCCAGTCCCCTCTTTTATATAAGGAAAACGGTTTTAAGAAAAAAGAAGAGGCAGAAGCCCTTATTTCTCTGCTGAAGCAGGGGTCTCCTCTTTTCTGTACAGTGGAAAAGATAGAACGGAAGAAAGAAAATAAGAATCCGCCGCTTCTTTTTAATCTTGCAGAGCTTCAGAATGTGTGCGCAAAGCTTTTTAAAATAAGCCCGGACGAAACGCTTCGGGTAGTGCAGGAGCTTTATGAGAAAAAGCTGGTAACGTATCCGAGAACAGACGCCCATGTTCTGTCAGCAGCTGTTGCAAAGGAAATATATAAAAATATTTCCGGGCTTCGAAATTACTCTCAGGCAGAGGAGGCGGCAGGAAAGATTCTTGAAACCGGCACTTATAAAAATATTGCAAAAACCCGGTATGTGAATGATAAACAGATCACAGACCATTATGCCATTATTCCGACAGGGCAGGGACTTGGCGCGTTAAACAGTCTGTCTCTTCTTTCTCAGAGAGTGTATGAGACGATCGTGAGACGTTTCCTTTGTATTTTTTATCCTCCGGCTGTATATCAGAAAGTAAATCTTGTAACAAATATGCAGAATGAGCATTTTTTCTCTTCTTTCCGTGTTCTTCTGGAGGAAGGCTACCTCTCTATTGCAACAAATTCCTTTGCGGGAAGAAAAGCTTCCGACGGAGAAAAAGGCGCAGGAGAAGAGCAGGAAACCGCCTGTGATGCTGCTCTTCTGGAAGCATTGCAGAAGCTGAAAAAAAATGATATACTGCAGGTGGACGATCTGAGCATAAAAGAGGGAGAAACTTCTCCTCCTAAACGGTATAATTCCGGTTCCATGATCCTTGCAATGGAAAATGCGGGACAGCTTATAGAAGATGAGGAGCTGCGCGCCCAGATAAAAGGCGCGGGGATCGGTACCAGCGCTACAAGGGCGGAGATTTTGAAAAAACTGTTTTATATTAAGTATCTTTCTCTTAACAAGAAAACACAGATCATCACTCCCACACTTCTGGGAGAAATGATTTTTGATGTGGTAAACTGTTCTATCCGCCAGCTTTTAAACCCGGAGCTTACAGCGAGCTGGGAAAAAGGGCTGAACTATGTGGCAGAGGGAAGTATTACAGAGCAGGAATATATGGATAAGCTGGAGCGATTTGTGAGACTTCGTACACGCCAGGTAGAGGAAAGCAATTATCAGTATGCTCTGCGCCAGTTTTTTGACGCTGTTTCCGCCAATTATCCGGCAAAGGCGGCAGATGCAAAACGAGGAGGAAAAAAGAAATGATGAAAGATTATACGATCGAGAAGCTTCTGAACCTGAAAGAAACTATAGCGGCAGAATTGTTTGAGGGAAAAACATATCCCTGGGAAGTTCTTCCGGAAATCGGCGATTTTATTGTAAAACTTGGAAATACTCTGGATCCGGAAGAGTATGAACACAGGGAGGGCGACATCTGGATTGCAAAAACAGCAAAGGTGGCGCCGACAGCCTGCATTAACGGTCCGGTTATTATCGGAAAAGATGCGGAAGTCCGTCACTGTGCTTTCATAAGAGGAAAAGCGATCATCGGAGAGGGAGCAGTGGTTGGCAATTCTACAGAACTGAAAAACGCGGTTCTTTTTAATAAGGTTCAGGTTCCTCATTATAATTATGTCGGCGACGCTGTCCTTGGATATAAATCGCATATGGGCGCAGGATCTATCTGCTCCAATGTGAAGTCAGACAAAGAGCTGGTCGTTGTAAAAGACAGAGAAGAAAAAGTGGAGACAGGTCTTAAGAAATTCGGCGCAATGCTTGGCGACAATGTAGAGGTGGGCTGCGGCTCTGTTTTAAATCCGGGAACTGTAATTGGAAGAAATACAAATATTTATCCGCTCTCTTCTGTCCGCGGATGTGTTCCCGCAGACAGTATTTATAAGAGCGGAAAAGAAGTTGTAAAAAAACAGTGATTTTGGTGTTTAAAGCAGATACTGCCGTATAAAAATTAATAAGGTAAGGTGTAAGGGGTAAAATGCGTAAAAAAAGTATTTTGCCCCTTTTCCTTTTATAAATCCTCTTTTTCCATTATACATATTAATGGAAAGAAAAGCAAAGCAGGCTTTCCACTTGTAGGCAAGCCAGCAGCTTCCGATAACTGCCTGGGCTGTCCG
>URHH01000201.1 GCA_900547615.1 uncultured Blautia sp. | reverse complement strand
CTCAATGACGCCCTCCTCATGGCTCACCTCCACAATGGTGCGCAGCTCATCCTCTGTGATGGATTCCGCCTTCTTGTTGGGATCGACTCCCACCAGCTTTAAGACAAGAAGGGACAGCTTGTTGATCACGAAAATAAACGGGGTGAACAACACCATCAAAACAAAAATCACGCCTGCGCAGCGCAGCGACATCTTCTCAGAGGAAAGGGTCGCCGAGGTCTTCGGGGTAATCTCTCCGAAAATCAAAATCAGGAAGGTAATCACGCCTGTGGCTGCTCCTACCATCTCGTTTCCAAACAGCTTAGACGATAAAAGGGTAGTTAAGGAGGAAGCATACATATTTACAATGTTGTTTCCAATCAGAATCGCGCTGAGCATCTTGCCTGGATTTCCCGTCACCTTCAGAACCATGGCAGCCCGCGAATCGCCGGCGTCCGCCAATGTCCGTATGCGGATTTTGTTGACTGTGGTCAGGGCCGTCTCTGACGATGAGAAAAATGCAGAAAGGGCAACTAAAACAAGAATAATTAACAATTGTATGGCGTCACTCGACTCCAAAAAAATCAACCTCTACTTTCTTTTTTGCCAGCTCCGGCTCACACCGGACTGAACTATTTTTAAAGGTAATTTTACACGAATCTGCCTTTTCTGTCAATCGTGTTCCCCGGCAGAACAGGGCAACCGCATAAAAAATATCCATCGTGGAACAAAAATTCCTTGATGGATATTTTTAAATGGTTTCTGCAATTTTCTGAAAAATCAATTCCTGCACATACTCTAAATGATAGGTGTACAGCATACTCATTTTTTTATAAGTCATTTTCTTCTTTTTATCAAATCGTATATCCAATTTCATTAGGTTATAACAAATCTTTCTAATCAGGGCTAAATTCTGCATTGCTTTTTCTTCTTTAATCTTGCAGGCATCTTCCCGAAAATGTACATCCAGTACCCAATGCAGGCTGTTTTCTATCTCCCAATGTCCCCTCACAATGTGGGACATTTCTTCCGCTGTCATCTCTTCATCCAAGATATAGTATCTTGTTTCACGGCTTCTTTTTCCACTGATTTCACGGACGCTTTCTACCTTGCCAATGGACTTTAACCCCTTCCAGTTTTCTTTTCCCGTCAGATAATCAATATCTTGGGTAATGAAATAGTTTCTTTTTTCTATTCGTCCATGATTTTTTTCTATGGTTCGGTAGGTACTGAGTTTTTCCGGTTCTTCTTTTTCTGCATAAGAAAAATACTCTTTTATCTCTTCATACAGGAGTAGCTGATTTGTTTTTACTGCAAGACAATAATGACCTTTTTGTTCTACAATCTGTTTTGCAATCGGCTTCTGACATCCAATTGCATCGATAGTTATCACACAATTCGATATGTCCAGCTTCTTTAATAACTTTGGTATTTCTTTGATTTCATTGGTCTTTTCCCCTACTTTTAACTGCCCAATAGAAAGACCATAATTTCCTAAATATGCGGATATGATATATGGAATACCTCTTCCATTCGCCGCCGCTGCACGCACAGCTTTTCCGTCAATGGCAATCCTTTTCGGGTCGGCATCTTCATTTTTCTGAAGTACTGACAGTACATCTCTGATCCATTGATAAAACAGCTCCATAAATTTTTCCGGTTCTATGAGTGCAAACACGCGCAGTAAGGTATCCGCAGAAGGAACTCCATACTTTAAGTCCAGCATTTTTTCAAAATAAGGTTCTTGAAGCTTCATAAAGAACGCCATATTTTCTGCATCAGTATAACCACATAAAACAGCATAAATGCTCATAACGATAATGTTTCCAAGGTCATGTCTTAACCCTCGGTTATCTCTTTTATCTGTCAGCTCTGAAAAATATAATTTCATTTCCATCATAAAAATCACCACTTTTCTTTTATTATAACGGAAAAGTGATGATTTGGGTACTAATTATTTTTTATGCGGTTGTCCTGCCGGCAGAACTTATGATTTTCGTATCAGTTCAGCCCTGCGTCTTCCTGCCCGCTTCATTCCCAAACAGGCTTTTCACCGTCAGAACAGCGGCCCCGGCCATAATAAAGAGATCCCCCAGGTTAAACACCACTTTCTTTAAAAATCCGGCCTGAATGCTGAAGTAGTCTACCACATAGCCCCGTCTCAGCCTGTCGCAGAGATTGCTGAGTCCTCCTGCAAGCACCAGGGCATATCCCGCCTTTTCCGCCCGGTATCCCTTCTGAGCTGAGAGAAAGCACAAAATCCCCCCTGCCATGCTGGTCAGGCACAGAGGCAGCTGGCGCACCAGACTGGGTCTGTGCTTTAAAACTTCAAAGCAGAATCCCCTGTTGTGATTTCTGTAAAGTTTAATCCTTCCCCCTGTGTGATCCATACTCCTGGGGAATCGTTCCGGGCTCTGCCCCTCCACCAGCTGCTTCAGGCACTGGTCAAGCCCGAACAGCGCAGCGGCCGCTCCCAATAAATACATAGCCGTCTCCTTTCTTTCTGACAATCCCGTCTGTTCTGCTTCCTATCCTATCACGGTTTTCTGCTCCGGTAAAGCCGGGAAATCCCTTCTTTTCCTGCATGTTTCGGCATCTCTCTCATATAGTTTAGAAACAAATATTTCCAGAGGTAAAACCATGCCCTGCTCGCATCCCTCCGCTTCTTCGGAATACGCTGATTTTATTATACGCTATTTTGCCTTTCCCCAGTCTCTTTTATCCACCATTGAGGAAGGATGTCTTTCTTTTATCAACAGCCAGTTTGCAGTTGTATACAGGCCTGTGGAGGAAGCGCTTCCCATCACGCTCAACCGTTACTCCTACTCCTCTATTCCCAATCTCTACACGCTGTTAGACGCCTCCAGCATGGAAAGCTCCGGCATTCTGGCCTCCTTCAGCCACGCAGGGAGAAAATACGATTATCGGTATTATTGACACGGGAATCGACTACCGAAATCCTGTTTTTCTGGGAGAGGATCGCTCCACCCGGATCCTGGGAATCTGGGATCAGACGATTGAGCTGAATGAAAGCGGCGTTTCCAGGGAAAGGGCCGGACAGCTTCCGGAAGATATTTTCTACGGAACTGCCTACACGAAGGAGGACATCGACCGGGCGCTGGCCTCTGATTCGCCCCTGGATATCGTTCCATCCACAGATGAAAACGGACATGGAACCTTCCTGGCCGGGATCGCCGCAGGCAGACAGGAGCTGTCCGGAGGGGAAGCCTTTACAGGCGCCGCCCCCAGGGCCTTTATCGCTGCAGTCAAATTAAAGCCGGCCAAACAATACCTGCGGGATTACTATGTGCTCCCCGACTCTGCCGAGGCCTATCAGGAAAACGATATCATGATGGGAATGAAATA
>URHH01000200.1 GCA_900547615.1 uncultured Blautia sp. | reverse complement strand
AGTCAGAACTATGGCACGTTTGAGAACGAAGGGGCTGAGTTCCAGATATGGATCGAAGATGCCCAGTCCATTGCGGAAAAAGTAAAACTTTCTTCAAAATATAATCTGGCAGGGGTTGCCGCATGGAAGCTTGGTTTTGAGAGCAGCGACGTATGGCAGGCAATCAGTGACAATCTGAAATAAACGAAACACATAGAATATAAAAACACTCTTTGAGACATATACTGAATAAGAATATGCCAGGGGGTGTTTTTTGTTGAAAAAGCATGTGATGGAAATGACGATGGCTGTTATTCTTCTTGTCAGTGTTTTCTTTTTATCAAAGGAGGCGGCAGTGGTATCGAATGAGAATACCGGAAAAGAAAAGGTGATTGTAATTGATGCAGGCCACGGGGGAGCAGATCCGGGCATGGTTGGAATCGACGGACTGGAGGAGAAGGGAATCAATCTGGCTGTCTCCATGAAATTAAAAGAGTCTCTGGAAAATCAGGGGTTTACTGTGGTGATGACAAGAACAGAAGATCAGGGACTTTATCAGGAGGGAACGAGAAATAAAAAAGTACAGGATATGCAGAAGCGTATTGAAATTATGGAAAAAGCCAAACCGCTTCTTGCAGTAAGCATTCATCAGAACAGTTACACAGAAGAAAGTGTGAAAGGACCGCAGGTTTTTTATTATGAAACTTCGTCGGAGGGGCAAAAACTGGCGGTAAGCATTCAGAACGCGCTGAATACGGAGCTTTCCCCGGAAAGAGCAAGAAAGGAAAAGGGAAATACAAGCTACTTTCTTTTAAAGAAGAGTCCGTGTGTGTTAAATATTGTGGAATGCGGCTTTCTTACAAATAAAAAAGAAGCGGCTCTTCTTCAGACAGAGGAGTATCAGCAGAAGATTGTGGAGGCAGTGACAAAAGGCATCGTTCAGTATGTGGAAGGAAAGTAAGAGTGTTAATTTTTTGGGAACTGTCTTTTAATACAAGAACAATTCTGCTATACTTGAGATATTTAAGGAGTTTACAGCAGAAATGAAAAAATGTTGTATAATCTAAAAAAACAGAGAGAACAAAGGAGTCGTATGTTAGGGATTTTATACATAGTATTGTCTTTTCTGACAGGAAAGGAAGCGGCAGGATTTCTTCTGGAGACAGGAGAGAACAGAGAAAAACGGGGAAATCAGATATGGCTTTTGATTTCTGCTTCTTTTGGAATCGGAACCTTATTGCTTACCTGGTGTGTGTATGTGGTATCGTGGTTTCTTCGCGTATGTGTGCACAGTGAAAATCCGCTTTTTTATGGGAATCTTACAGTAATGACAGCGGCAGTGGCCGGGCTTTTCTTTTTATATCTTTACAGAATCCGGCATAATAGAAGCTGGAAGATGCACGGTATTGTACAGCAGAAACAACTATTGAAAAAAGAGTGTATTTTGTATGGGCTTCTGTTTCTGTTTCTTATGTATATCATGTTTTACGTTTTTTATATAAGAGATGGGATTTTATACAGCGGTTTTACGGTATACGGAGATTATGCGCCGCATACAGCCATGATGCGTTCTTTTTCTATGGGAGAGAATTTTCCTACTCAGTATCCTCATTTTGGAGGAGAAGATGTAAAATACCATTTTATGTTCCAGTTCCTTGTGGGAAATCTTGAATTTCTGGGAATGCGGCTGGATGTTTCGTATAACCTTGTAAGCGTATTTTCACTTCTTGGATTTTTGATATTTCTGTGTCAGATGGCGATGCGGATAACAGGAAGCTTTGCAGCCGGTGTGTGGGCGCTTGTTCTGTTCTTTTTTCGAAGCGGGATTACGTTTTTTCGATTTTTATGGGAGCATTTTCAGGCAGGAGATCTGTGGAAGGTGCTCAGTGAAAATACAGAATTTCTGGGATATACCACAAATGAAAACTGGGGACTCTGGAATTTTAATGTGTACCTGAATCAGCGCCATCTGGCGTTCGGGCTTTTGATTGCAGGAATTGTCATATGGGTATTCTTTGATTATCTGGAAGCAGGAACTGCCCATGAGGAAAAAGGCTTAAGCTGGATCAGGGGAAGGCTTTTTACGAAAGAGGCGTGGCGATGCAGAAATCTGGAAAAGGCGCTTCTGCTGGGCCTGGTTTTGGGGCTTACTTCTTTCTGGAATGGTGCGGCCGTAATCGGAGGGCTTTTAATTCTTCTCGGTTTTGCCGCATTTTCAGACGGAAAGCTGGATTACGGGATCATGGCGGGAGTGACTGTTTTCTTTTCCGTTCTGCAGTCCAGGATTTTTGTGAGAGGTTCTGTGATGAGCCCTGCCATTCAGTGGGGCTTTCTGGCAGAAGAGAAAAGCCTGAGCGGTGTGATATGGTATCTGGTACAGATCAGTGGATTTTTTGTAGTGGGACTTGCGGTGCTCGTATTCTGGCTTAGAAGACGGGAACGCGCCATGCTTGTAAGCTTCCTTTTTCCCCTGTTTTTTGCTTTTCTTGTTTCTCTCACTCCGGATATAAATGTAAATCATAAGTATATTATGATTTCCTGGGCGTTTTTAACCATATTCTGGGGAGGAGTTCTCGCAAAATGCTGGAGAGGAAAATGGAAGAAAAAGCTTCTGGCGCTTATTCTCACGGTCTGTCTTACAGCAACCGGTCTTTATGATTTTGTGATCATTTTAAGAAACAACGGATCGGGAAGAAGAGTGGCGGTAAATATGGAAAGCGAGCTTACTTCCTGGCTTTCGGAGAAGCTTACCTCAGAAGATCTGATCCTGACGCCGGAATACAGCATGAGCGAGATTACCATGTCAGGAGTTATGATGTACTGCGGCTGGCCGTATTATGCCTGGTCTGCAGGTTATGATACAAATTACAGGGCTGGAATAGCCACGGAAATGTATACGACAGGAGATAAGGAGCGTTTGAAAGCTCTTGCACAGCAGGAGGGAATTACTTATATTCTGTATCAGGAAGGAATGACGTTTGAGGAGAAAAACTGCAGGGAGGATACGATCGCAGCTGTTTATCCCCTTGTATATCAATCAGAAGATGGGAGAATAAGAATATATGAGACATGATGGTACGAATACGTCTTCGTATAAAGAAAAAATAAAAACATGGCTGCCTGAGACAGCCGCCGCATTTGTGCTTTTGGCGCTTTGCGCGTATCTTCTAAAAAAAGATGCCTGGACATTTCTTTCCTGGTGGCTTCTTGCCCTTCTTATGGGCATGGTAGCCATGCCGGTGACAGGAAGGCTGTTTTCACACTTTAAGGATAAAGGCTGGCTGTTTTCCAAGGTTTTTGCTGTTTGTGTCACAGGATTTCTTACATGGTTTTTTGTTGCAGCAGGAGTTCTTCCTTTTACGGCAGGCGGGTGTTTTTGGGTTGGTGTGGTATTGATAATAATTA
>URHH01000199.1 GCA_900547615.1 uncultured Blautia sp. | reverse complement strand
TGCCTGTTTGCGGCAGCAGCGATTCTCAGTGTTTTGATTTTGGTATGGAGCGTTGGAACAGCTCTTCCTTGGATTTTAAGGAAAGTAACAGATGGACTTCATAACCTCATTCATAAAGAAGAAAAAAGAAAGGATGGTGCAGAAATATGAAAAAATTCACAAAAGGAATGTTGATTACCGCCGGTGTTTTCGGTGTGTTGGGAATTGGGCTTTCTGCAGGCGGAGTAGCAATGGGCGCAACGGTGGACAGCGTGAAAATCCTCAGAGATTTTCGTGACAGAGTAAATACAGAGCTTACAGAGACGGACTATTACGATGACGATATGGACGACCGTTACGATGATTACGACGACAGATATGATGATGACGATTACGATGATGATTATGACAACGATTATGAGGAGCGTCATGACAGGGCGGCAACAAAATCGACTGATGCAGTACAGGGAACAACAGAGGACGGTGTGCGTTCCTATACTTTAAACGATGTGACAAAGCTTGACGTAGAGCTTACATGGGACAGTTTTGTAATGGAAAGCTGGGATAAGAACAGCTTCGGTGTGGAAATCGAAGGCGATGAGAGAGAAGAGGTATCTGTTTTACAGCAGGGGCAGGAAGTCAAAATTGTAAGTAAAAAACTGGAAGAAAAGCATGAAGAGCCAAGAACCGTTACTTTCTATTATCCGGAAAAAACAAATTTTCGCGAGGTGGATATTGAAATCGGAGCAGGAACAGCAGAACTTATGGACGCCATCATAGCAGATGAATTCAGCTTTACAGTAGGCGCCGGTGAGGGAAATTCATATGACCGGATCAATGCAGGAGAAATCAGTCTGGAAGTTGGGGTCGGATTGTTGGATCTTGATGTAATAGAAGCCTGGGAAATTGACGGAGAATGCGGAATGGGAAGCCTGGACGCTACTTTCGCAGGAAGAGAAGAAGACTATTTTATTAAAACAGAAGGCGGGCTTAACAGTATTGTAATTGGAAGCGACGAGCTTGGAGGTATAACAGGCAATCATAGTTTTGGAAATAAAGGAGCTGCTCATACAGCGGAGTTTGAATGTGGAATGGGAAGCATCAACATCGACTTTGAGGAGGAATAATCATGGAAAACAAACGCTTATATAAATCAGATGTAAACTGCATGATCTGCGGCGTATGCGGAGGAATCGCAGAATACTTCAACATTGATCCTACTCTGATCCGGATTATCTGGGTGATTCTGAGCTGCTTTTGGGGCGCGGGGATTCTCGCATATTTCCTCTGTGCTGTTATTATGCCGAAATCTCATGTATAAATCCTGAATTTCTGTCTATACTCCAGAGGAAAAGGAGGAGTGGACAGATGAACCGCGACAAAGAAATCAAAGAATATCTGGAAGGAAAGCTTTCCAGAGAGGAGAACATGAAATATGAAATTGCAGAAGAGCTGGGGCTTCTTGACAAGGTTCTTGAAAGTGGATGGAAAAGTCTTTCTGCAAAGGAGACAGGACGAATTGGCGGACTGATGACGCGAAGAAAAAAGAAAACAGAAAATATGTAAAAGAAAATCTCCGGGAGAAGCAAAAGAGCTCGCCGGAGATTTTTTGTGAACGATATACATGGTCTTTCTTTACAATCACACAGGTTTTGTGTAAAATAGCAATATAAAATAAGGAGGTTGAAAAATCATGGACGTAAAAAGAGTATTTTTAATTGTTCTTGACAGCTACGGGATCGGCAATGCGCCGGACGCAGCAGACTTTGGAGATGAAGGAAGCAACACTCTGGCAACGATTGTGAAGTCAGAGAAATACCATACACCAAATATGTGCAAACTCGGCCTTTTCAATATTGACGGAGTGGAGGCGCAGCCAAAAGAAGAAAGCCCTTCCGGAGCTTTCGGAAGATTTACAGAAGCATCAAGGGGAAAAGATACCACGATCGGTCACTGGGAGATTGCAGGAATTATTTCACGCCGTCCTCTTCCGGTTTACCCGGATGGTTTCCCAAAAGAGGTGCTTGATGAATTTACCCGCCGTACAGGACGTGAGGTAATCTGCAACAAACCGTATTCCGGAACAGAGGTCATTAAGGATTACGGCGATGAGCATGTAAAAACAGGAAAGCTGATCGTATATACTTCAGCAGACAGCGTATTCCAGATTGCGGCTCATGAGGACGTGGTTCCCCTTGAAGATTTATACGAATACTGCCGTATTGCCAGAGAAATCCTTACAGGAGAGCACAGTGTGGGAAGAGTGATCGCAAGACCGTTTGTGGGAGAGAGCGGAAATTATACACGTACGTCTCACAGACACGATTTTTCCCTTGTTCCCCCGGCTGTTACCATGATGGACGTTCTGACAGAAAAGGGATACGATACAAAGGGCGTAGGAAAGATTTTTGATATTTTTGCAGGGAAAAATGTACAGACTACAGTATCCATTAAAAATAATGTAGACGGTATGGAGAAAACTCTGGAAATCCAGAAGGAAGATTTTAATGGTCTCTGCTTCGTAAATCTTGTTGATTTTGACATGCTTTACGGACACAGAAACGACATCGACGGCTACGCAAATGCAGCAACGGTTTTTGATGAACAGCTTGGAGAATTCCTGAAAAACATGAGAGATGATGATGTTCTTATGATCACAGCAGACCACGGCTGCGACCCGGGATTTAAGGGAACAGACCACAGCAGGGAATGCGTACCTATGATGATGTACGGAAAATCGGTAAAAGAAGGAGTAAATCTCGGAACGAGAAATACGTTTTCTGATATGGCGGCTACGATTCTTGATATGTTTGGAATCCAGGGCAAAACAGAGGGAACCAGTTTCTGGGGTGAAGTGAAAAAATAACAGATACAGGAGGGGTGTAAGATGGAACGGCAGGAATTAATACGCAGGGCATTTGAAGCCCAGAAAAAAGCGTATGCTCCTTATTCCCATTTTCAGGTGGGGGCTGCTCTCCTCTGTATGGACGGAGAGATTTTTGAGGGGTGCAATATTGAAAACGCAGCATACGGAGCAACAAACTGTGCGGAAAGAACTGCGTTTTTCAAGGCAGTTTCCGAGGGCAAACGGGAGTTTAAATCCATTGCCATTGTGGGTAAACCGGAATCGGCAGAGGAGTTTGAATACTGTGCGCCCTGCGGAATTTGCCGTCAGGTAATGGCAGAATTCTGCGATACTCAGAATTTTGAAATCATTCTTCCGCGATCAGGAAATGATTACAGAGTGTATAAGCTGGAACAGCTTCTTCCGCTGAGCTTTACAGCGGAAAATCTGGAAAATAAATAAGGGACAGACAAGACAGGACTGCTGCAGAAATGTGGCGGTTCTGTTTTTTTATGCTATGGGAAATTACTCTGTAATGTTCCATAGCATAAAAAACGCTCCGCGTAGGAACGCACTGCGGCGGAAAAGAAGTATGTCGCTAAAGCGACCCGCCGCAGGCGGAGAA
>URHH01000198.1 GCA_900547615.1 uncultured Blautia sp. | reverse complement strand
CCCGCAGTCTTTAAAAAAGAGAGGGAAGCTGTCACAGAAGGAACCCTTTTGGCAGAAGCCATTCCTGTGCCTGTTGTCACGAAAGAGACGGACGAAAACGCCGCAGAAGAGTCAGTTTTATGTTATGTTCAGCCGGAGATGATTTACGGGATAAATTCTTCCCTTAAAAAAGAGGGTGAGAAGCTGAATATAGCTGCAGACTTCGTGCAGTATATGACCTCAGAGGAAGTGCAGAGCCGCCTTGCAAAAGAACTTTATCTTCTTCCTTCCAATAAGAATGCAGCTCTTCCTGAAATTCTTGAAGGCTTTGCCATATCAGAAGGAGGAGCGCGCATTCCCTTTTTCGCGGGAATGAATGAGGAGCATGCAAAGGCTGTCTGGGAGCTTTTGAAAGAATATATTTCCGGGGACCTTTCCGAGACAGAGTTTTCAGAAAAGCTTCAGAAATCCTATGAGACAGAAGAAAAAGAAATAAAAGAATTAAACGGCTGGAATATTACAAACAACTATGGTATGCCAAAAACAGGCGAGTGTACCATGTGCGCGCCGTAAAAAAGAACTGTCCTGACCGGGGAAAAACCGGGCAGGGCAGTTCTTTTTGCCTTTGCTATTTTTCGTAAAGGGTGAGAAATTCCTCTCCCGTATAAGAGGCGTAAATCTTTCCGTTTATCACTTCAAGTATGACAGGCACTTCTGTTACTTTTGCTTCATCGAGAAGAGCATACATTTCGTCCGGGCGTTCTTCCCTGTCCTGACTTGTGCTGTAATACAAAACAGAAATCTTTTCTTCTTTTATAATAGTTTGAAGCTTTGGGGAAAATGCTTCGCAGTCCGGGCAGTCGTCCCTTCCCACATAAATAAAAACAGTATCTTTCTCTGATTTTCCGTGAATGGAGTCGTCAAATTCTTCCAGAGAGATCGTTGTAAATCCATACGGATCCTTTTTGGCGTCTGCATCTTTCTGCCTGTAAAAAAAGATGCCCGCAATAAAGGCAATAACTGCCAGAAGAATAAGAAGACCCAGGGTGAAAGCTTTTTTTGAAAGTTTTTTCATAACCGTTTCCTTTCAATCGTTTGATAAGTTTACCTTAACACAAAAACGGAGACAGGGCAATGCAATTTTGAAAGGCAGAATTTTATTTATCTTTAACGAAAAAAAGATTGCGAAGCCTGGTGGAATTTGTGTAAAATAAAAGAGAAATATATAGAAAAAAGAGGAAGAAAATATGAAATGGAAACTTACGAAACAGGAGAGAAACTGGGTGCTTTACGATGTGGGAAATTCGGCTTTTACCCTTCTGATCGCGACCATTCTGCCGATTTATTTTAATTATCTTGCAGATAAGGGCGGTTTAAGCGATGTGGAATATCTGGCATACTGGGGCTATGCGGCGTCAGTGGTGACCCTTCTGGTAGCTCTTCTCGGTCCTGTTATTGGAACTCTGGCAGATACGGAAGGATATAAAAAGCCTATTTTTATTGCGTTTATTCTTGTGGGAACGGCTGCCTGCGTCTGTCTTGGAATAGCGGAAAACTGGCTTTTGTTTCTTGTTATTTTTATTATTGCAAAGGTGGGATATTCGGGAAGCCTTATTTTTTATGATTCCATGCTTTCTGATGTGACTACAAAAGAAAGAATGGACGATGTGTCTTCAAGAGGATATGCCTGGGGATATATCGGAAGCTGCCTTCCTTTTATTATCTGTCTTTTCGTTGTACTTGGGGCAGGAAATCTGGGACTTTCTATGGAAAAGGCAATGGGAATTGCCTTTGTGATCATCAGCGTCTGGTGGATTTTGTTTTCCCTGCCGCTTCTGAAAACTTACAGACAGAAATATTACATAAAAAAGAAAAAGAATGCAGTTGCAGACAGTTTTAAAAGGATATGGAGCACTCTGAAAAACGCAGGGAATGAGAAGAAGATTTTATTTTTTCTGATCGCTTTTTTCTTTTATATTGACGGCGTGTACACGATCATTGACATGGCAACTGCCTATGGTTCTGCCCTGGGACTTGACAGTACCGGTCTTCTTCTGGCTCTCCTTGTCACGCAGATCGTAGCCTTTCCTTTTGCCATTTTATTCGGAAGACTGGCGCAGAAATATCCCGTGGAAAAACTGATTACTTTTTGTGTGAGCGCTTATTTTGGCATTGCCGTGTTTGCCATGTTCCTTCACAGCCAGTGGCAGTTCTGGGTTCTCGCAGTTCTGGTGGGAATGTTCCAGGGAGGCGTGCAGGCTCTTTCCAGATCTTATTTTACGAAGATCATACCTCCGGAACAGTCCGGAGAATATTTTGGGATTCTCGATATTTGCGGAAAAGGAGCTTCCTTTGTGGGAACAACGATTGTAAGTGTTGTCTCTCAGGTTACGGGAAATATGAATCTTGGAGTGGGAATGATCGCGGTTCTTTTTGTAGTGGGACTTTTCTTTTTCAGAAAAGCCGCCACAACAAATGTATAAGAAAATAGAAATGGATTGGGCGGAGATTATTCTCCGCCCAATTTACTTGCGATAAACCAGCCTAAAGCAAACGTAATGACGCCTGTTCCTATCATAAGGACAGAAATGCCGCTCCAGTCTGTTTTCATTAAAATGGCAACGGGAGAAGCAAGGATCAGTCCGATGATTCCGTAATATGCGTGAACTTCTGCTTTTGCAAAAATAAATTCTATCAGTTTTGCAATTAAAAAAATCCCGATCACAACGCCGATTCCAAAGGGGATTAAAACACCCATGCCTGCTGCAAGACCAGCCATATCAAACTGGATCAGCGCATCGACAAAGTCGTTGATCGTCTTTAAAATAGTATCGTAATATCCGAGGAGCATCAGCATCATGGAACCGCTGACACCGGGGACTACCATAGTTGCGGCAGCAATAATTCCAACGCTGAACAGTTTGATGACATTGATAAGACCAAAGCTTACATCTGCGCTGTTTCCGCCTGTTTCTCCCAGAAGCGCCATTAAAATAACAATACCGAAGAAAATCAGAAACGGGATTATTTTATCTACGGTCACAGTGTGGCCTTTTACTTTTTTGAAGATAAATGGAAGGCTTCCTGCAATCAGTCCGCAAAATGCAAGGTTTGTGGGAATTGGATATGAGGTAAGTAAAAACTCAAACAGTCTTGAAAGAGCAACAATGGCAATTCCGGCTCCTGCAAAAACAGGGATCAGTAACTTAAGGCTTTTTTTAAATTCGCTTTTCAGATGTGTAATGGCATGGATCAGTTTGTCGTATAAGCCCATAGCGACCATCATAGTTCCGCCGCTTACGCCCGGAATAATATTGGCAATTCCGACAACCATACCCTGAAGGATTTGTTTAATCATTTTTACGCCTTTCTTTTTATATTTCTTTTTGTTTCTCTGTTGGATACAGCAATAGTAACTACTCTCAGAAATTTATCATACTTTCAGGCAGGGTGCAAGTATTTTGAGGGATTTATTTTGTCCCGCTTGAGTTTCCGCAAACTGTAATTGAAAAATGAATATGGCTACCCAGAGTGCCAA
>URHH01000197.1 GCA_900547615.1 uncultured Blautia sp. | reverse complement strand
TCAGGATAAAACAATCTGATGGAAAATACGTCAGATTCCTTTATGCCAAGACCTCTTTTATTTTGCCTGAAAAGTGGAAGATCAGTTTGTTATAGTGTGCCCGATAACACTAAATTGATGATCAATATTTAGAAATCTAAATGAAATTAGAATAATGTATTAAAAAGATATTGACACCATATACGACACCACATATAATATACGTAGGAGGTATAACAAATGTCAAAATGGGATAAACTGATAACACGTATATGCAATTTATCGAAAGACCTCCGGTTTGATGAGTTACGGAAGGTATTGGAAAGCTATGGATACGAAATGAATGCACCAAGAAGTGGAAGCAGTCATTACACTTTCAGAAAACAAGGGTGTATGCCAATTACAATACCAAAGCACGAACCAATCAAGAAAGTATATGTAGAAATGGTAAGGCAGATTGTAGAAAGCGAGGCGAAGAATGATGAAGACGCTGAATGATTATATGGCAATGTCCTATCGTATGGAAATTGTGGAAGACAAAGATGAAGGCGGATTTGTAGTTTCTTATCCGGATTTGCCTGGATGCATTACTTGTGGTGAGACAGTGGAGAGTGCGGTAGCAAATGCACTGGATGCAAAAAAAGCATGGATTGAAGCTGCATTAGAAGACGGTGTAGAGATTCATGAACCAGACAGTCTGGAAGATTATTCCGGACAGTTTAAATTGAGAATTCCACGAAGCCTACACAGATCACTGGCAGAGCATTCTCAGAGAGAGGGAATCAGCATGAATCAATACTGTGTGTATCTACTTTCCAGAAATGATGCGGTGTTTTCAAAATAAATATTGTCAAGTTTATTTACAGCATTTATAATGCTTTGGCAACAAATTGGCAACAGAAAATCAGCGAGCCAAAATAATATATGAAACAGAAATAAAATAATGGCAAGAAAGATACAAAACTTAAACAAATATATTTAATAATATCTTTGGACTTGCCGAGTTTGAATAGTTGGAGCAGAGCTTCAAAGCCTTTATTTTCAAGGGTTTTGAGGCTCTTTCCTTTTAGAATTGCATTTTTTTATGAGTTTCAATAGTTCAGCATAACTGTGAAAGGTATTGATATTCCTGCTGCATCGCATTGCTTTTATCAAACTTTTTAGCATCGTGCAGTGCTCCTCCCGGAAGCGCTCAAACTCCGCATTTCCGGGAGGGGAATCTTATGATTGTTTACATAATATAGCTGTCTGCATTGATCACCTTTGTAGAGAGTAAATCATCAAATCCTCCTGACATTTCAGAAAGCTCTTTGCTGCTTTCTTTTACGATTGCAGCTATATTTTGAGAAACAGCGGCAACCGCACTTTCCTGTTCTTCGCTGCAGTATACTTTTGCGCAGTTTTCAATCACAAGACGATCCAGTATCAGTTCAGGTGTTATATCTGGTGCGATTTTTGCAGCAGCCGTGCTTCGTACCAGAACTTTATCAGGAGAACTTTCAAGTAAGGTCTTATCAATTTTAACACTGATTTTGTTTTCGATGAGCTTTCCTTCCCACTTAAATGTAAGCTCGCTGTATTCTACGTTTAATTTTTTGAAGTCTTCCGCCTGATTTTTCTTTAACGTCACATTTCCCTTCACTGTGAGCTTTGTGATAGAATCAGATAATGCGCGCAGATTGGCGTTATCGGGAATGGTTAAATTTCCGTATACATATATGCAGTCTCCATCCTTTTCTACGAGCTGTTCATTTAAAACTGCGTCTCCATAATGAAGCGTCATTCCGGCAGGAGTGACTGTAAATTCTGCTTTTTCATCAAACAATTCCACACAGGCTTCTGCCATTTCCTCAGGAACGATTAACTGGCGGGTAATAAACTGTACATTTTTCTGTACCAGTTTTTCCATATGTGCTGATTTATCCTGTACGATTACCATATCTTTTACATAATATTTTCTTCCCTCTCTTGCTCTCAGAGGAAAATATTTATCCACGATAAAAGTATCGTCTAAAATAACACAGTCATCGGGATATACAGATACAGAGCCGTTGGCAGATAATTTTGTCAGGCAGCCCTCAAGACTTTTGGGGCAGGTGACAGAACCGTTTACATGAATTTTTTCGTATTTCTGCAGGGATTCTTCTGCGCCGGGATAAATCGTCAGATCTCCGTTTACACTTAACAATGTATGTTCGTGAACAGCAGTAGTTCCTGTTATTTCATAAGAACCGTTAATTGCCTGCACTTTTATCTCGGCATCATCTTCAAATTCTATAGTACAGTCATGATTAAGGGTAAGGGGGAGGCGGTTTAAAATGCTTTTGCTGGAAGGGCTGACAATCACAAGATCTGTATTGATCATCATTTTTTCATAACCGCTGTAATCTTCTTCCATCATTTTTCTTGTATCACAGACATCGCAATTTAATAAGTAATTTTTTTGATTAAACATATTTTTGTCCTCCTAAAATTTTTTTTAAGTGCTGGCGTGCAGAAGAAAGTTTGAAGCGAACCGTCCCAGGCGGAATAGAGAGGATTTCTCCAATCTGACTGGAGGTATAGCCTTCCAGATAGCGAAGTGAGAAGATAACGCCTTCCAGATCCGGCAAAGTTTCCAGTAACTGCTTCCATTCCAGATTTGTAATTTCCTCGGAATATGTTTGTTGCAGAGGAAACTCTTCCACAATGGTTTCTTTATTCTCATGCCTGATGCGGTCTACATACAGATTTTTGACGGTTCGGTACAGCCAGGAACGGCGCTGATGTTCCTGCAATGTGGAAAGGACATTTTCATGAAGCATTGCGCGCAGAAAAGCTTCATGTACCAGTTCTTCCGCAGTGTGCAGGCTGCCGGTCATGCTGCGGCACCAGCCTGTCAGTTCCTGATAATATTTTTCGTATAGTTCCTCTATCATACTTTGCGTTCCTTTCTTTTGCCTTTCACTTATAAGACGTATGGACAGGCAAAAGTGTTGAAAAAAGTTGAGATTCTTTTTTACATTATAACTTATCTTATCGTGAGAACGCTTATTGACTTTCTTTTGCCTGCTTGCTAATATAGAAACTTGGTTGAAATTATATCCTTCGATAGAAGGAGAGGGGGATTTTATGGCGAAAAATAACAAGTACGAAATTGATATGTGCAACGGTTCGATTATGGATAAGCTGATTTCCTTTTCTATTCCGCTGATGCTCTCCGGCATTCTGCAGCTTCTGTTTAATGCAGTGGACATTGTGGTTGTGGGACGGTTTTCCGGAAGTCAGGCGCTGGCGGCAGTTGGTTCCACATCGGCGCTTATTAATGTGTTTACAAATCTTTTTATCGGGATTTCTCTTGGGGCAAATGTTCTTGCGGCGCGTTTCTATGCGGCGGGAAAAGCAAGAGAAATGTCGGAGACGGTACATACCGCCATCACGCTTGCGCTGATCAGCGGAGCGGCAATGGGAGTGATCGGCTTTATTTTTTCAAAAGGGGCGCTTCTCTTAATGGGAACTCCGGCAGATGTGATCGGCCAGGCAGCTCTTTATATGAAAATATATTTTCTGGGAATGCCTTTTTTTATGCTTTATAATTATG
>URHH01000196.1 GCA_900547615.1 uncultured Blautia sp. | reverse complement strand
AAAATGCTTCGGCAGGTGAGGATTTATCGGGCCAGCCGATTCAGCCTTCTGAAACACCGCAGCTTGAAACTCCGGAGACGGAGGTTCCGGAGTCAACACCAGCGCCGGAAGAACCGGCACCTGAGATTAGTCCAACTCCTTCTCCGGAAGAGCCGACACCAACACCGGGCGAGCCAACACCGGAGGTTAGTCCAACGCCCACTCCGGGCGAACCAACACCGGAGGTCAGCCCGACACCAACACCGGGCGAGCCGACGCCGGAAGTTAGTCCAACTCCTGTACCTGGTTTAACAGAAAAAGCACAGGAAGTAATTAATAAAATTCAGGAGTTATCAGGTATAGAATTGACGTTGGAGCACAAAGATCAGATCCGAGTGATTCGGGAAGCATATAACGCCTTGTCCGAAGAAGAAAAGCTGGCAGTCAGCAATTATAACGATTTGGTAGAAATGGAGAAAAAAATTTCCGCTCTTCAGCTGGAAGATCTTCTGGACGATGAAAACGGCAGCAAAGACGATCTGACAGATGGAAATGGAGGGGCTCTTACAGATAAGCCTTCTGTACAGGAAGGAAAACCTGTATATTATACAAATATGGTTTCCAATCTTCATGCAGGTAAGGAGTTTTATCTGGACAGTCTGAAGAAAAATTATAATCTTTCTTTTTCAGAGGATTTCGCAGAGGTGATGGCTGAAATCGAAAGAGAATACAAGGAAAAAAACAAGCTGGCAGATGCGAGCGATGTGAAAAATCTGGGAACAACTACGTCAGAGGACAGACTTCTTGTAAGAAACTGGCAGGATATTCTGGCGGTTTACATTTATGAACAGAATAAAAAGGGCGTGGATACATACACGCTGGACGCTTCCTGTAAGGAAGAGCTTTCCAGGATTTTTGGTGAGATGAATCCGGTTGTCCGCGACAAGAAAGATATTACACAGGTATCTTACGGCGATTATCACATTAACAATTATATTAAGAAAAATAAAATTCCGAAAGAAGACAGGGCTGTTCTTAAAAAATATATGGAGACAGACTGTAAGCTTCTCTGCGCGGTTGTTACAGGGGCTAAAGGCTTTGTGCGCCAGAGTGTGGGAGAGGGCGTATCTGAGGAGCGTGTAAACGTTATTTCAGCAGCATATTCTCTCGTAGGCGAGGTAGGTTATTTCTGGGGCGGAAAATCGACGGTTCTTGGAATGGATCCCAACTGGGGACAGGCGGCAGCTGTAACTGCAGAAGGAAGCGGCAGGCGCGGGGCTTTGCGGGCATATGGACTTGACTGCAGTGGGTTTGTTACCTGGTCCGTCATTAATGGATACCAGAATCAGGGAATGCAGGCAGCAGTAGGAGACGGAACTTCAGATCAGTGGACAAAGGCAAATGTGGTAAGCGAGGCAGAGGCACAGCCTGGAGACCTTGTATTTCAGAGAGGACCGGAGGCTGGAAGCGATAACCATGTGGGAATTCTCTGTGGAAAAACAGATGCAGGAGACTGGATTGCCGTACATTGTTCCTCAAGCAAAAACGGCGTGACAGTAGGAGAAGCATACAGCGCAAGCTTCCGCTACATCAGGCAGCCTTCCTTCTATCCGACAGAGGAAGAACTGGCGGCTATGGAAGAAACAGGTGAAGTATCCAGCGGAACAGTAGAGTCCTGGAAGGAAGATACGACTTTATCTTCTAATCTTTATGATGAGGTGATTTCCGATGATGTGCTGGGAGAGACAGAGCCTCCTAAGACTTTGATAGATGATTCTGTAGTAGAACCTTTTGTACTTGCAGAATAAAGGAAAAGATAAAAACAGCTTCCTCTTTTGCAGAGGAGGCTGTTTTCACTGTAACCTCTGAAAGGAAAAGAAAAATGAGAAAAAAGAAATCTCTTGTAAGTTTTTTTGTTTTTCTGCTGCTGATTTTTATGGCGGGGGGGGGGGGGGGGGTTTTTTTTTTTTTTATATATAGTTGGAGCTGGGTACTTTTTTTTAATCCGCGAGCCTCGCGAAGTAACAGAGCTTCGAAAAGCGGAGGTGGCGGAGACTGAGGAAGGGCATCAGGAATATTATTTTAAACAGCTTGACAAAGATGAGAAAAGGGCTTACCGGGAAATTCTGGAAGGCGTGAGACAGAGAAAAGAAGAATTTTACGTGACTCTTGCTGCTGATGATAAAGTGGATAAGGTATATCATGCCGTACTGAAAGATCATCAGGAGCTTTTCTGGGCGCATAACAGAGAAACTATATATAAAACGACGTTTAAGGGCAGGGACTACTGCATCTTTTCTCCCGGATACTCCTATACGGAAGAGGAAATAAAAGAAATTTCAGAAGCGATGGAAACAGCTTTTCAGGAGGTTTTATCCCTGCTCCCGGAATGTGTGGGAGATTACGAGAAGGCAAAAACAGTTTATGAATATCTGATTAATCTGGCATCTTATGAAGTGTCGGAGCATGACCAGAGTATTGCGGGGATTTTCTGGAAAAAATCTGCCGTATGTGCAGGATATGCAGGAGCGGCTCAATATCTTCTGGAGCGTTTGAATGTCCCCTGTATTTATGTGGAAGGGGAAGCTGTGGACAGTGAGCAGAGCCATGCCTGGAATATAGTGGAAATTGACGGACAGAATTATTATATGGACGTAACAAATGGTGACCAGCCGGAATTTCTGGAAGGGGACGCAGCAGTGCTGGAGGAGCACAAAACAACGCTGTATGATTATTTCTGCCCGTTTCCAAAAGAGTATGAAGATATTTATATAGCATCGCAGGAATTTTCAGTTCCGTCCTGCAGTATGGAAGATAAAAACTTTTATGTATTGAATGATGCCTGTTTTGATAGGTATGACTGGCAGGAGATTTATGAATACTGCTGTATGCGCCTTGATAACGGAGCTGCCGTCGTGCGGTTTAAATTCCGCACTCAGCAGGAATTTGACAGGGCATACAAAGACTGGATAGAAGGAAATTCAGCAGAAAAGGTGGCGCAGTATTATATGTCACTTTATGGAAGGGAACAGATAGAATACCATTATGGTGTTCTGGAAAATTTAAAAACGATTTATTTTATGTTTTGAAAGGAGGAAGGGTATGACAGAGATTTTAACAAGAGTGATGGGAGTTTTGCAGAGGGTGCGCGATATGAGTGAGCTTTCCGGCGCCGCCACAGTTGTTTTTATTGTGATTTTTGTTTTCGGACTTTTGAACTGTATTTTGGGCTACAGAATTCTCCGGTTCTGGATGATGCTTTTTGGTTTTGGAATGGGAGCGGGAATGGGGCTTGTTGCCGCTTTTTTATCAGGAGTTGAAGGAAAGAGTTCCTATTTTGTGGCTATGCTGATCTTAGGCGTGATTCTTGCAGCTATTTCTTTTCTGATATACAGAGCCGGTATTTTTATCCTGGGAGCAGGGATTGGAATGAGCCTGGGAATTTACATACTTCATCCGACAACCTCGGCAATGTTTTTTCTCTGTATTCTTATTGGAGTAGGGCTTGGCTGCCTTGCCATGCGGTATGCCAGAGAAGTGATCATTGTGGGAACGAGTCTTCTGGGTGGTATCTTAAGTGGCTTT
>URHH01000195.1 GCA_900547615.1 uncultured Blautia sp. | reverse complement strand
GGAGCCTCTTCGCCTTCGTAAATATATCCGCAGTTGTTACATTTCCAACCAAGAGGAGCGTCGCCTTTGAATGTATTGCCTGCTTCAAATGTAGCCAGAATCTTGTTGTAGCGTTTCTCGTGGGAAGCCTCAACCTCTGCTACAAGCTCGAACTTAGCGGCAAGTTCATCGAATCCCTCTGCCTTTGCTTCCTCAGCCATGGTCTTGTACATGTCTGTCCACTCGTAGTTCTCTCCAGCAGCAGCGTCTTTCAGGTTGTCTGCTACATCGCCGATTCCGTGGAATTCTTTGAACCACATTTTAGCGTGCTCTTTCTCCTGATTTGCTGTCTCTTCAAAGATATTCGCAATCTGTACATATCCGGCCTTTCTTGCCTGAGAAGCATAGAATGTATACTTATTTCTTGCCTGAGATTCTCCCGCGAATGCGGTCATCAGGTTCTGTTCTGTTTTTGTTCCTTCGTATTTAGACATCTTTTTCCTCCTTCAATGACTGATTTCGGGACGATTCTAAAGAACCGTCCCATGAAATATAACAATTAGGTATATCTTAGCCGAAGTATCTCTTAAGGAGTCCTTCAAATGCTCTTCCGTGGCGAGCCTCATCTCTTGCCATCTCGTGAACCGTGTCATGGATCGCATCGAGGTTTGCTGCTTTCGCACGCTTTGCAAGGTCGAATTTACCTGCTGTAGCACCGTTTTCAGCCTCAACTCGCATTTCGAGGTTTTTCTTTGTGCTGTCTGTAACGACTTCACCTAATAATTCAGCGAATTTTGCAGCGTGCTCTGCTTCTTCCCATGCTGCTTTCTCCCAGTATAATCCGATCTCCGGATATCCTTCTCTATGGGCAACTCTTGCCATTGCAAGGTACATACCTACTTCGGAGCACTCACCTTCAAAGTTTGCTCTTAAATCAGCAATAATATCTTCGCTGACGCCCTGAGCAACACCTACAACATGCTCAGCAGCCCATGTTCTCTCTCCAGCCATCTCCTGGAACTTCTCAGCAGGAACATGGCACTGCGGACATTCTGCCGGCGGATTTTCTCCTTCATAAACATAACCACATACTGTACATACCCATTTTTTCATAATACATATCTCCTTTTCTTTCTAATCCTTAGTTTGTTTGAAAACAGTAATAATTACTGATATCAATATAGCACTTTTGCCGATGCTTGTCAATTCCTATTTTGGAATTTATAAATTGTTCATATTTGCGTCGTGTTTACATCGCAGCCGCTTCGGAATGACTGTGAAGGCACCTGCTGCATTTCCCGTAAAAGGTAATGCTGTGTGATTCGATGATCCCGTCAAAGGATTCATTGGCGATCTGGTTGATTTGCCTTATACATTCCATATTCATATCTTTCATGCATCCACACTCGGTGCAAAAGAAATGATAGTGCGGGACAGTACGTCCATCAAAACGGTCCGCGCCGTCCGGAGTCGGTATTTTAATAATCTCGCCCATATCGGAGAGAAGATTCAGATTCCGGTACACGGTTCCAAGGCTGATATTTGGAAACTGCTCTTTTACATGGAGATAAACCATATCGGCAGTAGGATGTGCATTTGTATGCATCAGGTAGTCCTTAATTGATTCGCGCTGCCTGCTGTACTTTAATGCTGTCAACGGAACCCCTCCCTTCATTTAATAATAATAACAATTACTATATTTATAGTAAAAAAAAACTCGAAGTTTGTCAAGAAGAAATCAAAAAGAATCCGTGCCCGAAGGGAAAACCTTCTTGACAAAGAAATGAAATATGTTAGAATACAAAACGTAATATTTGTAACAAATATGTAATAATTACGAAAGAAAATATACATAACTATAGAAGAAGGAGGATTCAGGTTATGCATATGAGTTTTAAAAAAGGACTGGTAATCGCCATGACGGCCGGACTGCTGGGGACAAACGGGCTACACGCTAAGGCGTTTGGAACAGGCAGAAACTGCCGTATGTCAGACAGAAAACATAACATTTCCAACCACAAATGGCGTGCTGCGGACAAGCGGACTATTTACACCGGTACAGAATACAGAAGAGGAAGATACTTCCATTATAGTAGAAGAGAGAGACAACGAGGATTTCATCGTAAAAGAGCAGAACGGAAAATACGAGAACACCGGTTTTGTTAATCTTTCTTCTGATTATTTATATGTCAGAAGCAGTACATCCGATGACAGTGACTGGACAGGAAAGCTTTATCCGGGGAATGTCGTTACACTGGAGGGCCCGGTGGGAGAATGGACAGCAATCCGTTCTGGTAATGTAACCGGATTTGTGAGGTCGGAAAATCTGATGGAGATGAAAAGCGCACAGCAGAAGATCCGCCAAATGGAGGCCGAAGCCTTGAAAAACGGTACGGAAGTAACTTTTTCCTATGGGGAAACGAAGGAAGAGGAGGCTTCAAGACTACAGGCTGAGGCAGAACAGCGGGCACGGGAAGAGGCGGAGAGAAAGCAGGCACAAAGACAGGCTGTGGTGGATTACGCATGCCAATTTATTGGCAACCCTTATGTCTGGGGAGGGACGAGCCTCACAAACGGAGCGGACTGTTCCGGATTCGTGCAGTCGGTCTATGCACACTTTGGTGTATCTCTTCCAAGAACATCCTCAGCACAGAGAAGTGCGGGATACGCAGTATCCTATTCGGAGGCACAGCCGGGAGATATCATTTGCTATAATGGCCATGTAGGTATTTATTCTGGAAATGGACAGATTGTCAACGCCCAGGATCCGGCGCATGGGATTGGAATTTCTCCTGCTACCTATACAAGTATTGTGACAGTAAGAAGAATCTTCTAAACAGGCCAAAAGAGAAAAAAATTGCGAATAGGCAAAATGCACAAATTTGTAATATATTGTAAAAAAATGGAAAACGCGGTAAAAATCGTTTTCCACATCAAAATTGCAAAAAAAGGGTAAAATAGCGTTGTTTTCCGAAGTTATCCCCATTATCCACATAAAAACTTGTGAATTGTGGGGATAACTTCTGCCTTTTAAAAGAACGAATGTTTTGTGGAGATGCAATAAAATTAATTTTTTGTCGAAAAAACCGGAAAAAAAGGTTGACATTCCCATAATCAAACGATGGGGTGTGGGAGAAATAAAATATAGAAAATTCTGACAATTTTATGTGGCAATTTAGCTGGGAACCTGAGTTTTATGGGTGAATAGTTACACATTTCATAGAAGAAGCGCACCTTTTGGGTTGCGAATTAGAAAAAATGGTATTATAATAAGGATTACGTAAATCCAAGTAAATAAGGAGGAATTTAAAATGGCTTATCAGGTAGAGAAAACTACGACGATCGGCGAAGTTGTTAATACACATCCGGAAGTAGCTCCAATTCTTATGGAAATCGGAATGCACTGTCTTGGATGTCCGGCTTCCCAGATGGAATCTCTGGAAGAGGCTGCCATGGTGCATGGCATTGACGCTGAGTTATTAGTAGAAAAGATCAACGCTTTCTTAAAAGCAAACGAATAAAAGATAGAAAAGAACACCGTCCGCAGGTGAGTAAGTCCTGCGGACGGTGTTTTTGTCTGATTTAAAGTTTGGCAAGATGCTGGATGGCTGTCTGAGTATAGATCGTCTCACAGTGCTCTTCCAGGTAAGCAAGAGACGCTGGAGTACTCTTCTCCAGAATACCATATTCTGTCAGCATGTTGCAG
>URHH01000194.1 GCA_900547615.1 uncultured Blautia sp. | reverse complement strand
TGCCGCTGCTTTTACAAGGTTTCCTGCATGAGCGCCTGCCTTCTGTGCTTCCTCCGTTACCATTGCAAGGAGATTTACTTTTCCGCCGTTTACTGCTGCAAGAAGCACAACGCCTTCTCCCAGTTTTTCTTTCAGGCTGTCCCCAAGATCACGAAGACCGTTCATATCCACGCCTTCTACTTTTGCAGCGAGAAGTTTCACGCCCTCTACTTCTACAACCTTGTCCATAACATTTCCAAGAGAACCCTGTGCCATTTTGCTCTTCAGGGATTCGTTTTCACTCTGGAGTGTTTTTACTTCTTCCTGAAGATGAGAAATCTTCTCAAGAATCTCACCGGAATTTGCTTTCAGAGCTCTGGAAGCCTCCTGTAAAAGTGTTTCCTGTTTCTTATAATATTCAAGAACCGCATTTCCGGTAAGAGCCTCAATACGGCGCACACCTGCTGCGATGCCTGATTCAGAAAGGATCTTAAAGAGCATAATAGAGCTTGTATTGGAAACGTGCGTACCGCCGCAAAGCTCTTTTGAGAAGTCTCCCATAGAAACTACGCGAACCTTCTGGTCGTATTTCTCTCCAAAGAGAGCCATTGCTCCTGATTTCTTTGCTTCCTCAATATCCATCACGTCTGTTGTTACAGAAAGTCCTGCCTGGATCTGCTCATTTACGAGCGCTTCTGTCTTTTCGATTTCCTCCGGTGTCATAGCCTGGAAATGCGCAAAGTCAAAACGGAGTCTGTCCGGCGTCACAAGAGAACCTTTCTGCTCTACGTGTGTACCGAGAACTGTTTTCAGCGCTTTCTGAAGAAGATGTGTCGCACTGTGGTTTTTCTCTGTATCTCTTCTTGCAGAAGTGTTGACCTTCAAAGAAGCAGTCTCGCCTTTGGAAAGCATACCGGATTCCATATGTCCCACGTGACCGAATTTGCCGCCGCGAAGCTTAATGGTATCTTCTACCACGAATCTTCCGTTTTCTGTCTCAATCACACCGGTATCGCCTTCCTGACCGCCCATTGTTGCGTAGAAAGGTGTTTCCTTTACAAATACTGTTCCTTTCTGTCCTTCCATAAGAGAAGTTACAATTTCCTCCTCTGTTGTGAGAACTGTGATTTCAGAATCAAAAGAAAGGTGTTCGTATCCCACAAATTCTGTTGTGACAGAAGCGTCGATCTCATCGTAAACGGTAGCGTCCGCACCCATGTAGTTTGTGACTTCACGGGCTTCACGTGCTTTCACACGCTGCTCTTCCATTGCTGCCTGGAAGCCTTTTTCATCGATTCCGTAGCCTTTTTCCTCCAGGATTTCTTTTGTAAGGTCAAGAGGGAATCCGTAAGTATCATATAATTTAAAAGCATTTTCTCCGGAGAGAGTCTTCTCTCCTGCCGCCTTCATCTCTTCTTCCATATCAGAAAGAATGCGAAGTCCCTGGTCGATTGTCTTATTAAACTGGTTTTCCTCGTTTGTGAGAACCTTGAAGATAAAGTCCTTCTTCTCCTCAAGCTCCGGATAACCGTCTTTGGAACCATTGATAACCTCTGCGCTTAATTTTGCAAGGAAATCTCCCTGAATACCAAGAAGACGTCCATGACGTGCAGCGCGGCGGATCAGACGACGGAGCACATATCCTCTTCCCTCATTTGTAGGCATGATACCGTCAGAGATCATAAATGTTGCGGAACGGATATGGTCTGTGATAAGACGAATAGAAACATCGTCATTGTATTCTTTTCCATATTCTTTTCCCGCAATCTCGCATACAAGGTTACGAAGAGAGCAGATAGTATCCACATCAAAAATAGAATCTACGTCCTGAACAACAACCGCAAGACGCTCCAGTCCCATACCGGTATCAATGTTTTTCTGTTTCAGAGTTTCGTAGTTGCCGTTTCCGTCGTTCTCAAACTGGGTAAATACGTTATTCCATACTTCCATGTAACGGTCGCATTCACAGCCTACTGTACAGCCTTCCCTGCCGCAGCCGTATTTTTCCCCTCTGTCATAATAAATTTCAGAACAGGGACCGCATGGACCTGCGCCATGCTCCCAGAAGTTGTCTTCTTTTCCGAAACGGAAAATGCGCTCTGCCGGAATGCCTATTTCTTTATTCCAGATGTCAAACGCTTCGTCATCTTCCAGGTAAACAGACGGATAAAGGCGTTCCGGATCAAGTCCCACTACCTCTGTTAAAAATTCCCAGGACCAGGCAATCGCTTCTTTTTTGAAGTAATCTCCGAAAGAGAAATTTCCGAGCATTTCAAAGAAAGTGCCATGACGGGCTGTTTTTCCGACATTTTCAATGTCTCCTGTACGGATACATTTCTGACAGGTGGAAACTCTTGTTCTCGGCGGAATTTCTGCGCCTGTAAAATATGGTTTTAGTGGAGCCATACCTGCGTTGATCAAAAGAAGGCTCTTATCTCCCTGTGGAACCAGGGAAAAACTTTTCATCACAAGATGTCCTTTGCTCTCCATGAAATCAAGGAACATCTTACGAAGCTCGTTTACTCCGTATTTTTTCATTCTTATTTCCTCCTAAAGCGCTTATTTTGCACAAACTTTATTAAATTTCTTCTTGCCTCGTTTCAGAACTACGCCGTCTCCTGTGAGCGCGTCTTTTGAAACTGTATGCTTAATATCTGTAATTTTTTCTCCGTCGATGGACACACCGCCCTGCTCAATGGCGCGGCGTCCCTCGGAACGTGTAGGAACAAGTCCTGCCTTTACAAGCATGGAAATCAGATCAATGGTTCCGTCCTCTGCAAAATCCTCGTCAGAAAGCTCTGTTGTGGGCATATTGTCTGTATTTGCGCCACCTGCAAAAAGCGCTCTCGCACCTTCCTGGGCTTTCTTTGCCTCTTCCTCGCCGTGAACCAGATTCGTAAGCTCATATGCAAGCACTTCTTTTGCCTTATTTAACTGGCTTCCTTCCCATTTTGCCATCTCCTCAATCTCTTCCAGCGGAAGGAAGGTAAGAAGGCGCATACATTTAATTACGTCCGCATCGTCTACATTTCTCCAGTACTGGTAGAAATCAAACGGAGAAGTCTTATTCGGATCAAGCCATACAGCGCCGGACTGTGTTTTTCCCATTTTCTTTCCTTCGGAGTTTAAGAGAAGTGTGATCGTCATAGCGTAAGCGTCTTTTCCAAGCTTACGGCGGATCAGCTCTGTTCCGCCAAGCATATTGCTCCACTGGTCATCTCCGCCGAACTGCATGTTGCAGCCGTATTTCTGGTACAGCATGTAGAAGTCGTAGCTCTGCATGATCATGTAGTTAAACTCAAGGAAGCTTAATCCTCTCTCCATACGCTGCTTGTAGCACTCCGCTGTAAGCATACGGTTTACAGAGAAGTGTGGTCCTACTTCACGGAGAAGCTCCACATAATTTAAGTCCATCAGCCAGTCTGCATTATTTACCATCATGGCTTTTCCTTCAGAAAAGTCGATAAAGCGCTCCATCTGTTTCTTAAAGCAGTCGATATTGTGCTGGATCGTCTCTTTTGTCATCATCTGACGCATATCCGTACGTCCTGACGGATCTCCGATCATACCGGTTCCGCCGCCCAAAAGAGCGATCGGGCGGTTTCCTGCCATCTGCAGACGTTTCATCAGGCAAAGCGCCATAAAATGACCTACATGGAGGCTGTCCGCAGTCGGGTCAAATCCAATATAAAAGGTTGCTTTCCCT
>URHH01000193.1 GCA_900547615.1 uncultured Blautia sp. | reverse complement strand
TGCCTCTGTCTTCCCCATGGGGGGGGGGGAGCTGATATGGTAGCGCCTTCCGATATGATGGACGGACGTGTGCGTGCAATCCGGGAATGTCTTGATATAAACGGGCATAAGGAAACGCCGATCATGTCATACGCAGTAAAATACGCCTCCGCTTTTTACGGACCATTCCGCGATGCAGCAGGCTCTGCTCCTTCTTTTGGAGACAGAAAAAGCTATCAGATGGACTTCCACAACAGAAGAGAAGGAATGAAAGAGGCGCTCTCTGATATTGAAGAGGGAGCAGATATTATCATGGTAAAGCCGGCTCTTGCATACCATGATCTGATTTCCGAGATTTCCAAAGCCACAAACGTTCCGATGGCGGCCTACAGCGTAAGCGGAGAATACGCAATGGTAAAAGCGGCTGCGCAGATGGGATGGATTGACGAGGAAAAAATTATCTGTGAAATGGCGGTGGGTGCTTACCGCGCAGGCGCGCAGATTTACATTACTTATTTTGCAAAAGAGCTTGCGAAATTTATGGATGAAGGGAGAATCGGCTGATGACAAGATCAGAACAGTTATTTGAACGTGCAGTAAAAAGAATCCCGGGAGGCGTAAACAGCCCGGTCCGTGCTTACGGCGCGATTGGAGAAGCTCCCAGATTTATCGAAAAGGCGGACGGCTGTTACATTTACGATGTGGATGGAAACCGCTATATCGATTATATTGATTCCTGGGGACCTATGATCCTCGGACATAATTTTCCGGCTGTGAAAGAAAGCGTTGTAAAAGCCTGTGAAAACGGTTTAAGCTTTGGGTGTGCGACGGAGATCGAGGTGGAGATGGCAGAGTTTATCTGCGAAAATATCCCTCATATTGAAATGATCCGTATGGTAAATTCCGGAACAGAGGCAGTTATGAGCGCAGTCCGGGCAGCGCGGGGATTTACGGGAAAAAATAAGATTATCAAATTTGCAGGCTGCTATCACGGGCACAGCGACGCCATGCTGGTAAGCGCAGGCTCCGGTGTGATGACAAGCGGAGTGCCTGACAGTGCAGGTGTTCCAGAAGGCTGTACGGAAGATACCATGACAGCCGTTTATAATGACCTTTCCAGTGTAGAGACGCTTCTTTCGCAGGCAGAAGGTCAGACTGCTGCAGTGATCGTGGAGCCGGTAGGAGCAAATATGGGTGTGGTTCTTCCGAAAGAGGGATTTTTAAAGGGACTTCGAGAACTCTGTGATAAATACGGCGCGCTTCTTATTTTTGATGAGGTGATCACAGGATTCCGTCTTGCTTTCGGAGGTGCGGCAGAATATTTTGGCGTAAAACCGGATCTTGTAACTTACGGAAAAATTATCGGAGCGGGAATGCCGGTAGGCGCATACGGCGGAAGAAAGGAAATCATGGAGATGATTTCCCCGGCAGGAGCCGTATACCAGGCAGGAACTTTAAGCGGAAATCCTATTGCCATGTCAGCAGGTCTGACCCAGTTAAAATATCTCCACGCACACCCTGAGGTTTATAAAGGTCTGGAGGAAAAAGGAGAAAAGCTTTACGGAGGAATGAAAAAGATCCTGGAAGAAGCAGGACTTTCTTATCAGATAAACCACATTTCTTCTCTTGCAAGCCTTTTCTTTACAGAAGAAGAGGTAGTAGATTATCAGTCTGCAAAAACGTCTGATACAAAAGCTTTTGCAGAGTATTTTAAAGGAATGCTCGGTATGGGGATCCATATGGCTCCGTCTCAGTTTGAAGCAATGTTCCTCTCCGATGCGCACACAGACGAGGCAATCGAAAAAACGTTTGACGCCGTAAAAAAGTATTTTTCTGAGAAGTAAACTTGTTCACAGAAACAGTTTATGCTATAATGAAATCACTTTATAAAGGCGATTAGGAGGCGGACAAAATGGGCAAAAAGAAATATGTAGCTTATGTGGGCTCTTATACTCACGGAGCCAGTAAAGGCATAAAAGTATATGATGTGGACGTAGAAAAAGGGATTCTTACAGAGAGAAATGAAGTGGAGGTAAGCAACTCTTCACATACTGCTGTTTCCAAAAACGGGAAATATCTGTATTCCATAGAAGATGAGGGAGTCGCTGTTTTTGAGAGAGATAAAGACGGCGATCTGGCGCGAATGAACAGTGTTGGCATTGATGGTATGAGAGGATGCTATCTTGCTACAGATGTGGACGGAAAATATCTTTATGTGGCAGGGTATCACGACGGAAAAGTGACGGTTGTACATACGCATCGTGACGGAAGTCTTGGAAGTCTTATGGACGGCGTTTTCCACAAAGGTCTTGGAAGTGTGGCAGAGAGAAATTTCAGACCGCATGTAAACTGTGTGCGTCCCACACCGGATAACAAGTATCTCTGTGCAGTAGACAACGGAATTGATCAGGTGAAGATTTACCGCATCAATAAAAGAACACATAAGCTGGAGCTTGTTGATATTTTAAGATGCCCCAGAGAGACGGCTCCGCGTATTATCCGTTTCAGCGATGATGGAAAGTATGCGTATCTTCTCTGCGAGCTGAGCAATGAAATCCGTGTTTATACATATGACGGAAGCGGGAAGCACCCGGAATTTGAATTGATCCAGACAATCAGTACCCTCCAGAAAGCGGAAGATCAGGATGCGGTTCATAATGCGGCAAGCGGCCTGACCCTCGCCAATGACGGAAGACATCTTTTCTGTACTACGGCAGGAGAAAATACAGTTTCCATGTTTGAGATCAATCCGGAAAATGGTATTCTCACAAAGAAGTTTACCCTTCCCATAAGTGGAGATTACCCAAAGGACATTGTGATTTTCCCGGATGATAAGCATCTTGCAGTTACAAACCATGCAAGCAATACCATTACGGTATTTTCCATTGATTATGAGAAAAATATTATTGTTATGAACGGAAAGCCATTAAAAGTAGATATGCCCAACAGCATTCACATCTGGGCAGTTCCGGAAGAAGAATAAAATAGAAAAATAAAAGATGAGAAACAGGAAAAAGGATATTCAAAGAGCAGACAGTAAAATGTTCTATGAATATCCTTTTTTGGGTTATCTGTTATAAAAATCAAGAATACGGTCAAGACGTGCGCTCATATTGGAAAAGAGGGCATCTGTGATAGTGATGGCGGCCATAGCCTCCACAACAACGACAGCTCTTGGAACAATAACCGGGTCGTGACGCCCGTGGATCACCATGTCAAATTCTTCGCCGTCTTTTGTGACAGTATGCTGGGGCTGGCTGATGGACGGAGTGGGTTTTATATGGGCGCGGAAAATGATTTCGCTTCCATCGCTCATGCCGCCCATGATCCCGCCTGCGTGGTTGGAGGTTTTGCATACATTTCCGTCTTTTATGCAAAAGCCGTCATTGTCTGTAGAGCCGTTCAGGGAAGTTACCTGAATGCCATCGCCGATTTCCACAGCCTTTACAGCTCCGATGGACATGATTGCTTTTGCAAGCTCTGCATCCAGTTTTCCGAATACAGGATCCCCAAGACCGGCAGGAACGCCCTGAATGCGGCATTCAATGACGCCGCCTGCACTGTCGTGATTTTTCATACACTGTTCCAGATATTCGCCTGCTTTTGCAGCAGCTTCTGTATCAGGCATATAAAACGCGTTATTTTGGATTTCTTTTTCATCAAAAGAAGAGACAGAAACAGGTCCTATGGAGCGTGTATATGTACAGAAAGTGATACCAAGCTCTCTTAAAAG
>URHH01000192.1 GCA_900547615.1 uncultured Blautia sp. | reverse complement strand
CATTCCCCCTTCCTCCGGCTTGCTGCCCTGTATCAGATACCGCACAGGACAGAACAGAAGCAAAAGAAGGACAGAAAGCAGAAGCGCACCTGCAATTCCCAGTATTATGAGTATAAATTTTATGATCAGCCACAGAATATGTAACATTCTTTCACCTGTTCTTTATATATTCTTTAATTTGAAATCTCCCGGTTTCCTGATAGCAGGCTTCTGCTATTTTTCCGGCAAGGTCAATGGCTTCGTCTTTTCCCTTTGCCATTGCAAGGATCAGAGGACAGAGGTCATATGCCGCCTTCTGCACGAGAACGACAGCCGGAATGATTTCCATAATATTATGGGGATTATGAGAAAGCGTCACAAGATAAATTCCGGGCGCTGCTTTTCCTCCGTTTATCTTCCCCTGAAGAGATGCCGAACCTTTCACGCCTTCTCCGATGTAGCAATGTTCCCACCATTTTAACATGACTTCGCCCTTTCTTATGATTCCCCTTTTTGCAGGAATCTAAACAGGGCTGCGTAAAACACAGCCCCTTTGTCAGTAATACTTATGCTGTCTTGCCCACAACCCGGCACTTCGCATTTCCAGATATTCCTGATACGCTTTTTCCACAATCTGTTTTTCATTGGAAAAGCGAAGCAGATGATAGATTTCGTGAAACTTATAATATCCGGAATCTACAAAATATTCCTCACGTTGAGGTCTGCTATGATAATTATCAGCCGTCATCAGATACCAGTGCACTTCCTTTGTCACCATGTCTTCCGGAACCGTAAAATTATACTGGCTCTTTCCCACATATTTCACAATGGACGCTCTGACTCCGGACTCTTCCCGCACCTCACGAAGAGCAGTCTGCTCATAGGTTTCCCCTGGTTCCACAGTACCCTTAGGCAGCACCCAGCCTTCGTAACGGTTCTTGTAAGACTTGTATAATGCCAGAATCTTACCACGATGAATTACCACACCGCCACAGCTCGTTGCTTCAATCATTTGCAATCCCTCCTGTAATGCGTGTGTATGTTATAAACTGTTTCCAGTATACCTCTTTTTCGGAAAACTGGCAACTATAATCATCATATTCTGTATATCAAAACAGCTTAATTGTAATAATATGCGTCAAAAATCTGTCCTGCAATAGGAACGGCAGCTTCGCTTCCTGTTCCTCCGTTTTCCACGATAATGGAAACTACAATATCCGGGGTATCCACATCGGAATATCCCACAAACCAGGAATGGCTGGAACCGTTTTCATCGAACTCGGCAGAACCTGTCTTTCCTGCCACTGTATATCCTCTTCCGTTTCATGCGGAAGCCGTTCCGTTTGTGACAACGCCCTGCATCAGTTTTCCCAGAAGATTTGCCTCGTTTGTGCTGATCAGGCGTTTATATACAGAAGCCTCCGTTTTTTTCACAGATTCTCCTGTCGTGTTTACTACCTCGTCAATCAAGGTCGGCTTCATCAGCACGCCTCCGTTTGCAATGGCACTTGTGATCAGCGCCATATGCGCCGGGGAAACAAGGGTATTTCCCTGCCCGATGGAAGTCTGCATAATAAGAGGAACTCCGGATTTTTTATCCAGGGTAAAACTGCTTGTTTTATAGGAAGTAAGAGGAAGCTTGCTGTTAAATAGAAGATCCTCTGCCGTATCTTTCAGAGAACCGCCGCCAAGATCCGTTCCCATATCTGCAAAAGCACAGTTACAGGAATTTGCAAAGGCAGAATAAAAGTCCTCCTGTCCGTGAACTGTTCCATTGTAACAATTAATCGTGTGCTCCTCCATTGTTATGCTCCCCTCACAGAGATAAGAATATCCCTCCAGACTTCCGTTTTTCCGGAAATAATCAAGGGCTGTCACGATTTTAAAGGTAGAACCCGGGGGATACGCGCCGTTTGTGGCTCTGTTTAAAAGACTGCTGTTTGTCTCATCATTCACAAGATAATCCCAGTTATCCGCAAGATAATTAGGGTCAAAATCCGGTTTGCTCACCATAGCGAGAATCCGTCCTGTGGAAGGCTCCATTACCACAACTGCTCCTCTTCTGTCTCCAAGCGCATTGTATGCTGCCGACTGAAGATTGACACTTAAAGAGGAAACAACCGTATCCCCCATATTTTTCCGCCCCAGGAACTCATTTTTCATCTGATCCAGGAAAAATTCATGGGAGCTTAAAAGCTGAAAATTTGCCTCGGACTCCAGCCCGCTTTTTCCGTTGGAATCATATCCTACCACATGGGCAAACATATTTGCATACGGGTAGCTTCGAACTTCTGTCCCGTCGTCGTATACATTTGTAGTCGCAAGGATTTCTCCGTCTGAAGACTGGATATTTCCACGGATCACCCGGTCGGAAAAGGTATCCTGTCTTGTATTATACGGACTGTTGATAAAGTCCTCGCTGACTGCCACATTAAAATAAACCACATATCCGATCAGGCTTAAAAAAATCAGAATAAAAAACCAGGAAACAAAGGTATACTCTCTGTTTCTCTTTCTTTTTTTCCTAACGGATTTCTGTTCTTTTTGCCGCGGATCTTTCTCTTGCTCTTCGTACTGCCTGTTTTCGTAATCTCTCAATTTCTTCGTCCTCGTCTTCCCTCAGAATATAAAGTCCCTGAATAATCGCGATCATCAATATGGTACTTAAAACCGAGCTTCCTCCGTAGCTTACAAGAGGCAGGGTCACACCAGTAAGAGGAATGAATTTTGCAGCTCCTCCGATGGTCAAAAACACCTGAAACGCATACTCTGTTCCAAGACCAAGAGCAATCAGCTTATAAAACGGATTCTTGATCCTGAGAGAAATATTTACAATCATAAGGAAAAAGCTCATACATACAAGAATGAGACAGATTGCAAAAATTCCTCCCATCTCCTCGCAGATCGCGCTGAAAATAAAGTCATTTTTTACAATGGGGATTTTTTCAGGAGAACCCTGGCAAAGCCCCATTCCGAACCAGCCTCCCGTTCCGATCGCAAAAAGAGACTGAACGATCTGATAACCCTCGTTCTGATATACAGCCATCGGATCTCTCCATGCGCTTACCCTCTGGCGTACATGTCCGAAAAGGAAATATGCAATGACAGCTCCAACAGAGCCTCCTCCCACGCCGATTCCAAGATATACCAGTTTCTTTGTAGAGACGTAGATCATGACAAGATATGCCACAAAGAAAATCACTGCGCTTCCCAGGTCTCTGGAAAGTACAAGGATCCCTACGTGAAGCCCTGCCACGATCGTCGCCTGAACAACCGTCCGGAAGGAATTATCTCTGGAAAGAAGGGCTGCCATAAAAAATACGAAGGTAATCTTGATCGCCTCGGAGGGCTGGAATCCCATAAGGGAAAGTTTTGCTCCGTAGCTTGTCTGCGCCAGCACAAAAACTGCGCCCAGAAGAACAATACCGATCCCCGCATACACCCAGGTAAGATTTTTAAGAAATTTCATTTTCCGTATCATAACCGGGATCACAAGGGCAACTGCGCTTGCGGCAGCCACAATTACAAGCTGCTTTGTTGCAGTGGGAAGATCAAGCCTGCACAGCATAATGAATCCCACGCTTAACAGCATACACATATTGTTCAAAAGCAGCAGGGACGCTTTTTTATAAAACACCCTGTATAAAATCTGGATCGCCGCAAAATATGCCATCATTTCCAGATAGAAGGTAATCACCTGAAAATTGTCCGTCTTTAAATAGATCACAAGAAATGCGGTGAAATCCAT
>URHH01000191.1 GCA_900547615.1 uncultured Blautia sp. | reverse complement strand
ACGCCACGCCGGCTGGCTTACAGGCGCTTCCGCTCTCGCCCGCAGATATGATGGAGACAATCCTCTTCTCATTTACCTTCCGGAAACAGACTTTGAGCAGGAAGCTTTCCTTACAAAAGTCCGGGACTGCCTTAAGAAAAACTGTAATGTCGTAGTCTGCGTATCCGAAGGAATTCATGATGCAGAAGGTACTTTTATCTGCGAGTACGACAGCTCCGTTGGAACAGATACCTTCGGTCACAAAATGCTTGCAGGCTGCGGAAAGTATCTGGAAAATCTTGTGAGAAATCGCCTTGGGGTAAAAGCCCGCTCTGTGGAGCTCAATGTCAGTCAGCGCTGCTCTTCCTCTATGCTCTCCAAAACAGACCAGCAGGAGGCCATTGCAGCCGGAAAATTCGGCGTACAGGCTGCTCTTAATGGAGAGACAGGAAAAATGGTTTCTTTTATCCGCAAAGAAACAGCAGACGGTTCTTATAAGATGGAATGCGGTCTTGAGGACGTAAATCACATCTGCAACAAAGAAAAAACAGTTCCTCTTACATGGATAACAGAAGACGGAACTGATGTGACAGAAGATTTTATCCGTTATGCCCGTCCGCTCATTCAGGGAACGGTATCTCTTCCTGTGGGAGAAGACGGTCTTCCGCACTTTATTTCAAGAAAATAATATCTGCAAAACGAAAAAAATATTACCGTACAGAAGTCCGTTTTCTGTGCGGTAATATTTTTTAATCAATACACCTTCTATTTTTCAAATTCTTTATGATCTCTTTCCAGCTTTTTCTTAATCCGTTTCCCCTGCTCTTTTTCCTCTTCCTTTTCCACCCTGGATTTTGGAAGAATAATATTCAGCACTACTGCAATAATTGTTGCAAGAACAACAGGAGACTTTCCGAAGATCATAGTTACCCACTCCGGGAATGTAGCAAGCGCTGCTGTTGCCTGTGATACCCCCACGCCAAGCGCTGCGGCAAGCCCTACGATTGAAGAATTTCTGTAGTCCATTTCCGCTGAAGCCACAAGTTTCATACCGGTCATGGCAATAGAGGCAAAAACGGAAACCGTTGCTCCTCCAAGGACACACTGAGGAATCGTAGTAAGGATTGCGGAAAATTTCGGCACAATTCCGGCTACTCCCAGGATCACTGCACCAAGCCCAAGAACACAGCGGTTAATGACCTTTGTTGTTGTCACGATACCAACGTTCTGACTGAATGTCGCAGTTGGCAGCCCTCCCAAAAGCGCTCCCGCCATATTGGAAATACCATAAGCTACAATTCCATTCTGAAGCTCCTGATCTTTTGGCGTTCTGTTCATAGCTCCGATGGTAGTTGCGGAATAATCTCCGATTGCCTGCACAGAATTAATACCGAAAAGAAGTCCGATCGCCACACAGGAAGAAATTTCAAATTCCACTCCGAAGTGCATAAATTCCGGAATCTGAAAAATCCCGGCTTCTCCCACTTTATCGAAATTCACCATGCCAAAAGGAATGGAAACAATATACCCTGCAATAATTCCAATTAAAATAGAAGCCAGCTTCCAGATACCTTTTCCGAAATGGTTAAGACCTGTCACAACTGCCAGAGTGAAAAAAGCAATCAGCCAGTTCTGCCAGGAACCGTAGTCTTCGCTTCCCGTTCCTCCTGCCATATAATTAATGGCTGTGGGATAAAGAGAAAGACCAATGGTAAACACAACCGTTCCTGTGATAAGAGGCGGGAAAAATACGCGTATCTTTTTCACAAAAATCCCCATCAGAACTGCCACAACGCCGCCTACTATCTGTGCGCCGAGGATTGTCGCTATTCCATGCCCCTGTGCGATCGCCTGCATACTGGGAACATAGGCAAAGCTTACTCCCATAATAACCGGAAGCCCGGATCCGATAGCAAATCCGCCTTTTTTTCCGATCGGAAAAAGCTGAAGCAATGTGGACAAAGCCGCAACTACAAGCGCTGACTGGATTAAAAGAACCTGCTCTTTATTTTCAAGACCTGCTGCTCCGGAAACAATGATCGCAGGTGTCACGCAGCCCACGATCATTGCCACAACGTGCTGGAGAGCAAGCGGCAGCGCCTCACTCATCCGCGGAGCTCCTTCCAGTTCAAAAATACTTCCTCGTTTCACTGTTTTGTGCCTCCCGTTTTTTCTTTTATAAAGTATATCAGAAAATATATCCAAAAACAATTAGGCGCACTAAAAAACTTTGTTTCAAATTGTACAAAAATCAGAGACAATTTTTGTATATTATTCCCATATGGAATCCTTATTTTCTCTCATGACAAAAGCTGGAACGTCCGATAAAGATCAATGCGCCCGTACCCCCACTCCTGATTTGGATACTGCATATTTTCATCACGGACTGCGCCTCTCTGGAGATAATGCTTCACATTTGTACCTGTAAAAAAAGGCGCATTTTCCCGGATGATCGCCCACTCAAAAAGAAGCGCCGCAATTCCCGCCGCCTGTGCAGCAGCAAGACTTGTGCCTGACGCATCTCCAAACCGGTTTCCCGGAAACGCTGCTTTTATATTCACCCCCGGCGCAGCAAAATGCGGTGTCACCACACCGTCCGGAGAAAATCCCCTTCCCGCCTCCAGGTAAAGACTGTTATCTCTGTAATTATACGCAGTAACTGTTGTGCTGTCTATTGCGTCTCCCGGAGAAGTCACCGTATTATACGGCGTTGGCTCAAGAAAATACGTATCTTTTGACACAAGTCCGTTTACAGGAAGCCACATATGGAAATTTACATTCTGCCCGTTTCTCACTCTCACCCGAAGCTTCCATATCCCGGAGGAGGGATGAAGAAAACGGAAATAAATAAGCGGATACCCGGTCTGCCGCTCTATGGACACATAATTTACAAGAACCTTCGTTTCCACAAAAACAAAAGAAAGAGTCTGTGTTCCAGCCCCAAGAGACGTACTTACCTCAAGACGCTCTCCCGTTGGCGACTGGACGGAAACTTCATATACTTTCGGCGGCTCTCCCCAGAATTCCACAGTAAAGCCTTCCTCTCCTTCTCCAACTCGAAGTTCTGCTGTCACTTCATTATTTTCCTGCCCCAGTTTTCCCCGGAAATGATGTCTGGCAGCGCCTTCATTTCCTGCTGCTATCGAAACGGAAACCTGGCTGAATCCGGAAATATAGCTGACATACTGACAAAGAGGACTTTCCCCGATATGCGCTCCCTGACTGCTCCCCACTCCAAGACAGATAGAAAGCGGCATACGAAGAAGGTTTGCAAGCTTTGTCACCTGATAAATCCCCAGCATAATATCATTTTCCTGAAAAATCTCCGCATTTCTGGGATAAAGATAAAACTCCCGCAGATAATCTTTTGCAGGCTTCAGCTTTACAATAAGAAGCGTGGCTTCCGGCGCCGCACCGGAGAAATTTTCCTCCAGTACTTGATTTCCCGCCGCAATTCCTGCAAGTCTTGTGCCATGCCCGTTTTTATCTTCGGAAGGTACGATTTCAAGGGGAGTCTCCGATTCCAGCGCCCTGTTAATATCCTCAGCAGTAAAAAGCTTTCCATAGGGAACTCTCTCGTCATCTCTTCCCGCAATGGTCTGATCCCACAAATAGGCAATTCGCGTTTTTCCATTTTCATCACGAAATACATCGTTCTCGTAATCGATTCCTGAATCGATCACTGCCACTGCCGTTTCCTTCCCACGAAGCTGCAGATACGGATGGTCTTTGAGCCCGATAACACCCCCCCCCCAATTACATCA
>URHH01000190.1 GCA_900547615.1 uncultured Blautia sp. | reverse complement strand
CGGGATTCCGCAGCTTGTAGTAGGTCTTACGATTGTGGCAATGGGAACCAGCGCGCCGGAGGCGGCGGTCAGCATTACTGCTGCAATGAAGGAAAATGCAGATATTACAGTAGGAAACGTGGTGGGAAGTAATATTTTAAATATTTTGATCATACTGGGAATCACCTCTGCGATCGTTACAGTTGCAGTGGCGAAATCCACAGTAAAAATAGAAATCCCATATATGATTTTTATTACTCTTTTATTTATGGGGCTTGGATTTACAGGGGGCGAAATCACTTTCTGGGAAGGCGTGATCCTGTGGGCTGCCTTTCTTCTTTATCTCGGCTATCTGTTCTGGATGGCAATGAAAAATAAAGAGGAAATTCCGGAGGAGCAGGAAATGCTTCCTGTATGGAAACTTCTCATTCTGACAGTGGGCGGACTGCTTTTTGTTGTGTATGGAAGCGATGTGACGGTAGATGCAGCCACAGCCATTGCAAAAGCGGTCGGCGTAAGCCAGAGATTTATCGGTCTTACTATAGTTGCGCTTGGAACTTCCCTTCCTGAGCTGGTTACATCTGTTTCTGCTGCGCGGAAAGGAAAAGCAGATATTGCCATCGGAAATATTGTGGGAAGCAATATTTTCAACATTCTTTTTGTAGTAGGAACAACTGCACTTATCACCCCTGTTGTTTTTGCTTCGAATTTTCTTATTGATACAGCCATTGCAGCGGCAGCGGGATTTCTTCTCTGGATCTGTGTGGTAAAGGACAGAAAGCTTTCCAGACTGGGAGGGATTCTTATGCTTCTCTGTTACGGTGGATATTTTATTTATCTTTTGCAGTAAAAAAGCGGCAGCTACTTGACAAAACAGGGAAGTACAGGTAGAATACAGATAGTTTACAGCGTAAGCTGTCATAAGAAAAATGCCTGGAAGAGGAGTAGTAGAATGATCCCCTGTATTTCAGAGAGCTGTCGGCTGGTGTGAGGCAGCATACAGAAATTCGAACTCGCCTTGGAGTTTTCAAAGTGAAAGAAAGTAGCTTTGAACGGGAAATCCCGTTACAGATTTAATGAGTGCATCGGAAGCAATTCCGGTGAATTAGAGTGGTACCACGAAATTTTGCCCTTCGTCTCTAAAATGAGAGGAAGGGCTTTTGTTATTTTACGAAAGCAGGTCTTTTGTGAAATACGTATTTTTTAAATCAGGAGGAAAGAAACAATGTCTGTACCGTACAATCATAAAAAGATTGAGAAAAAATGGCAGAAAGTCTGGGACGACAACAAAGCTTTTGCAGCGTCTGAAGACTACAGCAAACCAAAATATTACGCTCTGGTGGAATTTCCGTATCCATCAGGTCAGGGACTCCATGTAGGTCACCCAAGACCGTACACAGCCCTTGATATTGTGGCAAGAAAGAGAAGAATGCAGGGATACAATGTCCTTTATCCAATGGGCTGGGACGCATTCGGTCTTCCTACAGAAAACTACGCGATTAAAAATAAAATCCACCCGAAGATCGTAACTGCAAGCAATGTGGGACGTTTTAAAGAACAGTTAAAATCCCTGGGATATTCTTTTGACTGGGACCGTGAAATCAATACAACAGACCCGGAATATTACAAATGGACGCAGTGGATTTTCCTGAAGCTTTTTAAGGCGGGCCTTGCATATAAGAGCGAGATGCCGATCAACTGGTGTACTTCCTGTAAAGTCGGTCTTGCAAACGAAGAGGTAGTAAACGGCGTATGCGAGCGCTGTGGCTCTCCTGTTGTCCGCAAGGTAAAAAGTCAGTGGATGTTAAAAATCACAGAGTATGCAGACAAGCTTCTGGAAGGTCTGAACGACGTAGATTATATTGAGCGCGTAAAGGTTTCCCAGAAAAACTGGATCGGCAAGAGCCAGGGAGCAGAAGTTGATTTTGCAGTTGCAGGAAAAGAGGATAAACTGACTGTTTATACAACAAGACCTGACACACTCTTTGGAGCAACTTATATGGTAGTATCTCCGGAGCACCCGATGCTTGAGAAATATAAAGACGAGATCAAAAACATGGACGCTGTCCGTGAATATCAGGAGCAGGCTGCGAGAAAATCTGATTTCGAGCGTTCCGAGCTTGCAAAAGATAAAACAGGCGTAGAAATTGACGGTATCCGTGCAGTTAATCCTGTAAACGGAAAAGAGATTCCGATCTGGGTTTCCGATTACGTTTTAATGAGCTATGGAACAGGTGCGATCATGGCTGTGCCGGCTCATGATACACGAGACTGGGAGTTTGCGAAGAAATTTAATCTTCCGATTATCGAGGTAGTAGCAGGCGGCGAAAATGTACAGGAAGAAGCCTTTACAGACGTTGCCACAGGAAAAATGATCAATTCCGGTTTTCTTGACGGTCTGGAAGTTGCAGAGGCAAAGAAAAAAATCATTGAGTGGCTGGAAGAGAAAAAACTGGGAACAGGAAAGACAAACTTCAAGCTTCGTGACTGGGTATTTTCCCGTCAGCGTTACTGGGGCGAGCCGATTCCTGTTGTACACTGCGAGAAATGTGGATACGTTGCCATTCCGGAAAGCGAGCTTCCACTGGAACTTCCTGAGGTAGAGAGCTATATGCCGACTGATAACGGCGAGTCTCCGATCGCGGCTATGACAGACTGGGTAAATACAACCTGTCCGTGCTGCGGCGGTCCTGCAAAACGCGAGACAGATACCATGCCGCAGTGGGCTGGTTCTTCCTGGTATTTCCTGCGTTATACAGACCCGCACAACAAAGAAGCTCTTGCAAGCCCGGAGGCTTTAAAATACTGGATGCCTGTTGACTGGTACAATGGTGGAATGGAGCATACAACTCTTCACCTTCTGTATTCCCGTTTCTGGCATAAATTCCTTTATGACAATCAGGTTGTGCCATGCCCGGAACCGTATCAGAAACGTACTTCCCACGGCATGATCCTGGGAGAGAACGGCGAGAAGATGTCAAAATCCCGTGGAAACGTAGTAAACCCGGACGACATTGTAAACGAATACGGCGCAGATACGCTCCGTACTTATGAGATGTTCATCGGAGCATTTGATCTCAGCGCTTCCTGGTCTGAAAATGGCGTAAAAGGCTGCCGCCGTTTCCTGGAACGTGTATGGAAGCTTCAGGATATTCTTACAGACGGGGATTCCTACAGTGCAGATATGGAAACAAAGATGCACCAGACAATCAAAAAAGTAAGCAATGATTTTGAAAGCCTGAAATATAACACTGCCATTGCGGCGCTTATGGCTCTTCTGAACGATTTTGCGAAAAAGGGAAGCATTACAAAAAAAGAGTACGGAACTTTCCTTACACTCTTAAATCCGGTTGCTCCTCATATTACAGAGGAAATCTGGAATGCCTGCGGTTATGAAGGATTCTTATATGAGCAGCCGTGGCCGGAATACGATGAGGCAAAAACAGTGGAAAACACCATTGAGATCGCAGTTCAGATCAACGGAAAAACAAGAGGCGTAGTTGCACTTCCTATAGATGCAGATAAAGAGACTGCACTTGCAAAAGCAAAAGAAACAGTTGCAGATAAACTTACAGGAACGATTATTAAAGAAATATATGTTCCGAAGAAGATTATAAATATTGTGCAGAAATAATTGAGAAGAAATTCTCAAAACAGAATAAAGTGCTTGGAAATATTGAAAAGTTCGCTTAAAATCAAGGTTTACAGACATTTTTCTTCAAAGAAAAGGTATCGTAGAATACCGCAAAATATCGTAACAGATTTTTAGAATGGAGTAAATTTGGAGTAAA
>URHH01000189.1 GCA_900547615.1 uncultured Blautia sp. | reverse complement strand
TCTGAAAGGATAAAAGAAAAAATATTTAAAAAAGTCCAGCCGGTATCCTCCATTGTTTTTTTCACAGCAATGTAAGAAACGCCTTCTGCCTCTACTGTAAATTCTCCGTCTTTTTCTTTCTCTATGCCAGTCTGCAGTGCCTTCAGATTTTCTTCCTCCAAAAGGTTAAACCCTTTATTTCCGTTTTTCTGCTGGTAAAGAGGCTCCATATCTTCATTCAGAATATAAAAGAACCCTCTCTGTCCTGCTGTTCCCGCCTCGCATATTTCCGTAAGTTTATTAAAATTCAGATCAATTAAGACAACTCCCAGAAAGGAACCGTCCTCCCAGCTCTGTACAACCCGGCTTAAAGAAAAGCTTTTTTCACTTCCCCCTGCGAGAAACTCATGGCGGTTTGGTCCCGTAAGAACTGCCTTCTGCGGATTTTCCACTGCTTTTTTATACCAGGAAAGCTCAGAATAATCCATCATCACATTCCGGTAGCTGTCCATTGTCTTATGAAAAAGAAGCCCTTTTTTCCCAAAGATCATAATAGAGGAAATATCTGACCTTGTAAGAAGAATATCATTAAATGTCTGGGAACTCATCTCATACTCCCACATATTTTCAAGGACAGAAAGATTGTTTTGTCCTTCCTCCTGCTCGATGGCGCTTGCCAGATAATTCTGGAGATAATAATTGTAATTTACGTCTTTTGCAATGGAATCAATTTCTTCTATATAAGTACCGATGTATTCTCCCATATTGTTCAGGGTTTTCTGCGAGTAGGAAATCTGCTCCCTCACTGCCCTCTGTCGGAACACCGTATAAAAAATCCCCAGGATAAGAAGCATTGTCACGGCAATCAGCACCGTAATCTGGAGAAACGCTTTATTTTTCAGTCCTTTTTCTCTCTGACCTTTCATCTTCTCACTCCTTTAACCGGAAATCTGATGGAGACATTCCTGTATATTTCTTAAAAGATACGCTAAAATAATGAGGATTTGCAAAACCTGTCTCGTATGCTATTTCATATGTTTTCATATCTGTTGTACGGAGAAGCTCCATAGATTTTTCCATTCGCACATCTGTAAGATATTTTACAAAATTCGTACCTGCCTCTTTCTTAAAAAGCCCGCTTAAATATCCTGTGCTTACGCAGGCAAACTCTGCCGCAGAGGAAAGGGAAAGCTCCGGGTCTTTATAATTCTGATTAACAAACTCTTTCACCCTCTCAATGATCTGCATACTGCTGTTTGTCTGGACAGCCTCCATCTCTTTTTTGATTTTGCAGGCAAAAGAGAAGAGACGCTCCTCCACTACCTCCGGCGTTCCCAACCGGTCTATATCACGGAAAAAGGAAAAACCGTCGTTCCAGATTTCCTCTGCCACTTCTTTCAGATCGGAAAGCTCCCGTAAAAGAGAGGTGACAGCCTCGATATAAATCATTTTCATATTGATGCCGGAAAGACTTCTGCCGCTGTTTCCTGCATATACAATCTCATGCACTGCCTCTCTGATCTCTTCCTCTTCCTGGAACTTAATCGCCTTTGTTAAAGATTTTGTCTCCTTTAATGGATAATAAAAAGATTTTTCTAAATAGTCAAGATCTCTGATGTCATACACGTTGTTTGTCCCCAGGGAAAATTTACATTCTGCCGCTCTTCTGGCGCTTAAATAAGAAGCATGAAGCTCCTCCGCGCTCTCTGCCACAGAGCCGTTCCCACATGTTGTCTCGATTTTCAGGTTATTGTAAATGGCTTTCTGGATCACGCAGAGCGTCTGATACACAATGTCCCTTGCGTCCTCTCCCAGAACACAGCACCGGAAAAGGATCACAAGACGCCCTTTTGAGTCCTCAAATGTATAATGCTCCTGTCCCACGCACTCCGCCGTGATATTTTTTGCCGCAAAAAGATACAGATCGTAGTCCTCCGGAGAAAACCGGCTCATCTCCAGATCTGCTGTGGTGACAATAAAGGGGCCTTCTGTTAGATGAATGCCAAGTCCCTCACACCGCTCCAAATACTTCGAGATATGTACGTTTTCCATGCACACGATCCGGTTCAGCATGGAAAGACGAAGAGCCGGAAGACTCTGCTGGAGCTGTTTTTTCATGGAAGCAACATATTCTTTTTCTTTATTCTCAATGTGAAGCGCTTCACATATCTTTTTCATTTTTTTATAAAGAGTCTCTGCTCCCACAGGCTTTAATATGTAATTTTTCACCCCAAGATCAACGGACTGCTGAGCATACTCAAAGTCCTCATATCCCGTTAAAATGACTACATGGATCTGCGGAAATTCTTTTGCAAGGATCTCCGATAATTCAAGTCCCGTCATAAAGGGCATTGCAATGTCCGTGAGAACAAGATCCACTTTGTTATTCCTGATGATCTCCAGGGCTTCCACCCCGTCCTCCGCCATAAAAATCCTGGAAAAACCAAGTGATTCCCAGTCAATGATTCTTTTTACCCCGTTTCGAATCAGAGGCTCGTCATCTGCTATTAATAATGTGTACATAAAAACCCCCTTGTTGTGCCAGTATAAAATGTCTGTTTATTATCATAACACACTTTAAAAGATCAGGGCAATGGGGATATTTTTCATTCTCTCAAAGATGAACTTCTCAGTTACAGCATGATCAATGTATGCTATAATATTGTTTATCAAAACGATTTCAACAAAGCTTTTACACAAAGGAGATTCCTTATGACCAAAAACGATTTTAAAGATTTAACGAAAAATATCCTTCTTTTAGACGGCGCCACAGGTTCTAATCTCATGGCTGCCGGAATGCCGCGGGGCGTTTGTACAGAAACCTGGGTTCTGCAGCACAGAGACGTTCTGCAGAAGCTCCAAAAAGCCTATATCAATTCCGGAAGCAGGGTTATTTATGCTCCGACCTTCGGCGCAAACCGCATAAATTTAAAAATGCACCATCTGGAAGACAAAATAAAGGAAATGAATTACGAACTGGTTGCCATCGCAAAAGAATCTGCCAATGGGCAGGCTTTTGTTGCAGGCAACATTACGACTACAGGAAAGATGATGACTCCTGCAGGAGATCTGACTTATGAAGAAGCTTTTGAAGTATACGAAGAGCAGATTTCTTTTCTCCGGGACGCAGGCGTTGATATGATTATTGCAGAAACGATGATTAATATAGAAGAAACTCTGGCAGCCGTTGACGCAGCCTCCCAGGTATGCGAGCTTCCTGTTCTCTGTACCATGACAGTGGAGGCAGACGGAAGTATTTTCAGCGGCGGAAATGCGGTAGAAGCTGCTCTTGCTCTGGAAAGCGCCGGCGCATCTGCTGTCGGCATCAACTGTTCCGTAGGGCCGGATCAGCTTGTTTCTGTTGTCCGCAATATAAAAGAGGCGGTATCTGTTCCTGTTATTGCAAAGCCAAATGCCGGAATGCCGCTTATTGATGAGCAGGGCAATGCCATCTATAATATGGATCCGACAGAATTTGCACAGCATATAAAGGTACTTGTAGAAAACGGAGCTTCTATTATTGGCGGCTGCTGTGGGACAACTCCGGAATATATCCGGGCAGTGGCGGAGGAATTAGGAATATATGCAGGGCGCTAACAGGCTATAAATTCAATTTTGGGGAAATACTCCTATTTTGGACTATTTCCTCTGAATAAATTTCATTCCATACAGCGGTCCGAACTGGCTGTAGCTCTGGTCGATTTCTACTGTATAATATTCGCCGTCCATCATAATTTCCATTGTTTTTCCACGGGAAATAAATTCAAGAGTCCTGTGATTCTTCCCGCAGTAGTCTGCGATCTGCGCCGCAAA
>URHH01000188.1 GCA_900547615.1 uncultured Blautia sp. | reverse complement strand
TTTCCGGATCTGAAAGTTTTGTACAGCCCCGCCCTCCCGCCTCTCTGTACTCTCTCTCAAAAGCGTCCACAGGAACTACTCCGTATCCTACTTCCTCGGATACAATTACTGCATCGGGATTTTTCTGTAATAAAAGCTCCCCAATATGTGCCGGATTTCTTCCTTCCCGGATTTCTTTTTTTATGTATTCCTGAAAATTTAAAATCCCTTCTGCCAAAAGAAGCTCCTCCTCGCACATAGCCCCGGCGTCCCTCCATGTAAGAGAGGGATGTTCTTTTTCCGCATAATCTGTTTTTCCCTGAAATGCGCCTCCAATGATCAGTTCCATTTTGATTCCCCCTTATGTATCACTTAGATTTTTTATGCCGCAATTACACATAAAAGCGCAAGGCTCCACACCATGCCAAGCTCACAGAGACATAGAAAATATCCGGAGAGATCTCCTGTTGTCCCGCCGAAATATTTCATCGCCATGTGATAATACCAGGCAAAAATAAGAAGCGCTGTCACAAAAGCAGCTGCCCCCTTTAAGGGACTGACAAAAAGCATGGCGATCAGGAGCACAATAAGATAAAAAATCAGCACACCCCTCACAAGACGGTTTTCTGACTTTTTGGAAAACTCCGCAACCGTTCCGTCTTTCCTTGCTTTTGGAAAAGATACCACACCGATTCCGGAAAGACATCTTGATACCATAAACCCAAGCGCCATTAAAAGTACGCCGTCTGAAAACGCCATAAGCTCACTATATGCCCCAAACCACGCCAGAAAATAAACGCAGGCAGTAATTACCGCAAAAGCTCCCGCATGAGAATCTTTAAGGATTTCCAGACGTCTCTCCCGCTCTCTCCAGGAGCTTAGAGCATCTGCCGTATCAAGAAGGCCGTCCACATGGATTCCTCCTGTGACAAGGACCGGAAGCAGCACAAGAACAACAGCCGTAAGATTTGTCCCAAACCCCAGGTATTTTCCCGCACAGGCGGCTCCCATGCTCAAAAGCCCGATCACCGTTCCCACAAAGGGGAAAAAGCAGATCATGTATTTCATATTTTCTTCTGTCCAGTCTGCACGGGGCATGGGGATTTTTGAAAACATGGAAAATGCCACCTTAAAATTATTCCAGAGACTTTTCATCTTTGCCGCCTCCCTTCACGCACAAAGGGATTCCATACACAACCTCATACACCTGGTCTGCCATTTCTCCAATGTGTCTGTTGATTTCTCCCAGATATTTTCTGTAAGTTTCTGTCTCCCCCTCATAGGGCGCCGCTTCCGAAAAGATTTCATTTGTGACGATCACGAGATGGCGGACATGCCCCGCGATTTCCCGGACGCCCTCCAGTATCTCCTCCACGGTGCGCTCTTTTGCTCCGTCTTTCTGAAACATTTCATTTGCCGCAAGGTTTGACATGCACTCCAGAAGAACCACGCTGTCTTTTGGAAGGAGAAGCTCCTTTAAATTCGTATAGCATTCCACTGTCTCGAAGCCTTTTCCTGCCCGCATGTTTCTGTGTCTGCTGATTCTTTTTTTGCTTTCCATATCAAAGGGATACATAGTGGCAATATAAATGCGCCTTGCTTTCCCGAAAGAAAGAACCTTATCTTCTGCAAAAGCGGATTTTCCGCTTCCGCTTCCTCCTGTTACAAGAACGATCATTTTATTTTAACTCCTCATACTGCTCTACATGGATTTCCTCAAATGTGCTCATGGAGTGATAAACGGAAATTCCAAGATCTAACAGAGGAAGAAGCGCAATGGCTCCCGTTCCCTCTCCGAGACACATATCTCCGTGGATCACAGCCTCCTTCTGTAAATACTCCAAGATTAGCCGGGCTGCCGGTTCTTTGGAAACATGGGAAGCAAGAATATATCCTGATGCCTCCGGGCAGATGCTCACTGCCACAAGAGCTGCCACACAGGAAATAAATCCGTCCATGATCACAGGGATTTTAAGAGCCGCTCCCCCTAAGAACACTCCTGCCATTCCTGCAATATCAAACCCGCCCACTTTGGCAAGTACATCTATGGCGTCTTCCCTGTCCGGTTTATGAAGAGCAATGGCATCTTTGATCACCTGTATTTTTCGGGCAAGACCTTCGCTTGTAAGTCCGGCGCCTCTTCCCGTCATCGTCTCCACAGGTTCTTCCATAAGAACGGAAGCTACCGCGCTGCTTGTTGTGGTATTTCCGATTCCCATTTCTCCGGTTGCAAGGATCTGGTATCCTCTGCCTTTTAATTCCTCAGCCATAAAAATACCCGCCTCTATGGCTTTTACTGCCTCTTCCCTTGTCATGGCAGGCATTTTCGCCATATTTTTTGTACCGTGCGCCACCTTTAAATCTGTGCGGACCTTTGTATCTGACGCCATTCCCACATCAACGGGATACACATCTGCCCTGCAGTTTTTTGCCATAATACAGGCAGTTGTCTCCGCTTTCAGGAAATTTTCCGCCACAATGGCAGTGACCTCCTGACCGCTCTGGGTCACTCCTTCTTCTACCACTCCGTTATCTGCGCACATGGCAACAAGGGCTCTTTTCTCAATTTTTACATTGGGAGTTCCTGCGATCCCCGCAAGCTGAATAACGAGATCCTCCAGCTTTCCAAGAGAATGAAGAGGTTTTGCAATGCTGTTCCAGTGCGCTGCCGCTTCCTTCATTGCCCGGGTATTGAGAGGGGTTATCTGTTTTTTTGCTTCTTCCAGCGTCATTTTTCCTTCCTCCGTTTTTTATTTTCCTGTTGTAAATACAAAAAATTTACTGAATATGTAATTCATCACAAGTACGATGACCTGTGTCAAAAGCTTTCCCGCCATCTCGTTCATACGGAGAATTTCCACGAGAAGCCATACGCCTCCCACTTCCACCACCATGCTCACAAGGCGGGCGCTGATAAATTTACAGAAAGGCCGGATATGTGCCTTTAAATTTTCACACTTATCCTGGAAAACATATTTCGAATTTACTACATAGGCAAACAGAATCGCCAAAATAATAGATGCTATGTTTGCCGGATTTAAGGGAATCCCCAGTTTTCTGAAAAGAAAAAAGGAAACAAGATTTACAAGGGTGGTGCAGCCCCCGAAAAAAATATACCGTACCACATCGTTTTCATAGAGTTTTTTTATTAATGCCTTCATTTTCTGCTCCTACTTTATGTCGTGATTTGTCTCGTGGGAAACGTCCACGTCTCCCCTGACGATCTTTGATACAATATATCTTGGCCTTCGTTTTACTTCCTCATAAATCTTTCCGATATAATAGCCGATAATCCCGAGGCTCATCATCATGGCGCTGCCAATGAGAAGGATCACAATAATCGTTGTGGAATATCCTTCTACCGCATGTCCTGTAAAATACTGAATAAGGGAATAAATAATAAGCGCCATCGAACAGACAAAGCAAAGCCCTCCCGCCGCTGTCACAAACTGAAGAGGCATGGTCGTAAACGCCACAATATTTGTGAACGCATATTTGATCAAAGACCAGGCAGACCACTTGGATTCTCCTGCCTCCCTCTCCTGCACTTCAAAGCTTACATATGCCGTTTTGTATCCCACCCAGGAAGAGGTTGCACGGAAAAACATATTTCTCTCCGGCATGGACAAAATACTGTCCACCACTTTTCTGTCCATCATCTTAAAATCCGAGGCATTCTGCATATCCACCTTCGTCGCCTTTGACATGATCCCGTAGAAAAATCCCGCGCTTTTCTTGTGAAGAAAGCTTTCTTCCCCTCGGCTTGCTTTTATGCCTTCAATGACCTCATATCCTTCCTCCCAAAGCTTATACATGGAAACAAGAGTTTCCGGCGGGGGCTGCAGATCACAGTCCATCACAGCCACAACGTTGTTTTGC
>URHH01000187.1 GCA_900547615.1 uncultured Blautia sp. | reverse complement strand
AAATTTCCTGATGTCTGTGTATCCAGAAACCTGCCATAAAGAAAGGAAAACCTGTATATAAGTAATTGCGAAATTCCATTACTCTGTATTCCTTCCCTGTCAATACAGAAGCCTCTTCCATCATAAAATGACAGATCAGAAGAACGGGGATCAAAAACTCCGCAAACTTTTGCGCATGTAGTTTTTCCGCCGCCCAAAACAGCACATAACAATATAAAAGGGCCGGCAGAAACCAGAGATGCCACTTTACAGCCGTCGTATTGTTGTAGTATAAAAAATTCCTGATATTTTCTTTCTCAAAAATTTCCAGAAACCATAAAACCGGTGATTTACCTTCTATAATATGCCAAATCCACTGCCACACAATATAAAATCCAAATGAGGTGACGCATAAGAAAAACGTATGCCTGATTTTTCCCGGAAGACGCTCTCCTGCCTTTCCATCTTTTCTCCAGCAAAAGTATCCGGAAATCATAAAGAAAAAAGGCACTGCAAATCTTGCAGCCGCATTGAAAATCTCCCCTGTCACTCCCGGAAAATGAAGATGAAGAAATACTACCATATAGGCTGCCACTGCCTTTTCCGCATCCAACACATGATTTCTCATAAAAATTTTGAAATTTCCTCTCTGTTTTTCAGGGTAGTATAGCAGAGGATTTTTTTCATGTCAATGTTCAGGATGCCTGCGGCTTTAACCAGGAGCTGTCAAGGCGTGCAAGAAGCCTCGCATTATGATAAGCCATTTTTAAAGTCAGGCAGGTTCTCCCAAGGTATCTGGAACCGTCAGCCGTTTTCATACATGCCAGTGCAAGGTCCGGTTTCCCCGGACTTTGAAGACAGATGGGAATCAAAAGCTGAATGCCGTGATTATAATACTGGGGAATGGCTGTTTTATAATCTGCCTCCAGCATACGCCTCGTCTGCTTTAATGCTCCGTCAAAAAGCTGTACCCGCATAGTACTGTTCCTTACCCGCTCCGGCAGGCGTCCTGCATTTTCTTCTTCACCGAATATGTGCTCATACTGAGGAACGACAGGAATGGAAGTATCAAAAACAAGCTCCGACGGATCTTTTACGTACTGAGCTTTTTCCGGAAGCTTTACTGATTTCATCTTCAGAAGATGATACTCCGTATAAAAGCCTTCCAGAAACCATTTCTGTCTCCCCGGTATCAGATTAGGCACGAAATAAGCATAAATAGGCTGATAATAATAATTAAATAATCCTGTATTAAACACTGCATATTTTTCTTCTTCCAGAACCTTTTTCTCCTCGTACAGTCTCCGAAAGGTCTGTTCCAGATACCCTTTTAATATTCCGTTATCCTCAGCCTCTCCAAAACTCCATTTTTCCGGTGCCATTCTCGCGAGACACTGGATCTGGCGATTATAATTCCCGCAGTATGTGAAATCAAATAAATTCATGGGAAACCTCCTGTTTTCCGTATCTTTGAGACAAGTGTCCCTTCTATATTATTGTATTGTTTTCTTCGCCGGAAAGAACCTTCGATTTCTCTGTTGCTTCTTCTTTCTGTTCCTTCTATAATATCTATAATAAAAAATTTTTTCAGAAACGGAGTTTTATATGAAAAAAGACGGTTATTATTCCTCCGGCGAGTTTGCCAGAATGGCGCATGTTACCCTGCGCACGATCCGATATTATGACAAGCAGGATATTTTAAAACCTTCCTTTGTGACAGAAGCAGGAGCGCGTTTTTATACAGATGAAGACTTTGCCCGGCTTCAGCAGATTCTTCTCCTGAAATACCTTGGTTTTTCCCTTGACGATATACGGGAAATGACCATCGACGATTCCGATTATCACTTTATGCTCAATTCCCTGAATATTCAGCTGAAGCTTGTAAAAGATAAAATTGAGCAGATGCAGCTTGTGGAAAAAGCCATTGAAGATACTGCCAATGCCATACAGACAGAACACACAATTGACTGGAGCAATATGCTGAATCTGATTCATCTTACCAATATGGAAAAAAGTATGAAAAACCAGTATCAGAATGCTTCCAATATTTCTGCGCGAATCAGCCTTCACAGCCTGTATTCTCAAAATAAAGAGGGCTGGTTTCCCTGGATCTGCAGGCAATGCGACATCCATCCTTCTATGAAAATCCTGGAAGTAGGGTGTGGGGACGGCGCTTTATGGACAGAAAATCTTACCCGGCTTCCGCAAAATATTTCCATTACACTTTCGGACATATCAGAAGGAATGCTCCGAGATGCCAGAAGAGCGGTAGGTGCTTCTGACAGGCGCTTCTCCTACCGAAGATTTGACTGTGTAAAAATCCCCTTTGAAACAGCCTCCTTCGATCTTATCATTGCCAACCACGTGCTGTTTTACTGTGAAAATCTCCCTTCTGTGTGCAGGGAAATTAAGCGTGTGCTAAAACCTGGCGGACGTTTTATCTGCAGTACCTATGGAAAAAAGCATATGCAGGAAGTCAGCAGTCTTGTCCAGAGTTTTGACGAACGAATCGTCTTATCTGCTGATAAGTTATACGAAAAATTCGGACGGGAAAATGGAGCAGAAATCCTCTCCTGCTTTTTTTCGGAAGTAAACTGGCGCTCTTATGAGGATTCTCTTTTTATTCCCGAGGCAGAACCTCTGATTTCCTATATTCTCTCCTGCCACGGAAACCAGAACCAGTATATTCTGGAACATTACAAAGAATTTCGCTCCTTTGTCTCCAGAAAAACAAAAAACGGCTTTTCTGTGACAAAGGACGCCGGCATTTTTATTTGTGCAAATTAACCAAATTTTACAATTTTATTAAAAAACCCTTGAAGGTAACCTAAGGTCACCTTTTATAATACAATTACAACATGAGGAATCGCAGAATTACAACATAGTTATGAAAGGAGTTTATTATGAAAGGAATCATTTTAGCGGGAGGCTCAGGAACACGCCTTTATCCACTGACTATGGTCACATCAAAGCAGCTTCTCCCCATTTACGACAAGCCAATGATTTACTATCCCATGTCCGTTCTCATGAACGCGGGCATTCGTGACATTCTGATTATTTCCACACCTCAGGATACGCCCCGTTTCCAGGAGCTTTTAGGAGATGGTCATCAGTTTGGCGTAAACCTTACCTATGCTGCACAGCCAAGCCCGGACGGACTTGCACAGGCATTTATTATCGGAGAGGAATTTATCGGAAACGACACGGTGGCTATGGTTCTGGGCGACAACATTTTCGCAGGGCACGGTCTGAAAAAACGGCTGAAAACAGCAGTGAAAAATGCGGAATCCGGAAAAGGAGCAACAGTATTCGGCTATTATGTAGACGACCCGGAGCGTTTTGGAATTGTGGAATTTGATAAAACAGGAAAAGCTGTCTCCATTGAAGAAAAACCGGAACAGCCAAAGAGCAACTACTGTGTCACAGGTCTTTACTTCTACGATAACCGTGTCGTGGAATATGCAAAAAACTTAAAGCCAAGCGCCAGAGGCGAGCTTGAAATCACAGACCTGAACCGGATTTATCTGGAGAATAACGAACTGAACGTGGAGCTTTTAGGCCAGGGCTTTACATGGCTTGACACAGGCACACACGAAAGTCTTGTGGAAGCAACAAACTTCGTGAAAACAATGGAAAGCCACCAGCACAGAAAAATTGCCTGCCTTGAGGAAATTGCCTACTTAAACGGCTGGATTACAAAAGAGGACGTATTAAAAGTATACGAAGTTCTGAAAAAGAACCAGTACGGGCAATATTTAAAAGACGTTCTCGATGGAAAGTACCTGGATATTTTACATGAAACAAACCACTGACAAAGGAGATTTTAGTGTGAAAGAAAGTAGAGAACAGCCGAAAAATGGCGCACTGAAACAAGCTATT
>URHH01000186.1 GCA_900547615.1 uncultured Blautia sp. | reverse complement strand
AATCCGCCCGGTAGCGGGAAGGATATAGCCGAAGGCAAGGGTGTCCATCGTGAGGTGGAATCTGAAGGAAGCTGGATGTGGGGAACCAACTAACCTACGGGCAAACCTCCGGTCTGACGGAAAGAAATCGTATATAAGGCTGTACATGAGGGTAAGTCTGCCACACAAGATGAAGCCCGATAGCTACACGGAATCATGTGCAGTAAATGCGGCAGATGGATGGAGGGAAAGAAACGTGTGGTACCCAGGGAGGTCTGTACGGAACGCTCTGAAAAGAGTAACCGTTACCGGAAGGTAACGCTGAACGTACAGAAGTCAGCAGAGGCCACAGTAGCTGGAAGTTTTTTTTCGGCGAAGGGCTGAATCAATAGGAGTCTTTAGTACGACAGGGAAAGGGGGAATGGGCAGATGGGTACAGAAAACATAGAAAGCTGCTCGCAAAGAGATAGCGCGGAACGCAAAGGGTATGTGAGAGCGCACCGCTCATTCAACCGGATATGGAAGGAAAGGGACAGTGCAGAGCCGGACCTCTTAGGTAAGATACTGGACAGGGACAACCTGAACCGGGCTTACAAAAGAGTAAAGGCAAACAAGGGAGCGCCGGGAGTAGATGGAATGACCATTGAAGCGGCACTGCCGTGGCTAAAGGAGCATAACCAGAAACTGACAGAGAGAATACGAAGGGGAAAATATACCCCTACTCCTGTCAGACGAGTGGAAATCCCGAAGCCAGACGGAGGAAAGCGGAAACTCGGCATCCCGACCGTCATCGACCGCATCATTCAACAGGCAATGCTCCAACAGCTTATGCCAATCTATGAGCCGCTGTTTTCGGATGACAGCTTTGGCTATTGTCCGGGAAGAGGGGCAAAAGCCGCCATTTACAGGATAAAAGAGTACATCGAACAAGGCTACATAAGGGCAGTCGTCCTCGACTTGTCAAGGTACTTCGACACGCTGAACCACACAATCCTCTTAAATCTGCTGAGAAAGCAGGTAAAAGACGAGAGGGTCATACAGATGGTAAAGCGATACCTGAAAGGCGGAGTGATGGAAAACGGTGTTGAAACAGGGACAGAAGAAGGCTCCCCGCAGGGAGGGAATCTATCCCCACTCTTAGCAAATGTGTATCTGAATGAATTCGACTGGGAGTTTCACAGACGGGGAGTACCGTGTATTCGCTATGCAGATGATATCGTACTGTTGGCGAAGAGTGAACGGGCGGCGGAACGACTGTTGGAGAGCAGTACGAAATATCTGGAAGAAACATTAAAGCTAAAAGTGAACCGGGAAAAGAGCAGGACAGTCAGCGTGTTCGCAATCCGAAAATTTAAGTTCCTTGGCTTTTGTTTTGGGAAGAACGGAAAAGGAATTTATATCCGTGTCCATGGAAAGTCATGGAAGAAAGCCAAGGAGAAACTGCGACAGCTCACTTCCCGGAGCAAATGTGGGAGTATCATCCGAGCTATGGAAAGGATAAAAGTTTATATGCGAGGATGGCTGAATTACTATGGAATAGCGGACATGAAGAACAACATCGAAAGCATGAACGGATGGCTGTACCGCCGAATAAGGATGTGTATCTGGAAGCAGTGGAAACTGCCAAAGACCCGGAAAAGAAAACTAATGGGTCTGGGAATGCCAGAGTGGGTTGCCTGTGAAGGGGCATACAGTAGAAAATCCTATTGGAGGATGTCTAATACAGGTGTGGTCAAAAGAGCATTAACGAAAGAAAGACTGATAAACTGGGGCTACTATGATATAGCCACAGCGTATCAGTCTCTGCACATCAACTATTGAAACCGCCTAGTACCGAACGGTATGCTAGGTGGTGTGAGAGGACGGCGGTTAGTCATCGCCTCCTACTCGATTAAGGGAGGTAGTGCCGTTGGGCTGATAACACAAATTCTCGAATGAGTCTGCATCCGATACAAGGGCTGCAATTCTAATCTAAAACAAGGCAAATCGAAGGAGGCAATATTATGACATTTAAGAAATTTAGAAAAATGACAGTATATGAATCAAGCGGGTATAACTACAAAAAACACCTTCCATGATCCTAAAAGGAGATTGATTGAAAGAAGGGAAAACACATATCGCATCGGCAGAAGAACAGGGAATCTGCAAACTATAGGAAGAGATAGAAAGGGCATTGAGAGGTTAGATATGGAAGAATTATTACAGATTTTAAGCGAGATACAGATTCCTTTTGCCTATCATCATTTTGCAGAAGGGGAATCGCCGGAGCCTCCATTTATCTGCTATCTGCTCTCTGGGAACAATAACTTCTCGGCGGATGGCAAGATCTATTACAAGATAAATGAGGTTCACATAGAATTGTACACCGATTGACAATAACGCAGAAAACGGCGCAATTATCCCGCTATGAGGCGTGTTGTTATCAGGTGTTGCCACAGTTCATTGAACTCTGGGGATTGAATGTACAGACGGATGTGGAGGCTAAAAAAATTTCGTCCGACAGACCGTGAAATGACAACACCACTCTTCCTGTTAAGGTGTGTGCAGTTAGGCTTGTCGATGGCAGATTTGGAAATGCTGTCGATAAGCCTTATCAATGATATGCATGCGGAAAGCAGAAATGATGAGTGTAAGTATGCGCAGATTGCAACACAGGAGGATTTTGATAGGTTCTAAGAATATTTTTTTGAAAAATGCATAAAATATTCCCAACTTTATTCCCAATGTGCTATAATAACTATGTTGGGAATAAAAGTTGGGAAAAGGATGACGATTTATGAATATCGAAAAATTAGTTTTAGATTTATGTTCATATGACGCTGAACAGGAATGGTTTGAATTTAAAGAAAACTGGTTTCAGCCAGAAGCGTTGGGCGAATATATATCCGCATTGTCAAATGCAGCAGCATTTCATTATAAGCCACAAGCATATTTTGTATGGGGTGTAAATGATGAAACTCATGAAATTGTGGGTACGACATTCAATCAGTATTGTGACCATAATAAAGAGCCATATCAAAATTTCTTGGCGAGAAATTTGTCACCAAGTATCAACTTTTCATTCGAGGAAGAAACCATTGATGGTAAAAGAGTTGTTGTTCTGGTAATTCCTGCTGCTGAGGAGATACCAACTGCATTTAAAGAAAAACGATATATCCGTATTGGTTCTTCTAAAGCAAACTTGAAAGATTACCCCAAAAGGGAAATTCAGTTATTTAAGATTTTGGATGGAAGAGTGGAGACGATTGAGACACTGCCAGCAAAATATCAGGAACTGACATTTTCTAAATTGTTTGGATATTATGGTTCAAAAGGAATTGTACTAAATGAAAAGACCTTTGAGAAAAATCTTGGATTGAGAAATAAGGATGGAGAATATAACCTGTTGGCACAGCTGCTTTCAGATAATTCACATTTCCCATTAAGAGTATCAATTTTTGAAGGAGAAACGAAAGGTTCCAATTTGTTTTCGGTAAGAGAATTTGGTAATAATTGTTTGCTATATACTTTGGATGATGTATTAAGATACGCAGATGTATTAAATTTGATTCAGACAGATGAAAGTGAGCGCGTAGTGGAACGTCCAGAAACACCGTTGTTTGATAATAAGGCTTTTAGAGAAGCAATCATAAATGCTATTTTGCACAATCTGTGGATTAGTGGAAATGAACCGATGATTTCTGTATTCTCAAACAGAATTGAAATCTTATCGAGAGGAACATTGGCACCAGCACAGACTATGGAAGGATTTTTCTTGGGAGAATCAATTCCAGTAAATGAAAAGCTATCAGAAATCTTTTTGCAGTTGCATATCAGTGAGAAATCTGGTAGAGGAGTGCCTAAGATTATTGAAACTTACGGAAAGGAAGCATTTACTTTTAGAGAAAA
>URHH01000185.1 GCA_900547615.1 uncultured Blautia sp. | reverse complement strand
GCCGGCTCTTACGGGAGGGCCCTACCATATCAGCTCCCGCCTCCACATGGGAAAGAGCCGTCTTTGCAAGAAGTGTAAGAGTCTTATCGTTTTCCACCTCATGTCCGCAGAGAACGCCGCAGTGTCCGTGTGAAGTATATTCGCACATGCACACATCTGTAATGTAATACAGATCCGGAAATTCTTTTTTTGCTGCACGAAGGGCTCTCTGTACAATTCCTTCCGGATCGTATGCACCGCTTCCCACTTCGTCCTTATGATCCGGAATGCCAAAAAGCATAATGCTTCCTACTCCTGCCTCTGTCAGGCGCTCCAGTTCATAAGGAAGACGATCAATACTGTAGCGGTACTGCCCCGGCATGGAAGGAATCTCTTCCTCAATACCTGCGCCTTCTTTTACAAAAAGAGGATAAATAAGAGAGGATTTATCCATTCTTGTCTCCCGTACCATTTTTCGCAGTGTCTCGCTGCCTCTCAATCTTCTTGGTCTTTGAATCAGTTCCATGTTTCCTCGCTCCTTTTCATATCTTCCACCAGGGCAATGAGGCTGTCGATGGTGGCTTTTTCTGCCATATAAGTTTTCATTCCCAGAGAATCAGCTGCCGCCTTTGTCTGCTTTCCAATGCAGGCAGCCTTTATTTTTGTATAATCAAGCCCTTCTGTTCCCTCTGCAAATCCCTTTACCGTCGAAGCGCTTGTAAAAACAACACAGTCTATATTTCCCTCTTCAAATTCTTTCTTTTCATCAATGAGAAGGCTTTTTTCATAATGGGTGGCGTAGGTGGGAATATTCTCCACAACAGCGCCTGCTTTTTTAAGAAAAGCTGTCAGGTTCTCATTTCCCTTTTCCGCTCTTGGGATCAGGATATGTTCTCCTTCCAGGATCATTTCACCAAGCTCTTTTCCGAGAGTATCTCCATCGTAAACAGACGGCATAAAATCTGCAAACAGCCCTTTTTCACGAAGCTTTTTCTTTGTTCCCTCTCCGATGGCTGCAATTCTTATATTTCCGAGAGCGCGCACATCTTTTTCTCTTTTTGCCATTTCCTGAAAAAAGACTTCCACTCCTGTCGGACTTGTAAATACAAGCCATCTGTATTTCTCAAGATGTTCCATCGCCTCATAAAGACGCTCCTGATCTTCCAGGGGTTCTGTACAGATGGAAGGAAGCTCCAGCACCTCCGCTCCTTTTTCCCGAAGTTTCCGTGAGGTTTCAGATACAAGGCTTTTCGGTCTTGTGACAAGCACCTTCCACCCGGAAAGAGGAAGTTCCTCATACCAGGCAAAGTCCTCAGAAAGACTGCACACCTTACCCACAACAATGATCGCCGGCGTCTCAATACCCTGACGCGCTACCTCCTGCGGAAGTGTAGAAACAGTCGCCACAATCCGCTTCTGTCCCGCCGTCGTTCCTTTCTGCAAAATAGCTGCCGGCATATCCGGTGACATTCCTCCATCTAAAAGCCCCTGACAAATATCAGAAAGCGCTGACACTCCCATGAGAAATACAAGTGTTCCTTTTGTATTTACAAGAGCTTCAAAATCTATATCATACGCCTTTCCTGCCCGTTTATGTCCCGTGATGATGTGAAGAGAGGAACAGAAATCTCTGTGTGTAACAGGAATCCCGTTATAGGCAGGAACAGAAATGGGAGACGTCACTCCCGGAACCACCTCATAAGGAATGCCATTTGCCTTCAAAAGCTCAAGCTCCTCTCCGCCCCGTCCGAAAAGGAAAGGGTCTCCGCCTTTCAGGCGCACTACACGGTATCCCTTCTGCGCCTCCTCAAGAAGCACCTGATTGATCTTTTCCTGCGCCATTGTGTGATGACTGGCGCGTTTTCCCACATTAATAAGGCGGGCATGCGCCGGAATCTGCGAGAGTACGCCCTGCCCTACGAGACTGTCGTACACCACAACCTCAGCATTTTTTAAAACCTCCATACCTTTTATGGTAAAAAGCCCAATATCTCCCGGACCGGCTCCTACAAGCCATACTTTTCCTGTTGTCATTCTGCCCCTCCTTTTTCCACTGAGTCACGAAGCTGCTTTGCCAGGGTTACGCCGAGCGCTTCTCCCTCTTCTTTTTTTCCGCGGATACTTCCTGTGCGGAATATTTTCTTCTCCTCACTGTAATAAAGTCCGCGGATAAAAATTTCATCTTCCTCTGTTTCTGCATAGGCGGCAACAGGAGAAGAACAGCCTCCGTTTAAATATTTTACATAGGCGCGTTCTGCGCTTCCGCAGATCCAGGAATCTTCATCGCAGTATCCATTAAGAAAAGAGTAATCTATGCTTTCTCTTCCCTGCACTGCAAGAATCCCCTGCCCTGCTGCCGGGATCATCTCATCCGGTGTAAAATACCGGCTGATCCGCTCTGTCAGTCCAAGTCGTTTTAATCCCGCCGCTGCCAGGATCAGTCCCGCGTACTCCCCTTCATCGAGCTTACGAAGACGTGTCTGAAGATTCCCACGGATACTTTTTACTTCCATATCGGGATACAGCTTTTTAAGCTGCAGCGTTCTTCGAAGACTGGAACAGCCCAGAGGCTTTGTTTTATCCAGTTCTTTTGCGCCTTTTGGAAGAACAAGAACGTCTCTTGCGTCCTCTCTTTTTGAAAAAGCAAGAAGGGGCAGTTCTTTCGGAACCTCCATCGGCATATCTTTTAAGCTGTGGACAGAAAGCTGGCTTTTGCCGTCAAGAAGAGCTCTGTCAAGTTCTTTTACAAAAAGCCCCTTTCCTCCGATTTTATCAAGAGTTCTGTCAAGGATCTTATCTCCTGTCGTCTTCATGGTGAGAATCCTTACATCAAAATCCGGATTCTTTTTCTTTATGTAATCGCGCACCATTTCGCTCTGCAGAACAGCAAGCTTACTCTCTCTGCTGCCGATCACCACTTCATTCTTCATAGTCTGATTCTCCTGCTGTCTTTTCCAGTGCGCTCTCAATTTCTTCTCGCACTCTTTTTGCTTTTTTATGATCGAGACCGCTGGCTGTAATTCCAACTACAACCTCATCCTTCATAAATACGCCCGGAAAATAAAAATCACATTTTTCCCTGTCGCTTGATACATTTACATAAACGCCTTCTTCCTTACAGACTCTGTAAATGTCATCGTTTAATTTCCTGTCGTTTGTGGCTGCGATCACCATGTACGCCTGCCGGAAATCCGAACGCTTTACCGGACGGTTTACAATCTGTACCTGCCCTGCTTTTCCAAGCTCAGAAAGCTCCACCGTGATCCTGGGGGCGATCACTGTCACCTTTCTTGTAAAAGAAAGAAGTGTCTTTACTCTTCTTGTGGCAATATTTCCTCCCCCCACCACCACGATGCTCTTATCTGACAAATCCACAAACATGGGAAAATACCGTTTATTCTTCATATAATTTCTCCAATCCTGCCACACATTCAAGAAAGGCTTCCTGATTTAAACTGTCCCGAAGTCCGAAGATCAGTTTATTTACCACCTTTCCTGCTGCCTGGTCTACTGCTTTCTCCAGATTTTCTCTGTCCGATTCCTCCATAGGTGTTTTCTTCAGTATTTTTGCAATGCGAAGGTTCAGATCATGCACTGCCTCTTCTTTGATGTCCTGAATGCGCGGAATAATATCCCGTCCGTCAAGCCACTGATAAAATTCCTCCATCTGCTCCCGGACAATTTTTCCCGCAGCCTCCAGATGTTCCTGCAGCTCCTCCGTCTTTTCATCAAAACGGAAGCTGTCCATATCGTACAGGGTAATGCCTTCTGTGTGTCCCACCTCAGGTTCTATATCCCTCGGCACTGCCAGGTCGATTAAAATCAACGTTTTTTCCAGCTCCAGATTTTCGAACTGCTCTTCTCTTAAAGTAAAATTAGGACTTGCCGTAGCGCTTACTACAAGGTCGCATTTCGGAAGATAATCCATGCGTTCTCCGTAGTTGATCCGTTTACAGCCCACAGGAATATTGACGACACCGCTTCTGTACTGACGCACCGTTACGGTTACGTCTGCCCCTTCCT
>URHH01000184.1 GCA_900547615.1 uncultured Blautia sp. | reverse complement strand
GCCACTCCGTTTGGACCATAGCCTTCGTATACTGCTTTTTCGTAGTTATCTGCCGCGTCTGCTCCTGCTGCTTTTTTGATTCCGCGGTCAATGGTATCGTTTGGCATATTATTTGCTTTTGCCTTTGCGATCACATCGCGAAGCTTGCTGTTGTTGTTCGGGTCCGGACCGCCGGCTTTTACAGCCATCACGATCTCACGTCCGATCACTGTAAAAATCTTTCCTTTTTTGGCGTCGTTTTTCTCTTTCTTGTGCTTTATGTTTGCGAATTTTGAATGTCCTGACATTTGTCTTCTCCTTTTGTTTCTTGTTTTATTTTTTCGGCACGCACACGTCCGATCGTCTTATTTCCCAAAGACAGGATCTGAAAGCGGTAGCCGTTTGCAACAATTTCTTTATCCAGGTCTTTCTTTGTGGGAATATGTCCCAGAAGAGAAGTTAAGTATCCGTTTAACGTCTCAAACTCGCAGTCTCCGAAATCGACTCCAAGCTCCTCCTCCACATCTTCCAGATTTACAAGACCATCTATCATAACGCTGTTGTCAATCTGTGGGCGGATCGTCACCTCATCTTCATCATACTCGTCGAGGATCTCTCCCACGATTTCTTCCAGAATATCCTCCATAGAAACAAGACCTGCTGTCTGTCCGTACTCATCCACTACGATTGCCATGTGAAGCTTCTTTGCCTGCATGGTATGGAAAAGATCCCCGATCCCTCTTGTTTCCGGGATAAAGTCTGCGGTACGTATCAGTCCCGGCAGTTCCTTTAAAGGCTTGAATTTTGCCCAGGGATTCTTTGTCATAAACTTTAATGCATCCTTGTAATTGACAATTCCTACGATATTGTCAAGATCTTCCCTGAAGACAGGGTATCTGGAATTTCCTTCCTCCAGCATCTCATCGATCATTTCCTGAAGAAGCATTTCCTCATCAAATGCGACCACATTTTTTCTGTGAGTCATAATGTCCTTTGCCTCTGTCTCATTAAAGGAAATAATATTCTGGATCATTTCCGCCTCATTTTCCTCTATGACGCCCTGCTCATGGGCTTCATCCACCATAGAGATGATCTCCTCCTCTGTGACAGCTTCCATTGTCTGGTCAAGAGTGATGCCAAAAGGTCTTGCTGCAAGCTTTGCGATCCAGGTAATGCACATGGTGACCGGGTAAAGTATGTTTGAAAAAAACGATACTACCCCAAGCCATCTGTAGGCAAAACGTTCCGGGCTGAAGCTTCCGATCCTGCGGAAGGTAAGAATGCCCAGGGCTGCCAGAAGGATCACTCCCGGAATTAAAACCAGAAGCATTGCAGGAATATGCTTTATGTAGGGATGAAACTCCCGGACAGCCCAGGGTACGAAAAACGTACCAAAACAGATTCCTGAAGAAATTACCATAAGAGGAATGGCATTTACATACTGAGACGGGCGATTCATAAACTCGAGAAGCTTTATCGCTTTTTTATCCCCTTCCAGGGCGCGTCTCTGTAATTCCCCTTCACTTAAATTCTGAACGGCTGCTGCAAACCCGTAGAAAATACCGTTCAGTAAAAACAGCATGAATAAAATAATGATGCCCCATAAGGGCAGACTACTGCCATCTTCCATTATTTATCTCTTACTCCTTTGTAAATAAATCCATAGTTACTGCTAAAATATAGCACTATAACTATCTTTCGTCAAGACCAGCCTAAAATGTAAGCTCCAGGCTGATTTCCAGGGCATGGTTCACGCGGTCAAGCATAGGACCGTCCAGATGGCACACCTTGTCTTTCAGCCTTCTCTTATCGATTGTGCGAAGCTGCTCTAAAAGGATCACAGAATCTCTCTCGATTCCATAAGCAGACGCGTCAATCTCTATATGCGTCGGGAGCTTTGCCTTATTCATTTTAGAAGTTATGGCGGCGCATATGACAGTGGGACTGTGCCGGTTGCCCACATCATTCTGTATAATAAGCACCGGCCGTATCCCTCCCTGCTCGCTTCCCACCACAGGTCTTAAATCTGCATAAAAAATATCCCCTCTTTTAATTACCACACAATTCACACTCCGATTCTGTTTCGGCATTGCCTTATTTTAGGAATAGTATTTCCATATTTTTCTTGTGTATACATGCGTGGTGCATTTCTTTTAAGAGAAGAAACTTAATTCTCCTGTCTCTTTTTTGTTCTGTATATAAATCCTCGGGACACGTTTGCTGATCTCACAGAGAAATTCATAAGAAAACCGTCCGGAAAGATTTCCGATGGTGTCTGCATCAATCCATTCCTCTCCATCGCGGCCCAGAAGGGTCACCTCATCTCCCTTTGCCGCCTCCGGAATATGGGTCACGTCCACCATAAACTGATCCATGCACACCCTTCCAAGTATGGGCGCTTTTTTTCCGTGGATCAAAACCCAGCCCTTATTGGAGAGGGTGCGCGGGTATCCGTCTGCGTATCCCACCGGTATCGTGGCAATGATCGTATCTTTTTCTGTCACAAATGTTCCGCCATAGCTTACTGCTGTTCCCGGTTTTACCTTTTTTACATAAGACACATGACTTTTTAACTCCATAGCAGGAATGAGATCAAGGGCTTCTTTTTCCACCTCGTCGGAAGGATAGACTCCGTAAATGGTGATCCCCGCCCGCACAGCGTCCATATTTGCCTCTGCAATGCGCATGATCCCGGCGCTGTTGGAACAGTGGCAGAGAGGAATTTCAACTCCCTGGTCTTTTAAAAGCTGTACAAAGTGCTGATAGCGGGAAAGCTGTACAAGAGCAGGGCTTTTATCATACTCATCTGCCCTTGCAAAATGAGTGAAAATCCCCTCGATTTTCAGGCCGGGAATCTCTTTTATTTTCCGCACTTCTTCTGCACTTTCCGGCGTATCGGAAAATCCGATTCGCGTCATTCCCGTATCAAGGGCAATGTGGACCAGCGCCTTTTTTCCTGTATGCGCCGCTGCCTCTGCAAATTTCTGTGCAGTCTCCGCATCGGATACCGTAATCCGTATATCCAAAGCTGCAAGTTCCTGAAAATGCTCCTCAAAAACAAGTCCCAGGATCAGAATGGGCTTCGTCACTCCGGATTTTCGAAGGGCAATGGCTTCCTCCGCCGTTGCAGCTGCAAATCCCCATATGTAATCGTAATCATGGATAAGACGCGCCACAGCGTCTGCGCCGTGACCGTAGCCGTCTGCTTTTACCACGGCAATGATTTTCGTATCTTTTCGAATGCGCTTTCTCATTTCCTCAAAATTATGCGCAATGGCATCAAGGGAAACCTCCGCTCTGATACGCTGGTATTTCTTCATAATACTTCCTCTTTTCTGCAAAATGCCTCAGGCAGCGCCTCAATGAGATTCCTGGCTGTAAGGGAACGGGAACCGTGTTTTTCTGCCGCAATATCTCCGCATCGTCCGTGGAGATACACCCCGAGAGCAGCCTTTATTTCCGGAGCAGTCGTATCTTCTCCGTCCAGATACATACAGAACACAGCCGCAAGGATCCCGGTAAGTACGTCTCCGCTTCCCGCAGTTGCCATTCCGTCGTTTCCGGAAAGATTCAGATAAAGGTTTCCGTCTCTTCCCGCCGTCACAGTACAGGCGTCCTTTAACACACAGGTTGTCTTTGTCTCCTGTGCATAGGAAAGAGCCGTCTCTGCCATACAGTTCTGGATCTCCCCGATTGTTTTTCCGGTGAGGCGGCTCATCTCACCGATGTGAGGCGTCACAACCACATGCTCTCCCAGATATTCTTTCCACTTTGGGCGAAGGGCAAGAAGATTCAGCCCGTCTGCATCCAGGATCACCGGCTTGTGAAGCTCTCCTGCTTTCTTTAAAAACCACAGCTCTCTCTCATAACTTAAACCGTAGTTGCCAAGACCGGGACCGATCACCACCACATCGCACCAGGCGAGGATCCGGCTGTTTTCCTCCTCTGTAAATGTGCAGGATACCATAGCCTCAGGAAGAAGGATCTGCAGAGGGATCCTGTTCGCTTCCACTGTCTGGATCTGAACCATGCCTGCGCCTGCTTTTAAGGCTG
>URHH01000183.1 GCA_900547615.1 uncultured Blautia sp. | reverse complement strand
ATGCAAACATGAAGCGGCTTTTTGAACCGGTTCTTGAAGATATGGCGTTTATCTGCGAAAACGGCGCGCTTGCTTTTCAGAACGGGGAACTTCTCTATGAAGCGGCGTTTGAGGAAAAGCTGGCAAGAGAGATCACGGAGACGATTTACGCGAAAGAGGGAGCGGAGTTTTCTTACTCTACAAGAGACTTTTATTATATGATGCCCAAAACGGAGCATTATCGAAGCCTTATGATAGACGTAGTGAAAAATCATTGTAAGATTGTAAAGGATTTTGAGGAAATGAAAGAACCCTGTGTGAAAATCGCAGTATATGAAAGAGGCGGCGTAACGGAAGAATCCATTCACTTCTGGAGAGAAAAGTTTGGAGACAGATGCACGGTCGTCACTTCAGGTTTTGACTGGGTAGATTTCATTCCCTTTGGTACAAATAAGGCGAGAGGGATCCGGAAATTTCAGGAGATTTTAAATGCCGCACCGGAGGAATGCGTAGCTTTCGGGGATGAGTATAATGATATAGAGATGCTTAAAAGCGTAACATACGGTTTTGCCATGTCGCACGCAAAGCCGGGCGTAAAAACTGCGGCTTCTTATGAGACACCGGCTGTGCTGCCGGTTTTAAGAAAAATTATAGATACAAAAGGAAAAACAGAGGAGGTGTTTTAAAATGTATACAGAGGAGTGCATTTACACATTTTTAAAAAATCAGGGTCAGCTTTTTGACGAGCCGGTTGCAGAGACATATGAGGAGGCGGAAGAGTTCCTGGAAGACTGCATGGCAGTTGTCCTTGATTCTTTAAAAGAAGTGAAACAGTATCTCGATGAACTGGGAGCAGATGTGGACGGTATGTCTCTTGACGACATCAGAGATGCAAGCGAAGTATTTGAGCTTCCGGACGGAACCTGGCTTGTGGTAGAGGGATGATCAAATGAATGCAGAAGAAATTGTAAAACTGCAGAGGGCATATTACAGGGCGGGAAATACCCGCCCTTATGCTTTTCGAAGGAAAATGCTGGAAACACTGGAAAAAATGATTAAAAAATATGAGGGACAGATAAAGAAGGCTCTGTATGAAGACTTGCATAAATCTTCGCAGGAAGCGTATATGACGGAAATCGGGCTGGCGTTAAGTGAGATTTCCTATGTAAAGAAGCATTTGCGCGGCTGGATGAAAGAAAAAAGAGTGCCGGCTCCTCTTGTACATTTTCCCGCATACGGAAGTGTGGTTCATGAGCCCTATGGAGTTGTTCTTATCATGACTCCGTGGAATTATCCGTTCCTTTTGAATCTGAGCCCTCTCTGCGACGCTATTGCAGCGGGAAACTGCTGTGTGCTCAAGCCTTCCGCATATGCGCCGGCATCGTCACACCTCTTAAAGAAGATGATACAGGAGACCTTTCCGCCGGAATATATTACAGTAGTAGAAGGGGGAAGAAAAGAAAACTGCCTTCTTCTGGAGGAGAGATTCGATTATATTTTCTTTACAGGAAGCCCTGAGGTGGGGAAAACAGTAATGGAAAAAGCCTCTGTTCATCTGACCCCTGTTACGTTGGAGCTTGGAGGGAAAAGTCCCTGTATTGTAGGAGATACGGCAAATATAAAAATGGCTGCAAAACGCATTGTATTCGGAAAATTTATAAATTGCGGACAGACCTGCGTTGCACCGGATTATGTGCTTGTGCATAAGAAAAAGAAGGAGGAGCTTATAAAAGCTCTGATTTACTGGACAAAAGCTTTTTGGGGAGAGAATCCTCTTGGAAATCCGGATTATCCCAAAATGATAACAGAAAAGCATTTTCAGAGAGTATCCAGCCTTATGGAAGAAGGAAGGATCCGCCTGGGCGGAGATATGGACAGAGGGAAAATGCAGATTACACCTACGATTATAGATATGGTAAAATGGGAATATAAAATAATGGGAGAAGAAATCTTCGGACCTGTGCTTCCTGTTCTGGAATATGAAGATACAGAAGAGCTTCTGAGATGTTTAAAAGAAAAAGAGAAGCCTCTGGCTTTATATCTTTTTACAGGCAGCAGAAAAGAAAAAGAAGAAATTCTTTCTGATCTGTCTTTTGGGGGAGGCTGTATAAACGATACGCTGATGCACCTTGCGACGCCGTATATGGGATTCGGCGGCGTGGGAAACAGCGGTATGGGCAGCTATCACGGAAGAGATGGATTTGAAACTTTTTCTCACAGGAAGAGCATTCTCCACAGAGGAATATTTCCCGATTTGTCCGTGCGGTATCCGGCATACAGCGAGAAGAAGGAGAAATTTATCCAAAAATTCCTGAAATAACAAAAATTTAACTTTTTTGTAAAGGATACTTGAGAAAAAACGGGAAATAAGTTACAATACTGTTACAGGCGCGAAGCTATTTATAGAATAAAGGAGGACAGTTATGAAGGGTAAAAAAATATTGGCAGTGATCATGACCGTATTCATGATGTTGTCATTGCTCCCGTCTATGGTTTTTGCAGCGGCAGTTCCTTCCGGGAAACTTGGCGGAAAGCTGAAAATCAAGGGAGCGGCAGCAGTGGGCGCTACATTAAGCGCAGATTACGGAAAAGTAACGCCGGAGGGCGTAACAGACGATTATGTAAGCTTTAAATGGTCCAGAAAAAACGGCGAGGAGCTTACAGAACTGGGAACAGAAAAAACATATAAGGTAACAGAGGAAGATCTGGGACTGGAGATCGTTCTTGAGGTGACAGGCGCAGAAGCACAGGGTGTGACAGGCAAGCTCAGCGCGACTACCTGTCCTGTAGCTGCGACAGAGGAAGAGGCAGAACAGCACAAAGCGGAACAGCATACAGAGGACGAAGAAGAAACAGGGGAAGTTCCTGAAAACAGCGGAGAGCAGCCGGAGGAAGAAAATGTGGAAGAGATTCCGGCTCCGGAAGAAAATGTAGAGGAAATCCCTGCACCGGAGGAGAATACAGAGGGAGAAGTGCCATCTGAAGAGCAGCTTCCGGAAGGAACAGAGGAAGAAAGCGAGATTCCGCAGGGCGAGGAAGAAGTTTTTTATCCGGAAGGAGAAGCGCCTTCTGAAGAGAAAGATTCCGAAGAAGCATCAGAACAGGAGACATCTCAGGAGACAGAATATAAGGCGGAAGCCGTTCTTACAACAGAAGACGGAACAGGCATTCTTGATTTTGGAACTCTGACTTACGGATACAGTGAGGAAGAGCTTCCTTCCGAGCAGTATGTCACAATTAAAAATACAGGCAATATCCCGCTTACTTTTGATAATATTGCACCGGAGAATTTTATGGTGCAGGACGTGGCGTCACCTCTTGAGCCGGGGCAGTCTGTGACACTCTGGGTTATCCCGAGAGTTGGTCTGACTCCGTGGGAGTATGACGATACACTTTCCTATACAACACAGGAGGGTGCGGCTGTATCTGTTCAGGCAAAAGTGATTGTAAAAGAAGCAGAAGCGACACCGGAGGCAACGCCTACACCGGAAGCGACACCGACACCGGAAGCAACACCGACACCGGAAGCAACACCAACACCGGAAGCAACACCGACTCCGAAACCGGAATATAAACTTTCTGTATCACCGGAAACGCTTGATTTTGGAAAGGCAGGAACCGGATATACAGAAGCTCCGGCTGCACAGACAGTCACAGTTACAAACGAGAGCAATGCAAAGCTTTCTATCATGGAGCTTCAGAGCCAGAACTTTATCGTGAGCGCTCTCAATGCTTCAGACCTGGAGCCGGGAGAGAGCGTTGCCTTTACCGTAGAACCGAAGACAGGACTTGAAAAAGGTGAATATGCAGAAGCAATCTATCTTTACCCGATCATTAACGGAGAGGCAGGAGAAGCGCTTGCATCTGTAACTGCAAAATTTACAGTGGAGGACGCAAAAGTAGTGAAGATTTCAGCAGCGCCGGGAACACTTGATTTTGGCAAAGCACAGGCTGGATATACAGAATCCCCGGCTGCACAGACAGTTACCGTTACAAATACAGGAAATGTAGTAATTCATCTGAATCAGCCTTCCGCAGGAAGTTTTGAGGCAGG
>URHH01000182.1 GCA_900547615.1 uncultured Blautia sp. | reverse complement strand
GCTTCGATTTATGGCGGCGGTATATGAAAAGCGCTCTCCGGCAGGCCTCCCGCCTTCTCTCCTACGGAGAGCCTCAGGGAGAAGCGGATTTCCGTCAGGTGCTTTCTGTTTATATAAGAGAACGGCGAAACATTCTCTGCTCTCCTGACAGCATTGTGGTTGGAGCGGGTGTACAGAGTCTTCTGCAGATTCTCTGCCCTCTTATAAAAGACAGGGAAACTGTTTCCTTTCCCACGCCCTCCTTTATCCAGGGCAGCACCGTCTTTTCTGATTTCGGCTTTCAGGTACAGTACAGAAATAAAAACGCCCATGTGATTTATGTCTCCCCTGCCCACATGACAAAATGGGGGGAAATCATGCCGGTAAAGCGCCGTCTGGAGCTGATCCACCATGCAGATGCCCGGGGAAGCCTTATTATAGAAGATGATTTTGAAAATGAATTTGTATACCTTCAAAAGCCCACCCCTTCTCTTTACAGTCTTGCAGGAGGAGAAAACGTGGTGTACATCGGCTCTTTTTCAAAGCTTCTCCTCCCTTCTATCCGGTTAAGCTTTATGGTGCTGCCTCCGCCGCTTCTTGAAGCTTACAGGAAAAAAGCCGCTTTTTATAATCAGACTGCCTCTAAAGCAGAGCAGATCGCGCTCTGTCAGTTTATACGGGACGGCCATCTTGCCGCCCAGACAAGGAAACTGAAGCGTTTATACTCCCAGAAGCTGAAATCCCTCCAAAAAGATGTGAAAACCGTATTCGGAGAAAACTGTCCGCTCCGTACAGGCGCAGCAGGCACAAGCCTTGCCCTTACCCTTCCCTTTTCCGGTTCTTCTTCCGCTCTTAAAGAAAAGGCAGAGCGAAACGGTCTTGCCCTCTCCTTTTTAAAAGAAAAAGAGCAGGAAACAACGGTAGTTCTTTCCTGCTCCTCCATGCCTGTGGAAGATTTCCTTCCTGCACTGAAACTTTTATATTCTCTCTGTCGGGATTAATCTCTTCTGTTGTCGATCATGTAAAGCAGCGCGTTGCAGATGCAGGCTGCAATGTTGCAGAACCGGAATCTTCCCCTTGCCACAATAAAAGGACCCCCTGCCTCCATAATCAGCTCTTTTGACTGCACCACGTTTACAAACCCTACCGGAACACCGATGATCAGCTCGGGGGATAATTTCCCCTCCTCTATCAGCTCATAAAGACGCACAAGAGCTGTCGGCGCGTTTCCGATTGCAAAAATCAGTTTTTTATCAAGAGAGGCTGCCTTATCCATACTTGCCGTTGCTCTTGTTGTACCGTTTTTCTTTGCCAGCTCCGCCACGTCCTCATCAGACATAAAGCAGTACACTTCTCCGCCGTAACGGGAAAGGGCGCGTTTGTTAATGCCGGATTTTGCCATCTGGGTATCCGTCACAATACAGGCTCCGTTTTTAATAGCTGTGATCGCCTGTTCTACCGCATGTTCGGAAAAGCAGAGATTTTCTGCATAATCAAAATCTGCGCTTGTGTGAATACACCGTTTTACGATAAGCTCTGTTCCGGGAAGGAGCTTCTTATCTCCAAGCTCCTCTGTAATGATTTCAAAGCTTCTCTTTTCTATGTCCATTGGCTTTACATTTTCAAGCTCTACCTTCATGTTTCGCCCTCCTTTTTAAATTCCCTGTTCCAGAATTTCATAAATCTTCTTCATATCAAGATGCCTGCGAAGAGTATCTGCCAGAATGTCGTACTGGGTCTCTTTAAATGCCGCAAAATCCACGCCTGTAAGAGAAGATACATCAAGACCCTTTTGCTCTCCGATGATACGGACAAGAGCCTCTGCGCAGCCTTCTTTATCAAAAACCCCGTGTACATATGTACCGAATACATTGTCTCTGTACGCGCCGTCTTCCTTTTGCTGTCCGGTTACCGTATCTGTAATAGAAAGAACACGGTTCGCCCCTTCCTTTAATACTGTCTCGCCCATATGGATTTCGTACCCTTCTGTCTCTGCACCGGAGAGTCCCGCATAAGGTCCTTCGATCCTTCTAATGGTTCCCTGTACCCTTGTTCTTGTTTTTTCTTTTGTAAATACCGTTTCGACAGGAAGAAGCCCCATGCCTTTCATAGAACCGCCTTCCTCCACACCGTAAGGATCGGAAAGTTTTTCTCCAAGCATCTGGTAGCCGCCGCAGATTCCGAAGATCAGCGTTCCTCTGGAAGCCTCTTTTAAGATGACAGCCTCCATTCCGCTTTCACGAAGCCACTTCAAATCTCCCATTGTATTTTTTGTTCCGGGAAGAAGGATAAGATCCGGACTGCCAAGCTCTCCCGGTGTTTTTACATAGCGAAGGGACACCCCGGGAATACTTTCAAACGGGTTAAAATCTGTAAAATTGGAAATTCGCGGCGTGCGGATCACTGCAAGATCGATCTGACCGATTTCCCGGTTTTTATCAAACCTCTCTGTGAGACTGTCCTCGTCCTCCACCTGGATCTGCATATACGGCGCCACGCCCACAACGGGAATGTCGCTTTTTTCTTCCAGCATTTTCACACCCGGCTCCAAAATGGTCTTATCTCCGCGGAATTTATTGATGATCAGCCCTTTTACCATATCCCTCTCCTCTTTTTCAAGAAGCTGTACCGTACCGATCAGCTGGGCGAACACGCCGCCTCTGTCAATGTCTCCCACAAGAAGGACAGGAGCTTTTGCCATTTTCGCCATTCCCATATTTACAATGTCTTCTTCTTTTAAGTTTATCTCCGCCGGGCTTCCTGCGCCCTCGATCACAATAATGTCATTTTCTGCTGCCAGCGTTTCGTATGCCTTCATAATATCGGGGACCAGTTTTTTCTTATAGCTGAAATAATCTCTTGCGCTCATCGTTCCCAGAACTTCTCCGTTTACGATCACCTGAGAGCCCACGTCATTTGTAGGCTTTAAAAGAATGGGATTCATAAGAACAGAAGGGGCGATCCCAGCCGCCTCCGCCTGCATCACCTGTGCCCGTCCCATTTCAAGCCCTTCCTTTGTAATAAAAGAGTTTAATGCCATATTCTGAGATTTAAAGGGAGCCACCTTATAGCCGTCCTGCTTAAAAATACGGCAAAGCCCTGCTGCAAGCAGACTTTTTCCCGCATTGGACATGGTTCCCTGTACCATTATCGCCTTTGCCATTTTTATCCCCTTTCCTTTAATGCCTGAATCAATCTTATATTATCCTCATGGCTTTTTACTGCAATTCGGAAATATCCGGCTTCCAGTCCGGGATAATTGCTGCAGTCCCGGATAAGAACGCCCTTTTGTACACATTTTTCAAAAAGATTCCTTTCCCCTTTAAAGAAAATATAATTTGCCTCTGAAGGAAAGACTGTAAATCCAAGCTCTTTCATCTCTTTTTTCAGAAATTCCTGCTCTTTAAATACAGTTTCTCTTCCCTCTTTTACATATTCTGTTTCCTTTAATGCGGCGATCCCTGCTGCCTGCGCAAGACCTGATACGTTCCAGGGCTGTGTCACACTCTCCATTTTCTGAAGCAAATCCTCATTTGCAGTCAGTCCGTAACCGAGACGCACCCCTGCCATCGCATACCGCTTTGTAAACGCTTTTAAAAGAAACAGATTTTGATATTCTTCTAAGACCTCTTTTAAGGTGTACGCTTCCGGCTCTTTTACAAAATCAAGGAAACACTCGTCCACCACAAGAAAAACAGAATGCTCTCTGCACGTTTTCAAAATCTCCATAAGAAAATCCCGGTCTGTCAGAATCCCCGTCGGATTATTAGGGTTACATAAAAATATTATATCAAACCCTTTTTTGATTTCTTCCAGAAAAGAAGCTTCCATAGAAAAATTCGTTTCTTCTTTCAGAAAAAAATGGCTGCAAACGCAGTCCACGCTTGTAAGAGCCTGCTCATACTCTGCAAAGGTAGGAGCGGGAAGAAGCGCCTTTTTCGGCTTTAAAGCACGACACAAAGAAAAGATAAGCTCCGCAGCTCCGTTTCCGCAGATCACCTGGGAAGGCTTTACCCCTTCATACTGCGCAATGGCATCTTTTAAAGGCGCACAGCCCACCTGCGGATAGTCGCTTATATGGGAAAGACTTTCTATTATGGCATTTTTCACACTCTCCGGCGTTCCCAGGGGATTGCAGTTTGCAGAAA
>URHH01000181.1 GCA_900547615.1 uncultured Blautia sp. | reverse complement strand
TAGAGCAGAGGACTGAAAATCCTCGTGTCGCTGGTTCGATTCCGGCTCTGGGCACTGCCAGACGGCTATCTCCCACAACACATCGTTGTGGGATTTTTTTGTATATGCAATGTTGTTCCAACAGAAAACTCAGTACAATAAAATTATTTGTTCCTATATCAAAACAGCCTTTCCAAAAGCAAATCCTGGCAGATTTTAGCAGTTTTTGCGAGCATAGCGAGAGCAGAAATCATCTGTCCGAGCCAACGGCGAGTTATGATTTCTGTTCTCAGATAAGCGGCGCAGCAAAACAAGAAAATCAACTGATTTGCGTTGGAAAACTGTTTTTATATGGAACATATATTTTATGTCTGAAATACTGTTGTACATACATTGACTCCCAACGAAAGGACGTACCAAAATGAACGATTTTAAAATGGAAACAAAATGTCTTCATGCCGGTTATACCCCTGCAAAGGGCGAACCCTGCGCAGTTCCTATCTGCCAGAGCACAACCTTCAAATACGACACAACCGACGAAATGGGACAGCTTTTTGACTTAAAAGCCGAAGGATATTTCTACACACGCCTTCAGAATCCTACAAATGACGCAGTTGCTGCAAAAATTGCAGCTCTGGAAGGCGGAGTTGCAGCTCTTCTTACTTCTTCCGGACAGGCGGCAAACTTCTACGCTGTCTTTAATATCTGCGAAGCAGGCGATCACGTAGTTGCCGCCTCCACCATTTACGGCGGAACCTTCAACCTTCTTGCAGTTACCTTCAAAAAACTTGGTATTGACTGCACCTTTGTGGACACAGATGCAAGCGAAGAAGAAATCGCAAAAGCTTTCCGCCCGAACACAAAAGTTCTTTTTGCAGAAACCATTGCAAACCCGGCTCTTGTTGTTCTTGATATTGAAAAATTTGCACACGCAGCCCACAGCCACGGCGTTCCCCTTATTGTGGATAACACCTTTGCCACACCGGTAAACTGCCGTCCATTCGAGTGGGGCGCTGACATTGTAACCCACTCCACCACAAAATATATGGACGGACATGCCGTTCAGGTAGGCGGAGCGATTGTAGACAGCGGAAACTTTGACTGGGACGCTTACGGTCATAAATACCACGGTCTTACAGAGCCGGACGAATCTTATCACGGCGTTGTATACACAAAGCAGTTTGGAAAAAAAGCCTACATCACAAAAGCAACCTCACAGCTTATGCGCGACCTGGGCTCCATTCCTTCTCCGATGAACTGCTTTCTTTTAAATCTCGGTCTGGAAACCCTTCCTCTCCGTGTGGAGCGCCACTGTTTCAACGCTCAGAAGGTTGCAGAATTTTTAAATGCTCACGAAAAAGTAAGCTCTGTAAATTATGCAGGACTTCCCGGTGATAAATATCATGAGCTTGCAAAAAAATATATGCCAAATGGAACCTGCGGCGTGATCTCCTTTGAATTAAAGGGCGGAAGAGACGCTGCCGTCCGCTTTATGGACAGCCTTGAGCTTGCAAATATCGCAACGCACGTTGCGGCATCAAAGACTATGGTTCTCCACCCGGCAAGCCATACGCATCGCCAGATGAACGATGCACAGCTTGCGGAAGCAGGCGTTTCTCCCGGAATGATCCGCCTTTCCATCGGAATCGAGAACGTGGACGACATTATAGACGACCTGAAAAAAGCGCTGGAAAACGCATAAAATAAAAAGGCAGAGGAAATATACTCTTTGTATGTTCTCCTCTGTCTTTTCTGATACTCGGATCTGTTCACCTTATTTTTACTGTATCAGATATACGTCTGTATAATACACTCCCTTGCTTTCGCCCTCTTCATGGCTTGCAACGTAAATATCAATACAGTTTGTCTTGATCGCTCCGCCGCAGTCCTCCGCCACATAAACCTGTCCATTGATCACAACCTGCGAACCATAGGGAATCTGTGATGGGTCTACTGCAATGGTATGATTTGTCGTTGCCGTCACTCCTGTTGAAGTAATTCCATTTGCCCAGGGTCCGCAGCAAATACTACACGGACAGTAATGGGTAATTCGGAATGTTCCGAGAGGCTTCAACGATGCATCTGAGGAAACAGCCACCGGCGTTCCTATCTGTACACCATTTACAAAGCCTTCCACTCCGCCAGCAGAAGCAACACCGTCTACTGCTTCTGCAAAAATACCGCTTCCTTCACTTTTTGAGATTACGCCAGCGGAAGCATCGGCAACCTGTACCTCTGCTTTATTATCGGCTCCCGTCTGCTCCTCTTCCGTATTTCCTTCCTGTTGTTTCTTTTCCTGCTGCTTCTTATCATCTTCCACCGCATTTACAATTTTATCAGAAGCGCCCTTATCTTCCTGCCCGTCCAGAATATTCGTGGGAATATAGCCGTTCTTTTCGTTGCCTTTCTCGTCAAGATACACAATTCTGCTCCATGTATCGTCGATTTTTGCAGTCCTCCGGACTTCGTCCATTTCGAGGAGTTCTCCCACTACCTGTCCGTCTTTTTTTCCCGGAAAATCCAGAATGTCGCAGTCTTTTGCTGCCGTTACCTCCTCATCCATTTCTATTACGCTTGTTTCTTCACTTAACGCCGTATTCGGAATATAGCCAAAAATCTTCCTTCCATTTTCATCTTCACAGTACGCTTTACTCCAGCCGTTGTCACATACCGCCACTCTGGAGACTTCGGCTCCAAGAAGAACCGTTCCAAGAGCCTTTCCCTTTTCCCCCGGCATACTTCTCACAGTCGTTTCTTTTACGGTAACATACACTTTATCTTCTTTTGCAAGTACCTGTACTTCCTTTCCTTCCCCGTCTTCTACCAGAAAACTTTTTTCTGTTTTCTGCTCTTTTTTATAGGAAGCCTCTGCCTCACTGTAACCCGATACCCCGGCAAACACAGGAACCGTAAAGAGAAACGAAGCGCAGATGCACATTGCTGTCACTGATTTTTTCATAAATAAAATCCTCCTGTCACTCTCTGCCTGTGACTGTATCATAGCACACCCCTGTTTCTTTTTCAATTTTCCCCTGTAGATTTAGAGTTTTTTAAGAATTATGAACCATAAAAAACTTCACAAACACCAGATTTCACGTTACAATAAACCTATGAGTACAAAAGATATTTCCAATAAAGAACGGAGAAATAAACAGAGACAAAAGGAACGGGAGCAGCAGGTGATCCGCCAGAAAATGTTTCTCGGCGCTGCCGCCCTTATCCTTGTGTTTCTTATATGGAAGCTTTTCTTTACAAGTCCCGGAGATGTTGGCTTACAATCCATTAATTCTGCCTGTGAAGCCTACAGAAGCCAGGTAGAGGAAGTGGCTGCTGATTACGGCATGACAGATTATGTTGATCTGATCCTTGCTCTTATGATGCAGGAAAGTTCCGGACAGGGCGCTGATGTTATGCAGTCCTCAGAAGGCGCTTTCAACACCTTATATCCGCAGGTTCCCGGAGGAATTACCGATGTTGCCTACTCGATCCAGTGCGGCATACAGGAATTGAAATATTCTATGGATAAAGCCGGGGTCCAAAGCCCTACCGATTTTAAACGTATCCGCCTTGCGCTGCAGGGGTATAATTTTGGAGCAGATTCTTATTTTTCTTATCTTGAGGATCATAACATTACCTCCTGGAGTTTTGAATCGGCAAAAGAATTTGCACGGATTGCAAGCGGCAATACGAAAAGGAATGAGGAAGACCCGCTTCATGATCCTGCCGGTCCGTGGGATTATGGGGATCAGCGATACCCGGAACATGTGCTGCGCTACTATCACCCGGAGGAATCCTGAGTGTTGTCTCTATTGTGTGAAAAATTCAAAAAAAATATTATTTGACATTTTTTTCAAAAAGTATTTGACATTTCCAGATTTATATAGTCCCATCTTTGACAGTTGAAAAAATAAAAAAATGCTACAACCCGCAATTTATAAGGGTTACAGCATTTTGTGACCAAGTTTTAATATATAGTAATATGTGATTGTAGCCAAGATACAGGCTTTGAGATGATTTTAACATTATAATAACAGAAATTTCTAAAAAGTAAATATACACCAAATATTACTATAAAGCAAAACAAAATATTTGACAACGCAAACTCTTATTCCATAAGGCTTTGAATAGGATTATTTATTTTGCAACTGTCAAACTCCCGAGTGTTGTCTCTATTATGCGAAAAATTTGAAAAAAATATTATTTGACATTTTTTTCAAAAAG
>URHH01000180.1 GCA_900547615.1 uncultured Blautia sp. | reverse complement strand
CCCGCCGCAAGCAGTATGTAAAAGCAGCGCTTATGACAATACTTGAAGTGGCAATAATTCTTTTTACTGTAAATTTTGCAATGGAGTACGTTCCTAAATTTGCAACTCTGGGTACAGTAAAGCCGGAAAAAGTCTTCAACATGAAGACTATGAAAAATGAATTTAATGATTATGATAACTCTTTTCAGATTTTGCTGTTCTCCCTGTTCAGCTTTGTAGTGTGGTTTGCATCAGCAATTATCTGGATGAAAAATACAGTAAATGTTTATAAGCTTCAGAAAACAGCGGAAGCAGGAAATCATGTAAATAACTTCCTGGAAGATTTACACGCTTATAAAGAAGAAAAGTTTCATATTACACTTCTTACACTGCCTGTACTTGGTGTTGCAATTTTTACTGTAATCCCAATTCTTCTTTTGATTTTTGTAGCGTTCACAAATTATGACCAGAATCATATGCCGCCGAACAGTCTGTTTACATGGGTTGGATTTGACAACTTCTTAAGTCTTTTCGGAGGCGGCGGACTTACCACTACATTCGGCTACTCTTTTGTGCGGGTTCTTGGATGGACACTTGTGTGGTCATTTTTTGCGACGATTACTACATATATCGGCGGGATTCTTCTCTCCCTTCTGTTAAACAGTAAAAAGACAAGATTTCCTAAGATGTGGAGAACATTATTTATTGTTACTATCGCAGTGCCACAGTTTGTATCTCTTCTTCTTGTAAGAAACTTTTTTGCAAACGGAGGAATTGTAAATACATTCTGCAGTAATATCGGGCTTACAGACTTTTTAAGAGATATAGGATTAATTTCTACAAGTTATGTGCCGTTTTTGTCAGCTCCGGGCTGGGCACATGTAATGATTATTTTGATTAATATCTGGATTGGCGTTCCATATCAGATGCTGATTTCCACAGGTGTTCTTATGAATCTTCCCTCAGATCAGCTTGAGAGCGCCAGAGTGGATGGAGCAACACCTTTTCAGATTTTCAGAAAAATCACAATGCCGTATCTTCTGTTTGTAACAGGACCGGCACTGATTACAGACTTTGTAAAAAACATCAACAACTTTAATGTAATTTATCTTCTGACAGAAAATGTATATACTACTACAAATCAGGCGATGGCAAATTCCCAGGCAACAGAAGTTGACCTTCTTGTTACATGGCTGTTCCGTCTGACGCAGGATTATTATAACTATAAGATGGCGTCGGCAATCGGTATTATGGTATTTATTATCTGTTCCGTATTTACGCTGGTAGCCTTTAACCGGATGATAAAAGGAGACAGGGAGGGAACGTATCAATGAGAAAGATGAAAGGAAACAGAACCTCAAGTATTGTACTTCACAATCTTCTGATTGCAGCGCTGGCATTTTTTTGGTTAATTCCGATTGTATGGCTTGTATGCACATCCTTCAGTTCTTATTCAGGTATGAATACAAGTACATTTTTTCCTGAAAAATGGAGTATTGTGAATTATATAAAACTGTTCCATCCTGATTCTGTGGCACAGTTTCCCCAATGGTTTATTAACACATTTATTATTGCCTGCTTTACATGTGTAATTTCTACAATGTTTGTTCTTATGGTAGCATATGCAACATCTGTGATGCGCTTTAAGATGAGAAAGCCGCTTATGAATATGGCAGTTATTTTAAATCTGTTTCCGGGAATGCTTGCCATGATTGCTGTTTACTTTACTTTAAAGTCTTTTGGACTTACAAACAGTTATGCAGGTCTTATTATGGTTTATTCTGCATCATCGGGACTTGGATATTTAATTGCCAAGGGATTTTTTGATACAGTTCCAAGAGCTCTTTGTGAAGCTGCAAGAATTGACGGATGCAGTGAGGCGAGAATCTTTTTCCAGATGGTACTGCCTATGAGCCGTCCGATTGTGGTGTACACGGTAATCAGCAGCTTCCTTGTTCCGTGGATGGATTTTGTTTATGCAAAGATGATTCTTAATGCGGGAATTTCTTCAAAATATACAGTTGCCGTGGGATTATTTAAAATGTTGGATAAGAGTCTTATTAACAGTTACTTTACACAGTTCTGTGCAGGCGGTGTGCTTGTCTCTATTCCTATTTCCATTCTGTTTATTATTATGCAGAAGTTTTATGTAGAAGGAATTACAGGAGGCGCTGTAAAGGGCTGATTTAACAGGAGAATATTATGTATACAGGTATGGGAAGAAGAGGTGTTGTGTGGAAAACACCTGATATAACGGCAGATGGTTTGAAAATATTTGCATGGGTTATGATGACTCTTCAATATATAGGTGTAATTATTGTAGAAAAAGGCATGATTCGTCTGGAACAGTACACTCAGGAAGAGCTTTCCACTGCTATGGCAGAAGATTCACATTTGATGATGCAGGCGGGAGTGGGCTCAATTTTGCAGCTTCTTGGAGGTATGGCGATTCCCCTTTTCGCATTTCTTCTTGTAGAAGGATTTCGAAGTACTTCGAATTACAGGAAATATCTTATAACAGTTGGCGCTTTTGCGCTTATAAGTGAAATTCCGTATGATTTTGCAATGAAGGGACAATTTTTCGACTTTTCAAATCAAAATGCTCTTACAGGCACATTCATCTCTCTTTTCATGCTGTACGGGCTGCGTCTTGTGAAATGCAGCAAAATATTTTTTAAGGGAATTATGCAGTTTTGCATTGTGCTGGCAGCAGTTATGTGGGCAGGATTTTTCCGGGCAGAATTTGGGCTTTGTATGGTGCTTTTAACTGCGGTATTCTATGTTTTTTATGAAAGAAATGTGCTGAAAACAATTTTAGGCGCATTGCTCAGTCTCATGTATGTAACCGGTCCTATATCTTTTTACGGAATCTGGTGTTACAACGGAGCGCGCAGAGATAAAATTCCAAAGTATGTATTTTATATATCTTATCCGCTTATGCTTCTTGCATTGGGGATAATAAAAGAGGTAATGATTTAACAGGAGGTTTGTATGGACTTTAAGACGAATAAGCTTCTTCACGGAGGAGATTACAATCCGGAACAGTGGCTGGACAGACCGGATATTCTTGAGAAAGATTTAGATATGCTGGAAGAAGCTGGCTGTAATGTAGTAAGCCTTGGGATTTTTTCCTGGTCAACCCTTGAACCGGAGGAAGGCGTATTTAATTTTGAGTGGCTGGAGAATATTATCAATAAGCTTTATGAAAGAGGAATTTCCGTAATTCTTGCAACTCCGTCCGCTTCAAGACCAAAATGGCTGGCTGACAAATATCCGGAGGTACTGAGAGTTGATGGTGAGAGAAAAAGAGCGCTTTACGGATTTCGCCATAATCACTGCTATACCTCTCCTGTTTACAGGGAAAAAACAGCAATCATAAACAGAAAGCTGGCAGAGCGTTTCGGAAATCATCCGGCAGTGATTATGTGGCATATTTCAAATGAATTTGGTGGAGAGTGCCACTGTCCCCTTTGTCAGGAAGCATTCCGTAACTGGCTGAAGGAGAAATATGGCACGATTGAAAACTTAAATGATAAATGGTGTACAACCTTCTGGAGTCATACATATAACAGCTTTGAGCAGATTGAAAGCCCGTCCCCTATTGGCGAGACACAGCTTCATGCGTTAAATCTTGACTGGAAACGATTTGTGACTCACCAGACAGCAGATTTTATTCATCATGAAATACAGTCTGTTCGAGAAGGGGGAAGCGAGCTTCCTACAACTGCAAACCTCATGTACTATTTTGATGGATTAAATTATTTTGAACTTGCAAAAGAAATTGATGTGGTTTCCTGGGATACATATCCTACATGGCATAAGCAGGACGTAATCGAGACTGCCTATGAAAACGGAATGTGCCATGATCTGATGCGCTCTCTCAAGAAAAAACCGTTTTTCCAGATGGAGTCATGTCCTACCTCTACAAACTGGCAGAGTGTGAGCAAGCTGAAAAAACCGGGGGTATTATTTGCCCAGTCCATGCAGGCAATTGCCCACGGAGGCGAAGGAGCTCTTTACTTCCAGGTTCGCCAGAGCAGAGGCGCTTCCGAGAAGTTTCACGGGGCGATTATCGACCATTACGGCGGAAACGATACAAGAGTGTTCCGTGAGGTAAGCAAGGTTGGGAAAACTTTAAAAGAAATTTCGGTTCTTGCGGGAAGCGAAGTAAAAAGTCAGGCTGCGCTCCTTTATGACTGGGACAGCCAGTGGGGAATGGAGGGAAGCCCGGGACCGGAAACATTTA
>URHH01000179.1 GCA_900547615.1 uncultured Blautia sp. | reverse complement strand
GTAAAGGCGATTGTGGTGGCGTGTAATACAGCCAGCGCCTTTGCCCTTGATACAGTAAAAGATGAACTTGATATTCCCATACTGGGCGTGATTGAATCCGGCGCAAAAGTAGCGGCGGCAGAGACGAAGAATAAGCGCGTTGGTGTGATCGGAACGGAAGGAACCGTAGGAAGCGGGATTCACGAGGCATATTTAAAGCGTCTTGATAAAGAAATCCAGGTAATCGGGAAAGCATGTCCTCTTTTTGTTCCGCTTGTGGAGGAAGGCTGGCTTCACGATCCCGTGACAACGGAGGTTGCTTCCAGGTATTTAAGGGAACTTCAGGAGGAAGAAATTGATACATTGATTTTAGGCTGCACCCATTATCCGCTTCTGCGTTCTACGATCCGTCAGGTGATGGGTGAGGGAGTGCGCCTTGTAAACCCGGCGTATGAGACAGCGCTTGAGCTTGGGAGACTTTTGAAGGAGAAAGAGCTTTTAAGCACAGAGACAGAACATGAGGAATTTCCATATCGTTTTTATGTGAGCGATCTGGCGGATAAATTCAAGGATTTTGCAAATTCGATTCTGCCGTATGATGTGGAAATGACAAAGAAGATAGATATTGAGAAATATTAGGAGAGATACATATGGACAAAGAAGTGTTAATACATGTAAAGGGGCTTCAGCTTATAGACAGTACAGATGAGCAGGAGCCTGTTGAGATCGTAGTTCCGGGAGAATATTATTTCCGGAATGGAAGCCATTATCTTCGTTTTGAAGAGATTCTGGAGGAATCAGCTCCCCCTACTGTGAATTATATTAAAATGTCACATAAGGGTGTGGAGGTACGGAAAAAAGGACTTGTCAACGTACATATGGTTTTTGAGCAGGGAAAAAAGAATATGACTTATTATACTACGCCGTACGGTACGCTTCAGATGGGGATCGCAGCCACAAACCTGGAGCTGGAGGAAACAGAAGGCGCGGTAAATATGAAAGTGGATTATGCGCTTGATATGAATGAGGAGCATGTTGCAGACTGCTATCTTTCCATACAGGCTCAGTCAAAAAATGCAGAGAATTTTTCGTTATAAGAACAAAAGGAAAAGCTGGAACGCATCTGAAAAGATGAAGTCCCAGCTTTTTGAATTATTTGCTGTCTTTTTTGTCTTTGTTCTTTTTGAATCTGCCGAACAGCCCTTTTTTCTTTGGTGCCGGAGTTTCCAGAGAACCACGAATGCCTTTTACACCTACAATATATAAACCGCTTACTTCTGCCTTGATTTCTTTTTTTACAGGGATCAGTTCGAAAACTTTTTCATCTGCAATTAAAATAGAAATCTTAGGACCAACCTTTGCTTTTACGATCGGAAGTTTGGAACGGCGCAGCATCTTGGGAGTCTGGTCAATAACCATCTGTGGAAGTCCGGATTCTTTCAGACGCATTCGCTTTTTATCAATTACCAGCATGGAAACGGTCTGTTTTGTTGCTTCGATTTGAGCCTGCTGTTCGTCCTGCTTCTTCTGTGCTTTTTTGCCCCAGAAATAGAGAGCAATAAGAGCAATTACAAGAATCACCAGAATGACCAGAAGGACGGTTGTTACTGTACTCATAAGAATCCTCCTGAATATGTAAATAATTTCATACAGATTATTTTATCATTATTTATAAAAAAAGGCAATTCTTAATTACGCTTCTTTTCGGGACAAAAACAGTGGAAATTAAAGGCTTCAAAAGGTATAATAAGATACATCAGAAGCAAATACTATAGGAAAAGCGTTTACGAAGGAGTAAATACAAAAAATGAAAGATATTCGCAGAGATGAAAAAGAAATAAAAAAGACAGAGGGGTTTTCAGAAGAGTTTTCCGATGAGGAATATGAGAGACGCAGGAAAATGCGGAAAAAGCGCATGGAGCTTCGAAGACAAAAGCAAAGGAGAAAGAGGAGAATACAGATTGCGGCTGTTGCTACAATTGCAGTTGTAATTGCAGCAGGCGGCATTTATGTGGGGGTTCGGGAAAAAGGAAAGACACAGGGAAAGGAAAATAAGGAAGCGCAGGCAGCGAATACAGGAAATACGTCTGGGAAAAATGCGAAAGCGGAGAATACAGATTCAAAGAAGAAAAAAGATAAACTGAAGGAGTCAGACGGCGCGCTTGGGAAAGCGGAGCTTCTTGCTGCACAGTACGATTATGACGGCGCGATCCAACTGTTAAAGAAAGAGCCGGATTATGAGAAAAATGAAAAAATGCAGGAGGCGGTAAAGAAATTTGAGGAGACAAAGGCAACCTGCGTATCCTGGCCGCTTGAGGAAGTGACGCATGTATTTTACCATACGATGATCGTGGATCCGAAAAAAGCTTTTGACGGAGATTATAAAGAAGCAGATTATAATCAGGTTATGACTACCATTGATGAGTTCAATAAAATAACCCAGGAAATGTACGACAGAGGATACGTCATGGTCAGTATTTATGATATGGCGAAGGCAGATGAAAACGGCAATATGACGCCGGGAGAGATTCTTCTTCCTCCGGGAAAAATTCCGTTTGTTCTTTCCCAGGACGATGTGAGCTATTATCACTATATGGATGGAGATGGTTATCCGTCAAAACTCATTGTGGACGAGGAGGGGAAAGTCCGAAATGAGTATATAGAAGATGATGGAAGCGTTTCTGTAGGAGATTACGATATGGTTCCTTTAATTGACCGTTTTGTGGAGAAGCATCCTGATTTTTCTTACAGAGGGGCAAAGGGAATTGTGGCGCTTACAGGCTATAACGGGATTTTGGGATACCGTACAGATATAAGTTATAAGACAAGACCGGACGACCTTGACGCGGATAAGGTAAAATGGCTGGAAGAGCATCCTGATTTTAATCTTGAGAAAGAGAGAGAGGAAGCGAAAAAGGTTGCCGATGCAATGAAGGCAAACGGCTGGCTGTTTGCAAGCCACACCTGGGGACATCAGAATGTGGGGACAGCTCCTCTTGAAAAGCTTCAGGCAGATACGCAGCGGTTTAAGGATAATGTGGATCCGATCATTGGGGGAACCGATATTATTGTTTTTGCATTCGGTACAGATTTAACAGATTATGCAGATTACTCCGGTGATAAATTTGAATACTTCAAAAGCCAGGGATATAATTATTTCTGCAATGTGGATTCGAGAAAGTATTTTGTGCAGATACGTGATCGATATTTTCGCCAGGGAAGAAGGAATCTGGACGGATACCGCATGTATTACAATCCGGAGATGCTGGAGGATCTGTTTGATGCAAAAGCAGTTTTTGACCCGGCAAGACCGACACCGGTAAAACCTATGGGTTAATAAGTACAAAGGGGATTATAAATACGAAAGGGGATTTTAAAATGAAGAAGAGAGGAATTGGCATTTTTCTGTCGGTTCTCTGTGCATCTGTGCTTTTGGGCGGCTGCGGCGTTCTTCCTTTTAAAGAAAAAGCATTTTATTCAAAGGACGGACAGAAAGCATCAGATGCAAAAACAACAGCAGCGGAGCCTCCGGCAGAAAGTACGCCGGAGCCAACGGCGGTACCAGCGGAAGCAACGGCTGTGCCAGAGGAACAGAAGGCAGATGAAAGCACGGCAGATATGCAGAAGGTGCTCGATGAGGCACATTTAATGTCTGTGCAGTATGATTATGACGGAGCAATCCGATATTTGAAGGAACAGCCGGAATATGAGACGACACAGGCTTATAAAGATGCGGTTACACAGTATGAAAATATAAAGGCAACCTGTGTGGAGTATCCGCTGGAAGAAGTGACGCATGTGTTTTTCCATACTTTGATCGTAGATACTTCAAAAGCCTTTGACGGAGATTCCGATGAGGCGGGCTATAATCAGATGATGACAACAGTCAGTGAGTTTAACAAGATTATGCAGAGTATGTACGATAAGGGGTACGTTCTTGTAAGTCCTCACGATATGGCTGTTGTGAATGAAGACGGAACCATGTCCAGGGGAAAAATCATGCTTCCTCCCGGAAAAAAAGCTTTTGTTCTTTCCCAGGACGATGTGAGTTATTATCACTATATGGACGGAGACGGCTTTGCCAGCAAAATGGTGCTTGATGAAAATGGAGATGTGAAGTGTGAATATATTCAGGACGATGGAACGGTTCTGGTGGGAGATTATGATATGGTTCCGCTTCTTGACGGATTCGTGAAGGCAAATCCTGCTTTTTCCTATCATGGAAGAAAGGGAATCCTTGCAATGACCGGCTATAACGGCGTGTTTGGATACAGAACGGACAGCGCGTATAAAACAGGAAAAAATCTTCAGGACAATCAGAAAGAATTTCTGGAAAACAATCCGGACTTTAATTTTGATGAAGAAGTGAAAGACGCAAAAAAGATAGCGGAAGCCCTCAAGAAGAGCGGCTGGGAATTTGCAAGCCATACCTGGGGACATAAAAACGCTACAGAGTCAAGCGCGGAGGAGCTTAA
>URHH01000178.1 GCA_900547615.1 uncultured Blautia sp. | reverse complement strand
TTCCAAATGTTCCCTTATTTCCTGAAGGACGGCGGGGCGGCAGACGAAGAAGATCCTCTTCCTGCATGGCAAACGTGCTTCCCTGGCCTTCTGTTCTGTAAATGCCAATATCCGCTACCACGGTTTTCCCCGCATACATTCTTCCCGGATAAAAACAAAGCCCCCGTTTCCGAAATCCAAAGGTAACGGTCAGATCTGCGCGAAAAGCAATTCCCAGTTCCATTCCCGTATTTCCGTCAATTCCTGAAGGAATATCCACGGCAATTTTTTTAGAAGAAGAATCATTCATACAGTGAATGAGATTTTTCAGGTTTCCCTCTATGGGTCTTGAAAGTCCCGCGCCGAAAATGGCATCTACTATAGTAGTATATTCACGCCACTGCGGGTTATTCACACGAGGCACATGATAACTTCTTGCAATTTTCCACTGGAGCGCCGTTTCCTCTGTCATGGACTCTTCTTTTCCCGCAAGAAAAATATGGGTTCGGATCCCTTTCAGATGCAGCATTCTTGCAACGGCAATCCCGTCTCCTCCGTTATTTCCACAGCCGCACACAACAAGGACGCGCTCCTCGGGCTCCAGTATTTTTTCTGTTTCCTCCACGCATTTCAGAGCGGCACGCTCCATCAGTACACAGGAGGGAATCCCCATTTCTTTGATCGTATGATTATCAAGCGCCTTCATCTGGCTGCATGTCACAATTTCTTTCATTTTACATCTTCTCTTTTTCTGTCTGTTTCTGGCGGTACTGGCTCAGATTATAAGAAAGAGTCATAAGACTTTCGGAAAGATGCACATTCTCCACGATCACATCTTCCGGCGCGTCAAGGTCAATATGGGCAAAATTCCAGATTGCCTTGATTCCGTTTTCTATCAAAATCCCTGCCATTTCCTTCGCCTTATTTTTCGGCAGTGTCAAAATTGCAATTTCCACATGGTGTTCTTTCAGAAAAAAGGGAAGCTCGCTTAACATCTGGATTTCAATGCCCCTTACGGCAATGCCCTCCAGAACGGGATTTACATCAAAAATTCCAACAAGCTTAAATCCTCTTTTTTCAAAATCCACGTAATTGGCAAGCGCCTGCCCCAGATTACCCGCACCTAAAATAATCATGGGGTGTACGGTGTCAAGCCCCAGGATCTTTCCGATCTCCGTATACAGATATTTTACATTATAACCATATCCCTGCTGTCCAAAACCGCCGAAATTATTCAGATCCTGACGAATCTGAGACGCGGTAACATGCATTTTTTTGCTCAGATCATTGGACGAAATACGGTCTACATTTTCTTCTAAAAGCTCCCCTAAATAGCGATAATAGCGTGGCAGACGCTTAATCACCGCTCTCGAAATCTCTTTTGCCTCCACAACTGTTCCCTCCTTAGAATACTATGTCAATTATACCGAAATGACATTTTATTGTCAAATAAAGTTAATTTGTTCTTTCAAAAAAAGGAATTTTTCTGTATAATAGTATAGATATTTAAGAAAAAACGGAGGAATACCCATGATTTTGTCATGTCATAACCTGTCAAAATCCTTTGGCGAGAAAATTATTTTAAAGGACGCTTCCTTTCATATAGAAGACCGGGAAAAGGCTGCCCTTATCGGAAACAACGGTGCCGGAAAAACAACGCTTCTTCGCATCATCATGAACGAGATGCCCTGCGATTCCGGAAATGTTGTCATTTCCGAAGATAAAAATATCGGCTACCTTGCCCAGTATCAGGACATACACGGACACCATTCCATATATGAGGAGCTCCTCACTACAAAACAGCATATTCTGGATATGGAGGGCCGCCTGCGCACTCTTGAGCAGGATATGAAGGACGCTTCCGGCGAGACGCTGGAATCCCTTATGAACACCTACACAAGACTGAATCATCAGTTTGAACTGGAAAACGGATACGCATATAAAAGCGAAGTAACCGGCGTGTTAAAAGGTCTCGGCTTCGGGGAGGAGGATTTTACAAAGCAGATTGAAACCCTTTCCGGAGGACAGAAAACAAGAGTGGCTCTCGGCAAGCTCCTTTTATCCAAACCGGACATTCTCCTTCTTGACGAGCCTACCAACCATCTGGATATGGAGAGCATTTCCTGGCTGGAAACGTATCTTCTGAATTATCCGGGCGCCGTATTGATCGTGTCCCATGACCGTTATTTTCTTGACAAAGTTGTCACAAAGGTCATTGAGATCGAAGCGGGAAATATTTTAAGCTACAACGGAAACTATTCTTCCTTTGCCTTAAAAAAAGCCCAGCTTCGCGACGCCCAGTATAAGGCTTACTTAAATCAGCAAAGAGAGATCAAACACCAGGAAGCCGTGATCGCAAAGCTCAAATCCTTTAACAGAGAAAAATCCATACGCCGCGCAGAAAGCCGCGAAAAAATGCTGGATAAGATCCAGCGTCTCGATAAACCGATGGAAGTTCAGAATCAGATGCGGATTTCCCTGGAGCCGCGTTTTGTAAGCGGAAACGATGTGCTCTCTGTGGAGGGCCTTTCCAAATCCTTCCCGGGACAGACGCTTTTTACAGATATTTCTTTTGAGATCAAACGCGGAGAACGGGTTGCGCTTATTGGAAACAACGGAACAGGCAAAACTACCATGTTAAAGATCTTAAACGGGATCCTCCCGGCGGACGCAGGAGAATTTACCCTCGGCTCCAAAGTGCAGATCGGATACTATGATCAGGAACACCATGTGCTCCACACAGAGAAAACGATTTTCCAGGAAATTTCCGATACGTATCCTGCGCTTACGGAAACGGAAATCCGAAATATGCTTGCCGCCTTTTTATTTACAGGGGACGACGTATTTAAAGAAATCTCCGCCCTTTCCGGCGGGGAAAGAGGCCGTGTCTCCCTTGCAAAGCTTATGCTTTCCGAGGCGAATTTCCTGATCCTTGACGAGCCTACCAACCACCTTGACATTGCCTCAAAAGAAATCCTGGAGGAAGCCTTAAACAGCTATACGGGAACCGTGCTCTATGTTTCTCACGACCGTTACTTTATTAACCAGACGGCAACCAGGATCCTTGACCTTACCAATCAGGCAGTTGTAAATTATATTGGAGATTACGACTATTATCTTGAGAAAAAGGATGAGCTGACAGAAAAATACGCCCCTTCCCAGACAGAAGAAGCGGAAATAAAAAATGTTTCCGAAAGCAAGCTGACCTGGCAGCAGCAAAAGGAAGAAGAGGCAAGAAAAAGAAAGCTTGCAAATGAGCTGAAAAAAGTAGAAGCCCGCATTGAGGAGCTGGAAACGAGAGATAAGGAAATCGACGAAACCCTCGTCCTTCCTGACGTGTGCACCAATGTTGCACGCTGCACAGAACTCAGCCGGGAAAAAGAAGCAGTCCTAGAAGAGCTGGAAACTTTATATGAAAGATGGGAGGAGCTTGCGTAATGCAGGCTCCTTTTTCTCTGCCGGAAAATTATAACAGCTCTTTCAGATACGGCTCAAAACATACGCCCTCGTTTCGGTCCGTCCCTTCCTTTACTGTCTGATGAAGGGCTTTTTCAAGAAAACGGGCAGCTTTTTCTGCACAGTCTTTCATAGGGATTCCCTTTACAAGACCTGCGCTTAGCACAGAAGCAAAGATGTCTCCTGTTCCGGAGTAGCTTCCCCCTTCTTTTTTTGAAAACACCCAGACATTTTCTTCTGCCTCGCATACGAGATTTCCCATATACGCCTGCTTTTCTTTTCTGCGCTCCACCCCTGTTATCACAACCGTCTGAAGATCATATTCTTTTAAAAGGCGCTTTCCGTATGTTTCCGCCGCTCTTAAAAAGGCTTCGTCTCCTTCCACTTCAAGCGCCTTCCACTGTTTTTCCGTCTCTTCTTTTCCAAAGAGAAGAAGCATGGCTTCTGTCAGATTCGGCGTGATCACATGGGCTCTTTTTACAAGAGAGCGCATACAGCCGCATAATTTTTCCGTATAAAATCCATGCGCCCTTCCGTTGTCTCCAAGGATCGGGTCTGTAAGGATTTTTGTATCACTTCCTGCAAATGCGTCTAAAAACGTCTGGATTTTCTCTGCCTGCGCCTCCCCTGCAAGAAATCCTGTATAAATTCCGTCCGGTGCAAAACCGATTTTTTTCCATTCTTCCGTTATGGAATCCAGGCGGTCTGTATAATCGTCATAAAAATAAGAAGCATACCCTGTCTGGTTGCTAAAACCAGCCGTTGGCAGAGGCACTGCCTGCACGCCCATCACAGAGATAACAGGAATCGCCGCTGTCAGGGAACATTTTCCAAGACCGGATAAATCGTTGATCACTGCTATTTTTTTCAAATTCTTCCCTCCATCTTGTATTCCTTTTCTTTACCGTGTAAAATACTTTTAAAGTGTATCTCACAAAACAGAGAAAATCAAGTATTTTTGAAAGGACAGTTTATGAACGAACCTCTTTATCTTCCCGTTTCCCGCCGCTATCGGGAACTGATTTTAAACGGGAG
>URHH01000177.1 GCA_900547615.1 uncultured Blautia sp. | reverse complement strand
CAGCCAGCCCGCCATCACAAAAGCGATCAAAAAGCTTGAGGAAAATCTGGACACGGTTCTTTTTAAGCGCACTTCGCGGGGCGTTACCTTAACCCCTGACGGAATCTTTCTTTTTGAAAAAACAAAATCTGCCTTTTCCCTTCTCTCTGAGGGGGAAAAAGGCGTACTTCACAACCATTCCAGAGAAATCCCGAAGCTTCGTCTGGGAGCAAGCGCCACCTTAAGCAAGTATGTGCTTCTCCCTCATCTGAAACGGTACATTGCTTCCAATCCTCAGGTACAGATCCAGCTTTCCTGCCAGTCTACTTACGAGACGCTTCGAAGCCTTGAGGAGGGAAAGATCGACCTGGGCCTGATCGGAAAACCGCAGAAGCTTTCCCAGGTGCATTTTATGCCTCTTCGGAAAATCCAGGATACTTTTGTGGCTTCTCCTCAGTATCTCTCCAACCACCAGGCGCTTTATCCGGATCATTCTCTCACAGAAACGGCAACCTTTATGCTTCTTGACGGGGAAAATATTTCCAGACAGTGGGTCAATCTCCAGCTTCGGGAACAGCAGATAGAGCTTCGTCATATTTTTGAGGTCAATACGATGGATCTTCTCATTGAATTTTCTCAGATCGGTCTTGGCATTGCCTGTGTGATCCGGGAGTTTGTCCAGTATCAGTTAGAACACGGGACGTTACAGGAAATCCCTCTTGGTCTTACATTTCCTCCCAGAGAAATCGGATTTGTATGCAGAAAAAAAGAAGAGGACAGCCCTCTTCTTCATGATTTTTTCAGCCGGACAGCAATATAGCGGTCCGGCTTTCTTTTTTAATTAGTTGTTGATCAGTTTATCCTCGCCGTTCCAGCTGTACAGCTTACGGATTTCCTCGCCGACGATTTCTGACGGGTGCTCGGAAGCAAGCTTTCTCATAGCTTTGAAATGTACCTGGCTTCCTGCGGAAGACATATCCAGAAGGAAATCTTTTGCGAAAGTACCATCCTGAATGTCGGACAGGATTTTCTTCATGGCTTTCTTTGTATCTTCTGTGATGATCTTCGGTCCTGTGATGTAATCGCCGTATTCTGCTGTGTTGGAGATGGAATATCTCATTCCTGCAAAACCGGACTGGTAGATCAGGTCTACGATCAGCTTCATCTCGTGGATGCACTCAAAGTATGCGTTTCTCGGATCGTATCCCGCCTCAACAAGTGTCTCGAAACCAGCCTGCATAAGCGCGCATACACCGCCGCAGAGAACTGCCTGCTCACCGAAAAGGTCTGTCTCTGTCTCTGTACGGAAGGTTGTTTCCAGAACGCCTGCTCTTGCGCCGCCGATGGCAAGTGCATATGCAAGTGCTGTATCAAGGGCTTTTCCTGTTGCATCCTGCTCTACTGCAACGAGACACGGTACGCCCTTTCCTGCCTGGTACTCGCTTCTTACTGTATGTCCCGGTCCTTTTGGAGCGATCATAGTAACGTCTACATTCTTCGGAGGTACGATGCAGCCGAAATGAATATTGAAGCCGTGAGCGAACATCAGCATATTTCCTTCTTCCAGGTTTGGCTCGATGTCTTTTTTATAAAGAGCCGCCTGTTTTTCATCGTTGATAAGGATCATGATAATGTCGGCTTTTTTTGCTGCCTCTGCTGCTGTATATACTTCAAATCCCTGCTCCTCTGCCTTTTTCCAGGATTTGCTTCCCTCGTAAAGACCAATGATCACATTGCAGCCGGATTCTTTTGCGTTGAGGGCATGTGCGTGTCCCTGGCTTCCGTATCCGATCACTGCGATAGTCTTTCCGTCTAATAAACTTAAATTACAATCTTCCTGATAAAAAATTCTGTTTGCCATTGTTTCTCTTCCTCCTATAATGTCATCATATATATGTATTTTCTAATTAAAGAAAACGTACATCTTTTGCACCTCTTGAAAGCCCTGTCACACCGGTTCTCGCGAGTTCCAGAATTTCGTAGGAACCCATAAGGTCGATAAAGGCTTCCAGCTTGCTCTTTGTACCCGTCATCTCCACCACAAGGGAATCCTTGCTTACATCGACTACCTTCGCACGGAAAATATCCGCAATGGAAATGATTCCCTGACGCTGCTCTGCTCTGGCAGCAACCTTTACCAGCACCAGCTCACGGCTTACGCTCTCTTCCGGCTCCAGCACCTTGATGTCCCGCACGTCCACAAGCTTGGCAAGCTGCTTTGTGATCTGCTCCAGGATCATTTCATCGCCGCTGCACACAACTGTCATACGGGAAAACCGTTCGTCAGCAGTCACACCAACCGTAAGGCTGTCAATGTTGTACCCGCGCCGGCTGAAAAGTCCGGAAATCCGGCTCAAAACACCTGCTGTATTATCGACCAGCAGGGATAAAATTCTTTTCTGCATACTCCACCCGCTTTCAATACTTTAAACTAATAAATTATTATATGTTTACCATTATAGCAAGTTAAATGATTTTGTCAATAAAAAAATGACGCATTATATTAAAATACAATGCGTCTGTCTGCAATTCTGGAAAGAAGAGGCTCGCTGTGGGAAACCACAAGGAGTCCGATTTCCCTTTCCTTCACTTCTTTTAAAAGAAAATTCCAGATCTGGCTCTGGGTGATAAGATCCAGCATGGTACTGATCTCGTCTGCAATTAAAAACTTTGTATCTTTTCCCAGCGCTCTTGCGATACAGAATCTCTGCAGCTCCCCGCCGGAAAGTTCCTGGGGATACCGCTTTTTCCAGTCTTTTTCTATGCCAAGCTCTCTTATGATCCGCTCGTCTACCTCTTTTCCGTCCGCCAGGGTATCTCCAAGGCGAAGCTTTGGATTGACTGCCCTCTCCGGGTGCTGCCATATCATCTGCACCGGACAGTATCTTTTTTTGGGAAGAGGCTTTCCGTCAATTAAAACCTCTCCTTCAAGAGGCTTTAAATATCCTGCAAGAACTTTACAGAGCGTTGTTTTTCCGAAACCGCTTGGACCAAGGATCGCCACTCTCTCGTGATTTTCCACCTGTAAATTTACATTGGAAAAAACTGCTCCCTCCTTCTGCTCATAGGAAAATGTAAGATTTCTGCCTTCCAGTATCATGCCTTTCCTCCTGTTCTCTCATGGTGATGCTGCTCCACTGCCAGAGGCTCCCCTGCAAAACGCACGCAGCGCACCGTTCCGCACCCTACCCGCTGCATGGGGATTTCTCCCTGACACGCTTCTGTATACAGACTGCATCTCGGTCCGAACGGGCAGCCCTTTGGCATATCTTTTACGTAAGGCTGCACGCCCGGAAGGGGCTGAAAGCCATTTTGGGGAAGCGCCCGCCACAAAGCCTTCGTATAGGGGTGACGAAGTGTTTCTTCTGAGGCAAAATCGGATACGGGAGCTTCTTCCACAGTTGTTCCCGCATAGAATACGGCAATCCTGTCTGCCACCTCAAGCGCCAGTTCAATATCGTGGGTGATAAGAAGTACGCCCTTTCCCTCATCTGCAAAATTCCGGAAGTCTTCCATTGATTTTTTTGCAAGGGCGAGATCCATTCCCGGAGTCGGCTCGTCTGCAATGATAAGCTCCGGGTCGCCCATAAGAGCCGAGGTTAAAAGCACACGCCGGGTCATACCGCCGGAGCATTCAAAGGGATACTTTGTATCCACTTCCTCTCCAAGACCGTACCGTTTAAAAAGGCCTCTCTGCTTACGTTTCTTCTCTTCTCCTTTTCCGCCCTGCACCTGTTTTCCCACAGTCATAAGCGGGTCGAGATAAGTGGTGCTCTGCGGAACAAAAGCGATTTTATTTCCCCGGAGAGCGCAGATACGCTCCTCTGTTAAAAGCTCTCCATCGTAATACATATTTCCCGTCACTTTTGCATTGTAGGGAAGAAGCCCTAAAATGGCGTGTGCCAGAAGGTTTTTCCCGGAACCGCTGGAGCCTACCACTGCCACAATTTCCCCTTCATGGACGGAGACGGACAGCTTTGAAATCACGGGAAGCTCTATTTTTCTGCTGCTTCTTTCGTTTTCATACTGGGAAAAAGAAAGAGACAGCTCTTCAATTTCCAATATATGTCGTCTGTTTGTACAACTCATAATTTCTCCTTATTCGTGTGCGCTGCCCGGGTCTAAAATCCGGCGAAGAGCGCTTCCTCCTCTGTCGAAAAGCACGACTGTCAGAACAAGCATGATTCCCGGAAAAACTGCCAGCCACCATTTTCCAGTGATAAGGTACTTCATGCTTTCCGAAAGAATAATACCGATCGCCGGCTGTTCTGCGGAAAGTCCGAATCCCAAAAAGGTAATGCTGGACTCATGGAGAATGGCATGTGGAAATAAAAGTACCAGCCCCACAAGAAACTGCGGCAGAAGATGGGGAAGCATATGTTTTTTTGCAATCTCAAATTTACTATGTCCAAGCTTTTCCGCAATGAGGATATATTCGCTCTGGCGAAGCTGCATCACTTCTCCTCTTATCAGTCTCGCAAGAGAAGTCCAGTGTGTGAGGGCAACGCCTATGATCACTCCCTTTAAGCCTTTTCCGCAGGCATAGGAAATGAGAATGAGAAGAAGGATATGGGGGATTCCCATTACCATATCAATAAAAAAGGAAATGACGGAATCTGCCTTTTTCCCGA
>URHH01000176.1 GCA_900547615.1 uncultured Blautia sp. | reverse complement strand
CGGTACATACCAGCAGTTCTGGCAGAAGTCATGGAGGCGGAAGCCGCAAGTTCTAAATATCAGAAATTTGGTGAACAAGAAACAAAAATATAGAAATGTTCTGGAAAAGAGGTTGCCTTGGCAGCCTCTTTGTGTTATTATCTTCCTCATGAGGACAGATGTAAGTCCCAAACAAACAGAATAGATTCTATATACAAAAGAGAATCTGTTGAATCTGGCAACTAAGAGGTATTCATTTCCATGAAAGACAAAATGCAATATTATGTTTTGAAAGAGAAGGCAGTGCCGGAAGTACTGCTGAAAGTAGTGGAGGCAAAAAGGCTGATCGATTCCGGTAAGATCGCATCGGTGCAGGAGGCGACAGAGAGTGTAGGGATCAGCCGCAGTTCTTTTTACAAGTATAAAGATGATATTTTTCCTTTTCACGAGACAACAAAGGGAAAGACCATTACGATGGTCATTCAGATGGATGATGAGCCGGGACTTTTGTCCGGGGTATTGAAAACGATTGCTGATTTTCATGCCAATATCCTTACCATTCATCAGAGTATACCGGTCAATGGAATCGCAACGCTGACGCTCAGTATTGATATTTTACCGCAGACGGGGGATGTTGCAGAGATGGTCACAAAGATTGAGAGTGTGGGCGGCATTCAGTATGTGAAAATTCTGGCGAGAGAATAAAAACAGACTGGCAGAACAGAATAGTTTACATAATACAAAAACAGAAAGGCAGAATAAAAATGATAAAAGTAGCAATTATGGGTTTTGGAACGATCGGTTCCGGTGTGGCAGAGGTTTTAGACATCAATAAGAAGAGCATTGCAGCCCGCGTCGGCGATGAAGTGGAATTAAAGTATGTTCTGGATTTAAGAGATTTTGAGGGAGATCCGATCCAGGAGAAAATCGTACATGATTATAAAGTGATCGCAGAAGATCCGGAAGTAGCGATTGTAGTTGAGACAATGGGTGGCGTGGAGCCAGCGTATACTTTTGTAAAAACAATGTTAGAGGCTGGAAAACATGTGACAACTTCCAATAAGGCATTGGTGGCTGCAAAAGGTGCAGAACTGATCGCACTTGCAAAAGAAAAAAATGTGAATTTCATGTTTGAGGCGAGTGTCGGCGGCGGTATACCGATCATCCGTCCGTTAAATTCCTGTCTTACTGCAGATGAGATCGAAGAGATCACCGGTATCGTAAATGGTACAACGAACTATATGATGACTGAGATGACAGAAAAGGGTGCAGATTTTAATGAAGTTTTAAAAGATGCGCAGGCAAAAGGTTATGCGGAGAAAGACCCTACTGCCGATGTGGAAGGTTATGACGCATGCCGTAAGATTGCTATTTTAACATCTTTAGTATGCGGACAGCAGGTTGATTTTGAGGACATCCACACAGAGGGAATCACAAAAATCACACCGACGGATATCAAATACGCACAGGCGATGGGAAGAGCGATCAAACTGCTCGCAACCAGCAAAAAAGGACCAAAAGGTTACACAGCAATTGTTGCTCCATTCTTACTTCCGGCATCTCATCCGCTCTATGCAGTAAACGGCGTGTTCAATGCAATTTTTGTACATGGCAATGTGTTAGGTGATGCAATGTTTTACGGCAGTGGTGCAGGAAAACTCCCAACAGCTAGTGCAGTGGTTGCCGATGTCGTTGAGATGGCAAAAAATCTGGACAAAAATATTCCAATCGAGTGGAGTTCAAAGAAACTGGAGCTCGTAGATTACAGGGAATGGGAGAATCGGTTCTTTATCCGCACAACAGCAGACAAAGCAGCTGTAGAAAGAGTATTTGGAACTGTTACGTATGTACAGGCAGAAGGCGTGACCGGAGAGCTTGGCTTTGTGACAGAGAAGATTTCTGAGAGCGACTGCGAGAAGAAGGAAGCCAAACTTGGAAATGTTTTACAGAAGATCCGTGTAGCGTAAAGATATAGAAATACAAATTTATTTGCATTTGGTGAACTGCAAGTGAATAAAAAGAGAAATACAAATGGAAATTTCGCAAAAATAAAGCGAAATTTCCATTTTTATGTTAGAATATCAACAGTATGAAAAAAAGAATGGAGCAGAAACAGATGAAAAAAATCGGAATTATCGGAGCTATGGAGCTTGAAGTAGAAACTTTAAAATCAAAAATGAATGTTGTAAAAACAACAAAAAAAGCAAATATGGAATTTTTTGAAGGAACATTAAACGGTGTCGAGGTTGTGATCGTGCGCAGTGGTATTGGAAAAGTAAATGCCGGTATCTGCACACAGATCCTTGCAGACTTATTTGACGTGACACATATCATCAATACCGGTATCGCAGGTTCTCTGGACGCACAGATCGATATCGGGGATATCGTTGTTTCCACAGACGTGCTTCAGCATGACATGGATGTCCGTGTATTCGGCTATCCGTTAGGCGAAATCCCACAGCTTGGAACTTTAAGTTTTCCGGCGGACGAGAGAATGGCATCCCTTGCAAAGAGTGTGTGCGAGAAAGTCAACACCGAAGTGAAAGTGTTCTCCGGCAGAATCGTAAGCGGCGACCAGTTTATCTGTGATAAGGAAGTGAAGGACAAATTAGTCGAGAACTTCCACCCACTCTGCACTGAGATGGAGGGGGCTGCGATCGGACAGGCAGCATACTTAAATGAAATCCCATTCGTGATCCTTCGTGCAATCTCTGACAAGGCAGATAACTCTGCGGAGATGGATTATCCTACTTTTGAGAAAAAAGCGGCGGAGCATTGTGCGAAACTTGTGGAAGAGTTTATTGTGGAATTGTAGGATACGTACAATATGTATAGGTGCAGAACAGGACAAATTTGGAGCTGCACAATCGATATTAGCAAAAATAAATAGGTTCATATAACTATAAAAGAAAAGGACATGGATTTATGAGGTTATCTCATTTTCCATGTCCCTTTACTTTACAGAAAAGTCTGTGCCTGCAAAGTAAAAAAGTAGTTTATTTGTTCCTTTATAGGAAATTTCTCAAATCGTCAGAAATAGTGTATAATAGGCTGGAAATAAAAAATGACATAACAAAAGAGCGAAGGGGGCTTCGCCATGACGTTGCTTATGAAGTTTTTTGTTTTGGTTTAGGTTAGCTGCACTATCTGACTATAGAGAAAGAATTATTATGAACATGGATTTATCCATATTTCATAACCTTTCGATATTGTTCAAATAGTGCAGTTTTTTTGTGGTAAACTTCTAAAACCAACATAGAAGTACCACACTCGGAACAACAGAGAGGGTCGTATCCGAAAGAGAGCAGAATGGATTGCCGCCAGTCCTGAATAGAACGTAGGAAACGTTGTTTTTCGGCAGAAATACATTTACGGAGCTTCTTTTCCTGCTTATGATGTTTTGCATATATCCCATAGTAGCGAAGCATTTTGAAATGTTTTTCGGGGATATGGACAATGAGTTTTTGAATGAAGTTTAAAGCAGGAATGGTTTCAGTAACAGTTTTATTGTCTTCGTGTCTGGTGTAATGAAAGGTTACGTTTTCACCGTCATAAGTATCAATACGCGATGTGGCAATAACAGGTCTGCCGAGGTATCGGCTGATGTATTTAATGGTGATATCAGGAGTGCAAAGATTTGGTTTTGCACGGACATAAAAGCCGTCAGCGTGTTTCGTGTACATTTCATTTTTGACTTTGCGAAAAGCCGGACCAATGCGGGAGGTAAGTCGTTCAAGCAGTACTTTGCGAAAAGCATTACGAAGGAAATTGTAATCAAAGTGTTTGACAGGACGCCAAGGAGTGATGTTACCAGCCCCACCCTCTGAGATGAGAGCGTGGATATGAGGATTCCATTTTAAATCACGCCCAAAAGTGTGAAGAACACAGATAAGCCCAGGAGTAAAGTTTTCGGTTTTATTCATTTTGGAAAACATGCGTAAGACAACATCACGAACAGAATGAAATAAACAATCTAAGAGAGTTCTGTCTTCGAGAAAATAAACGCGAAGTTCCGCTGGGATAGTGAAAACACAATGGCGATGAATGCAAGAAACAAGCTTACAGGACATATGAAAAGAACGAAGCTGGTTGTATTTGTTTCCGCAGGAAGGGCAAAAACGACTTTTACAGCGAAAGGGAACAAATTTAAGATTTCCACAGTGAGGACAGCCATACATGGCACCACCGTGAGAAGGATCACCACAATGAATCATCTTGTTGACATTTTCAATGACAGCAGGACGAGGATGGAGTTCGTAAATGATGTGTTCATAATAATCGGTAAAGATGGATTGTAATATATTCATAATAGAATTTTACAATAAAGAAGGAGATAAGAAAACCCCTTCCCCTCATGAATGAGGGGTTAGGGGAGTTGAGAGTGTCGCAGACACTTTTTTATGATAATAGCAGAATAATGCCAAAAATACTCGGAATAATATCGAAAAATATACGGAATAATTCCACTAAATATTGCAGAAATAAGCACATATGGATATACTATATATAAATAAGGTGGAGGAAGCGCAAAATGATAAAAATGATTTCAGTAAAAGAAGCTGCAAGACAATGGAATATCACAGAGCGGAGAGTAGCGGAACTTTGCAGAAGTGGAAGAATCGAGGGAACTGTGAGACAGGGACGCAGTTGGCAGATTCCAGCAGATGCGTCTAAACTGCTCTGTT
>URHH01000175.1 GCA_900547615.1 uncultured Blautia sp. | reverse complement strand
GCAACGCTGCTTTCAGGTGTTCCTGTGGTTCTTTCCATTTCCGCTTACTTTTTTCTGGCCCAAATGCGCTTTTTTTCCGGAATGCTTGATTTTCTCCTGCTTTTTTCAGAGAAAAATAGGCGGAAAGCGGCGGACAGACCATATCCGCCTATTTTGGGACTGGATTTTATAAGCTACTTTCGAGTATACTGCGTTTTTCACTTATTTTCGCTTCTTTTTTGTAGGATAAAATGCTGCGTTATCCTTTTTTCGCTCATTTCCCGTTCTTTTTTGTAGGATAAAATGCTGCGTTATCCTTTTTTCGCTTATTTCCCGTTGTTTTTTATAGGATAAAATGCTGCCTTATCCATTTTTCGCCTATTCCTGCTTCTTTTTTGTAAGCTATAGAAACATTTCCTGCGTTTCCACCCTATCGCTCATGAAATATCGCTTATAAACCCATACAGATAAATTCCCAAACCGCCCGCCGGAAGAACTAAACAGCAAAGTGCAAAAGTCAGGCAGGCATTGGATACAGCCACCATTGGAGCATTCAGAAATAAATTTCGCCTTTTCAATTAACCATTCTTACATATAATAAAGGTGCAACGTCCTTTTAAGAACCTTGCACCTTATCATATTGCACTATTATGCGATCTGAGTTTTCAACTCCTGAAATCCTTTTTCCAATTTTTCTACTCTTACGTCCAAAAGATTCATTTTGATCTCATTCAGCGCCTCCCATTTGGAAACATGAACTGCTTTATCCATTTTTTCTACCAGACTCATATGATTTTCCGCCAGAAGCCGGATATTATAATTCGTCTGATTCTCAAGAACCATTTCTATATTTATAACTTTATGGCTCATGTTCTCTGTTTCCAATTTTATCTCTTGTATTTCTGTACTCATCATCTTAACATTTGATTCTAAGTCTTTCAGGTTCGTCTTTATCATTTGTGTTTCAGACTGCAGATTTTGTACATTCGTCTTTAATTCTGACACATCTGTTTTCAGCTCACTGACTTCCGTCTTCAATTCCGATACATCTGCTTTCAGCTCATTAACCTCCATCTTTAAGCCTGACATATCTGCTTTCAGCTCTCCAACTTCCGTCTTCAATTCCGATACATCTGCTTTCAGCTCATTAACCTCCATCTTTAAGCCTGACATATCTGCTTTCAGCTCTCCAACTTCTGTCTTCAAGTCCGACACGTCTGCTTCCAGCTTGTCAACTTTTGTCTTTAAGCCTGACACATCTGCTTTCAACTCTCCAACTTCTGTTTTCAACTCTGCCATGTCTGTTTGCATTGTCTGCATATTCTGGTGAATCGCCAGCAATAGCTCACTGTCCGTCATATGACTCCCCCTTTCGATGATGTACTTTTATGTTAGCACAAAATGTTCTTTTCGTAAATATCTTTTCCGACATGAAATTATAAATTTTTTATAATCCTGCTATTCACAGCAGCGAGCCGAAACATCTTGCGGAATAGTATCATATAAACAGCGGCTTAGAATCCGCCAGATATTTACGTCACATTTCATGCCTTGCCACCACCGAAATTTTTTTCACACCCGGAGCCTTACTTTTTCAAGCCGCTTCCAGAACACTGCGGAAAGTCCTGCGGAAATAATGACAAAGCCCCAGGAAATCACCTCACGAAATGCAGGCAGTGCCATCACGATCATAAGGGGAATAAGCGCTGCAAACATTCCTGTAAACACACAGATTAAAACAGAAGCAGAATTTTTTACTGCCTGAATTTCCTGTGTCCAGTCGTATCTTGGAAATTTTACATTGACTGCCATTCCAAATACTGCTGTAAATACGGAAAAAGCAAGGAGCAGAACAAAAAGAAGGAGATTGTCCGCTGCCGTTCCCGGGAATTTTATCCATACGCAGAAACTGCACAAAAAAACAGACGGCACTGCAAATAAAAGATTCAGTGTAATCTTTGCCCGGAAAATTTCTATCGATTTTACAGGAAGACTGCACATGATCCACCGACTCTTTCCCTCAAGCGAAAGGGAGGGCGCAGTCATAGGCGCAATCCCGGCGCACATTGCGATAATAAAAGGGAACGCCCCGACAAGCTGATCTTCGATTCCCGGAATGTTTATCATTCCTTCCAGGGTATCTGCTTTCATGGTAAGAACCATAACTCCAAGCAAGATCATAAGTACATAGCCCACCACTGTATTCATGGCATAAATCGGGCAGGAAAGAAGTCTTCTCCATTCTTTTTTAAGAAGAGCCTTCCTGATTGTGCTTCCCTTTCCATATGTAATCTTTCCCGCATTCTTACTCCTGGAAGAAGAAAACATTTCATTAATTTTTACATAAAAACGGGAAACTAAAATTACAAATCCCCAGAACAGAGCAATCGACATAACGGCAAAAAGAAGCGTTCCCCAAATGCTTCCCTTTTCCAGAAAAGAAAACGCCGCGCCTGCCGGAGGATATACGGAAGTCACTCCATTTGCCAGAGCTTTTCCCATATTCATCAGGGCTTTCTCGTCCATTGTCACAGAAATCTTCCCCGTCCAGAACAGAATCCCCACAAGGACTGCCACATTTAAGACAATCACAAAAATCTCTCTGTGAGGAAGCCTCTCTGCAAGAAGCATAACCAGCACGCTCAGCACAAGAGACAAAACAACAGGAATACACGGTCCCAGTACCACGGCCAGAAGAAGATTAAGCACTTCGCCAACGCCTGCCCCCATATTGACTATATAGATAATCGCCGCCGGAAGAAAGCCTGCAAAAAACACAAGGAAGCCCGCTCCGTAGAGAAACAGCATTCTGGAAAGCACCACCTGGCGCACGGTCACAGGAAGTGAGAGTACCATATCGAAATTTTTTCCGCCAAACAGTGTGCCGCCGCTTTTCATAAAGGAAATCGCAACAAGGAGAAGAGAACATATTCCCATCATCACAACGGGAATGGCTTCTCCCATTCCCATCTGCACAAATCCAAGAGAGATCAGCGCGCTGTAAAACATGATCAAAGCTCCTATCCCTGCCATTCCAAGAGAGAGAAGAAGAAAACGCTTTCTCTTTTTTCGCAGTCCCCTGTCTTTAAAAAACTCCGGATTCAGCACGCGCATAAGCTGTATTTTTGTGAGAAGCCATACTTTATTTTTCATTTCCCACGCCCTCCAGGAATACTTCCTCAAGACTTGCATTCCCTTTTACGTCTTCCATTGTACCATTTGCCACGAGCCTGCCCTTTTGAATAATGGCAACCTTATGGCAGAGCTTTTCCGCCACCTCAAGAACGTGCGTGGAAAAGAAAATACTGCTGCCCTCCTCACAGAGTTTTCGCATCATATCTTTTAAATGAAAGGACGCTTCCGGGTCCAGTCCCACAAAAGGCTCGTCCAGAACAAGCAGCTTCGGCTTATGAAGAAATGCTCCTATAAGAGCCGTTTTCTGCTTCATTCCGTGGGAATAATTTCCTATAAAATCCCCGAGACTTTCCGTCATTCCAAGAAGCTCTGCATATTTCTGAATCCTTTGCTTTCTCGTCTGTTCCTCTACCCGAAACACATCCGCCATGTATTCCAGATACTGGATTCCTGTCAGAAATTCATACAAATCCGGATTATCCGGAATATATGCTGTCACAGATTTACAGAGAACCGGTTCGTTTTTTACGGAATGACCGTCTATTAAAATCTCTCCTCTGTCAAACTCCATCACACCTGTCACCGCCCGGATCGTCGTTGTTTTTCCAGCTCCGTTCTGCCCGATAAACCCGTAAATTTCTCCCGGCTGCACCGAAAGATCCAAATCCTCCACTGCCTTTTTCCCGTTTTTATATGTCTTATGAAAATGTCTGATCTCCAAAACTGCACTCATATCAGTCCCTCTCCAGTCTCCAAATTTTCAAGTTTTTTTATAAGAATACGAAATTCTTTTTCCTCTTTCACAAAGTCAAACACAGGATTTTCCCGCATACTTCTTATGATTTCCTCACGGATAAACTGCATATTTCTTGGCATTTGCCGGCTGATCCCCGTCTCCTTCAGCCATTCTTCCAGAAGATCAAAAAATGCATCTCCGTGAATGGTAAAATCTTTCCAGTTTTTCCGGACTGTCTCCACATAATCAAAAAGTGACGCCAGCGTTTTTTCCCTGTTTTTCTGTTCTCCATAATAAATGGCTTCCATCATATACAGATTAATGATTTTATGAGGCAGAAGATTTTTCAGAGAAAATGCCGCTTCCATTCCATGCACAGCCGAAAAACAGAGTTCTTTTTTATCTTCCCCGCAGAGAGCCAAATAATTTGCCAGAAGATCCATCATCTCCACTGCGCCTTCATATAAAAGCGCCTGGCAGTATTTGAGCGCCCTCTTTTTTTCTCCAAGAAGACTGTAGGCGCTTACCAGAAGAATTTCCGAGGAAATTCTGGGACGGAGTTTTTCCCCGAAAAGTTCCAGAACCCGCTCCGGTTCCCGCTTCATAACAGCCAAAAATCCTTCAAGCGCAATGGCATCTTTTTTCAGAAGCGTATCTTCGCTTTCTCTCTGGACGCGGACGCAAAGGTCCTGCGCCTCCTTTAAAACAAGAAATCTCTCCTCCCGTGATGCCGCCAGATTGCAGTGATTAAATAAAAGCTGCGCCATCGCAAGGAACAGCGGATAGCAGGCATCGTATTTTCTTATCAGCGCCCTCACTTTTTCCATCACGGAAGCCGGG
>URHH01000174.1 GCA_900547615.1 uncultured Blautia sp. | reverse complement strand
AATTCAGAGACAGGCAAGTAAATCAGTATTTTGATAATTTATGAGGTCAACAACATATAATTTTTTTCATATTGTGCACAATTCTTTCTTCATCATCTGCAATTACAATATTATATCTCATATCTGATCTCCTTTACGATAAACTTCTGTAATCGGGAATTATGACCGTAACTTCTGTATATTCACCATCTGCTGATTCTATGTCAAGTTTTGCATTTTCCCCGTAGTAATAAATAAGCCTTTCATAGACATTTTTTAATCCTATACTGGATCTGTTTTTTTTCTGAATATTTTCTTTTTTATTAAGACTTTCTCCTATTTCTATTATTTTTTCCGGACTGATTCCTATTCCATCATCATTAACAACAATCACTAAAGTCTCTTCATATGTTGTAATACTTATATCTATCATTCCTCCCTCTTTTGAAAGTTCTATTCCGTGTTTTACAGCATTTTCAACCAATGGTTGAAGTAACAATTTGGGAATTGTAATATCTTTTGCGGCCTGATCTAATGTTATTTCCCAAGCAAGACGTTTTCCAAATCTGTATTTTTCAATTTCCAAATACATTTTAACCATTTCAACTTCTTTATTTAATGAAATTGTATTCCTTTCTTTCAAAGCATACTTAAATAATTTTGACAGCATATACACGATATTGGCACTTTCTTTTTCTCCTTTTACTTCCAAAGATAAATAAACAGATTCCAACGTATTATATAAAAAATGCGGATTAATCTGTGTCTGAAGCATTTCTAACTGTGTTTGAAGCATTTGTATATCTTTTTCATAAATGTCATGAATCAATTTTTGATTTTTCTTTACCAGATCGTTATAAAATTCATTAAATTTATTAGCCTCATAATTAAAATATTTTTTATTATTAATACTCAATTTTCCTTCAGAACCTTTCATCATCTCCATGAGATCTTTAAATGGATATTCTATATAAACAGACATCAAATATGAAATTATAAGAAAAATAACAGCCGCTATTAAAATAGCATTTACCATAATCTTTTGCATATCCATCACACTCTTAAAAAGAATCTTTTTAGGAATATAAAAAGAAATTATAAAACCGGAATCATTTAATTTTTTTTCAAATATAATTGCATTATCCATAACTTCTTTTCTATTCTCACTCTCCTTTACGGCAATCTCCCCAAATTCATTTGATAATACAATTTCAGCCTCTCTTAAAGAAGCGAAATCACGCTCAATAAAGTCCAAGATGTTTGAATTAATATATGCAATAATGTAACCATACGGTTTAAAGGAAGCAGAAGACAACAGAACTCTTTTCCCTACAACAAACTGTCCTTTCTTTTCGTCTTTATGTAACCATACTGTATTCCCATTATACTTTTCTACCATTTTAATTTCTTCATTTGTTAAAATTTTCGATATATCTTTTCCTTTTTCCGGATACAGACACTGTGTATCAGAGTATAAGCTCACTGCAATAAATGAATTATAACTATTAAAAGCTATTGTGTTCATAATTTCCTCTCGTACATTATTATAATTGCTACTCCTGTATCCTTCTGCCTCGAGAAAAAATTTCTGTACATACTGATTTTCTACAAATTTAGAAAGATCTGTATTTACACTGTTACATATGAGATCTAACGTTCCTTCAATCTGATTTACAAATATATCTACATTCTGTTCTTCCTTCTCGTAAACTGCTTTTGTTACCCACCTGAATAAAGTAAAATATAATGTAATAGATGAAAGCATTATAGCAATTATCATCAATATATATAAACTTGTTCGCGTCTTTATCGTTTTTTTCTTCATAGCTCTATCCTATCTACCGTTTATAAAACCATAAACAATATATTCCCTTCTTTTTTATCTCATATTATTTGATACTTAAACTACAGTCAACCCACCTAATTGTATTCTAATATCTTATTTTTTGTTTAACTTCTTTAGAACAGTTCCATCAACTCCAATTTTTTCCCTCTGGACATCTGTTTGATCTCATATTCCCTTCGCATAGCTTCTTCCTTCGTTGCAAATCCTTCGTAATATACAAGCGTAACCGGTCTTTTCGACTTTGTATACTTTGCCCCTGCTTTGCCGCCATTATGGGCTTTTATCCTTCGCTCCAGACATTTTGTCCATCCTGTATAAAGACTTCCATCTGCACAGCATACTATATATGTGTAATTCATATTTCTGTTCTCCTGAATCTTTTTTATCTCAGTTCCCACTCCCATATGTAAGAACAGCCGTCTGTCCTTTGTTCAGACAGCCATTCCTGAAACTCTCTATAAAAAGCAGTCAGCCGAAACTCGTATTTTTATAAAAAGCAGAAAGCAGGCGGCTGAAACGCTGACTGCGAATTTTCTTACCCACCTGCTTTATTATACGTAGATTTTTTTGTTTTGTGAATGCCTTACGGAAGATAAGCAATCGGATCAATCGGTTTTCCGTCTTTTTTCATCGCAAAATAAAGATTGCTTCCCTCTTCACTGTAATATTTTGTCGGTGCATTCACATACCCGATAATCGCACCTTTCTTTACAGTATCGCCTTCTGATACGTTCAAATCCTTTAACTGTCCGTAAACAGCCTGATACCCATTACCAAGCTCCATTGTTACCGTTGTACCTGTTTTCGCCGTTTCTTCCACAGAATAAACCGTTCCGTTTACAGCAGACATAACAGGAGCTCCCTCATCTGCCTGCACTGCGATTGCAGGACTTAAACGGTACTGGTCGAGGGTGGGAAAATATACAGTGGAATCCATGCTGTAATCCACAAGAATATTTCCGTGAATGGGCCATTCCATTAATGTTTCTTCAGAAAAATTTACTTCTGGAAGGTTTAATGGTGCTGCCTGTGGATTCGCTGCCGTTTCTATCGGTGTCTTCTCCGTCAGTTCTTCTGTTTCTTTCGTTTCTGCAGACTCTCCGGACTTCTCCATACTTGCTTTTACCTGGCTGGTATCCGCATCTACCAGAACTTCCTCCTGTTCTTTTATCTCTTCTGAGCTCTGCGGTTCTGTGTTCTCTTCTTTTTCTGCTTTTTCTTTTACATCTTCATACATAATTTCTTCTTTTGAGGAAGATGTACCAATCTGGTAAACTGTGATTCCCAGCGCTGCCATTACTGCCAGAACTGCTCCGTTTAAGATTATTTTTGCTTTTTTGTTGTTCATCATATTCCCTTCACCTCTGCTTATATTCTCTGTAACTGTCCGGTTTGTCCGCAGCTACTACTATGTTTCTGTATCTATAGGGTGTCCAGAATATGGTTGTTTATTCACGCATTAAAAAAGTTTATGTATGTTTTCCTGATTCATTTCCGGAAAATACGCAGTCAGGATTTCCTTATAATTTTTCCCTTCTTTTGCCAGTTCATTTCCTCCATACTGAGAAAATCCAAGCCCATGCCCCTTTCCCCGGCACAAAAAACGAATCTTCCCATTCAATTTCTGCACAGTAAAATCAGCTGAAGAAAGCCTCATTCCACGACGGAATCCTTCTCCCTCCAAAAGATTTCCATCCGCCTCAATACTCTGCACATATCCGGCGCTGTCTCTTTCTTCTATTTCAAATTCCCAGGGAAGCTGTCCTTCCTCTATGTATACGCTGGAAAGATAATCCGGGGAATCTCTGTCAGCATTACTGTCTACTGATTTCAGATATGTAAATTCCTGATCCCTGAAAACCTCCTCTCCGCTTCTTGTCTTTCCACTGCTAATCTCATGATAAGGAACTGGTTTCAATTCACCATTCCATAGCAGCACTATATTTTCTGTATCTTTTACTGCATCGATAAAGACTTTTTCTACTGTTCTTCTCGTTTTTCCCTGTTCTTTTAAAATATCATAAAGACTTTCTCCTTCTTTTATTCTTCTGTAAAGATTCGTTCTTGCAATAACAGCCTGCGCTTTTAGAGTTTCTTCTTCTTTGTCTGCTTCTATCTCCTCTGACAAAATAAAAGGAAGGCAGTCTTCTGCCTTCGGAATCCGATTCATCAGGGCAATTTCTTTTCCCTGAAATCCTATTACGGCAAAATAGGGTATTAAAAGAAGAGCCGCAGCTCTCCAGAATAAAAAAGAGATTTGATGTTTCATATCCTGCAAATCCTGCTTTTTTCCCTATTATATGCCTTTTTTTCAAGATGTATGCAGCGCTGTACTCTTAAGGCGGAGATTCGCCCTCTTCCTCCAAACATGGCACTCTGATTCTACAGAGTTCTTTCTGCATTGAAAATTTTGCTGTCACATTATTTTTCTGCAATGTCTCCTGTTTCCGAAACTCTTCCTTTACTATATGCTTCACTTTATTCGTATTTTCGCTTCCTTTTCCTGAAAATTCATTTACACAAAAGTTTTCCACATCGTTTTCATTATTTACAGAAAGATTTCCACTGTTTCCACAGACTGAAGCTGTTAAAAGAACTTCTTCTCCTCTTTTACTTCCTACCGAAAGAAGATTTATCACAAAGCAGATAAACGCTGTAATTGCCTGACAAAAGCTATCTTTTAAACTCTTCATAAGAATCCTCCTTTTCTTACAGCCTGTCCAATACAGAAGTGCGCATCTTCCATATCTTTCTTAGCTACTATTATTTTATGCTGTAATTTCAAAAGTAGAACTTATGAATCTCAAGAGATCTGATAAATAAAAAAGTGTCTTCGACACTTCAACCCCCTATCCCCCATTCATGGGGGAATTAG
>URHH01000173.1 GCA_900547615.1 uncultured Blautia sp. | reverse complement strand
CTTTCATTACTATTTGTGCCGCCAGCCAAAGGCGGCGGAATGGAGATTTGTATGAGAAAAAAGAATCATTTAATGGTAAGTTCGATTATTACAGTTTGTCTTATGTTTCTTTATGGCTGGTTTGGTGCTTATCTGTTTAATCGTTTGTTTTTGTTGGACGTGATAATTTTTTTTGCAATACTGATCGGATTTTTTATCTGCTTGATATTTGCTTTTAAAAAAGAAAATCGGTGTTCTTTTTGGATTTTAGCGGCTGGAGCGCTTGTATTTCTGTTGTTTCCTTTCAGGGAAGCAAGAGTAAAAACGGAGTTTATTTTATATGCAAATGCCAGAGATAAAGTAGTGGAAATGGTAAAAAGCAGGGAACTTTCTCCGGACGATTATGGAAATATAAAGCTTCCATTCCGGTATGGCTTCACCTCTTCTGATGAAGAAGTTCATGTTTATGACAATGATGCGGGAGATACAATCATGACATTCTGGGTTTTCCGCGGAATGTTAAGCGGAAGCTGTGAACTGATGTATGCAGATGGTGGAGAGGAGCAGATAAAAGAAGAACTGAGACCCGATCAGATAGAAAGTATTGAAAAATTAAAAGACAACTGGTATTATGTAAAAACATTATATTGAAGAACAATATGCTCGACAGTAGAGGGAAAGGAGAATATTATGGGAAAAACAGTGGGAATTGTCAGTTTATCCAGTGGAACGATTGGAGAAGATTTTGTAAAACATGAGGTGGATTTGGGAATCAGACGGCTGGAGGAATACGGACTTTCTGTAAAGTTCATGCCCCATGCCAGAAAAGGAATCGACTATGTAAAAGAAAATCCACAGAAGCGGGCAGAGGATTTACTCCAGGCATTTGAAGATCCTGAGGTGGATATGATTCTGTGCGCCATCGGAGGCGACGATACATACCGCCTTCTCCCTTATTTATTTGAAAATGATGCGCTGAAAAAGGCAGTGAAAAATAAGATTTTTCTGGGATTTTCCGATTCTACCATGAATCATTTTATGCTTCATAAAGTGGGGCTTCCTACTTTTTACGGTCAGGCGTTTCTTTCCGATGTGTGCGAGATGGAGCCGGAAATTCTGCCTTATACGAGAAAATATTTTGAGGAGTTAATTAATACAGGCGGTATCCGGGAAATTACGCCGAGTGAGGTGTGGTATGAAGGCAGAACGGATTACAGTGAAAGCCAGCTTGGAATAAGACTGCCAGTGCATCAGAACGGAGGATTTGAGCTTCTTCAGGGAAATGCTGTTTTTCACGGGAAAATTCTGGGAGGCTGTATTGATACGATTTTTGATATGTTTGACGGGGAGAGATACGCGGATTCCCCAGAGCTTTGCAGGCGCTACCAGCTTTTCCCATCTCTGGAAGACTGGAAGGGAAAGATTCTTCTTCTGGAATCAAGTGAGGAGAAAATGTCTCCTGAAAAATACAGAAAGGCTCTTACCGTATTAAAAGATACAGGAATTTTTAAGGTGATAAACGGAGTTTTAATCGGAAAACCGATGGACGAGACGTATTATGAAGAGTATAAAAAAATACTTGTGGAGGTAATTGACGATCCTTCTCTTCCTGTTGTGTATAATATTAATGTGGGTCATGCACTGCCACGGTGTATTATTCCTTTTGGGGTGGAAGCAGTGGCAGATATGGAGCAGCAGAAAATTATGTTTAAGGAAGAATAAACAGTATGAAGAAAATATTACTTCTCGGGGGAACGGGGCTTGTAGGAGATGCCATTTACAGAAAGCTTGGGAAGCAGTATGAGATAGTGCGTACAGCAGGGCATCAAAAACCGGAACATGGCTGGAAGTTAGGAATAGAGGAAACAGAACTTCTGGAAAAGGTGCTGGAGCTGGAAAATCCAGACATAGTGATTTCATCTGTCTGCGGAGAATTTCAGAAACAGATGGTGTTTCATGAAAAAATAGCACAGTGGCTATCCGGAAAAAAGAAAAGGCTTCTTTTTATGTCTACTTCCAATGTGTTTGATGGAAATTTGAGTAAGCCGTGGACAGAGGAGGACGTGCCTGTTCCGGAATCAGATTATGGCATTTTTAAGAGAAACTGTGAATGTATGCTTCAGGATAAGATTTCAGAGCAGCTCGTTATTTTCCGTTTGTCTGCTGTGTGGGACCGGGAATGTCCAAGACTTCATAAGTTAAAACAATGTAGCTGTGCCGGAGAAAAAGTTCATACATATCCGGGACTTTCTGTGAACCTTACCTGGGCAGAGCAGATAGGAGATTATGCAGGCTATATTCTTGAGCATAATCTGACAGGAGTTTTCCATGTGGGGAGTACAGATTGTGTGGATTATTTTGAATTTGAAAAAGATGTATGTGGAAAGCTTGGCATTCCTGCGCCGGAGTTTGAGAAAGAAGAAATGCCGGAAAATTCTTTTCAGGCAGTTGTTTCCATACGCAGGGATATTCCGGAGTGTCTGCATATAACAACGGAAGAAATTTTGAAGCGGTTAAGCGAAAGGGACCATTAAACAGGTCCCTTTTTTCTAACCCAATATCAGGCTTTTACTGCAATTTTAAATACAACTTTGGACACGGCAGCAGGTGCCTCAGTCATCATGGCAACTTTGTGGGCATCATTTGGAAAGCATACAAGAAACTGTCCTGGTTTGACGTCGTAACAGCCGCCCGCTTCTCCTGTGAGAAATCCAATGTCTTTTTGCTGGTCATAAGGTGTGGAGACAGTAAGGCTGTCTGTGTCAGCCGTGGCAATGCGTTCTGTTCCTGAGACCGTGTAGTGAAGATCAATGTAGCGGCGGTGCGCTTCATAGATGCACTGCTCTTCCGGTTTTGTGGTAAGAGAAACAGGATTGCAGAAAAGAATCCCTTCTTTTAAAATAGTATTGGCGGGCGGCAGTTCGCCTTCTTTTAAGGTGCTGAGATAACAGAGCGCCTCGTACAGAAGGGGAAAATCCCTGTAATTGTCTTTGTTTTTTAAAGAATCAAAAATCATAAAAATCTCCTTTCGTGGGTGGGGTAAATATATGTTTATAAACTTTACAGTTTCTTTATCATGGAAATTTCTTTCAGCATAGTTCCGTCTTTCAGGCGGATTGCATCAGGGCGTTCGCCTGTGCAGAAAAATCCCGTTTTTTCATACAGATTTCGCGCGCGGTCATTTCCTTCTATGTATTCCAGCTCCAACTGGAGAATCTGACGTTCTCTGGCAACGGAAATGAGTTCCTCTATCATTGCTCGCCCAAGCCCAATCCCCTGGTATGCTTTCAGAATGCCGATAGAAATCGAAGCGCGGTGCTTTGTTTTCATTCGCTTCTGGAAAGCAAGCTGGCAGTTTCCTACAATCTTATTTTCTGCGAAAGCAGTAATGTACAGGTCATATTCAGACTGACGGACGGAAGCGATAAGGTTTGCTTCTTTTTCAGGTGAGGTTTCGCATTCTTCCGGATAACGAATAAGATAATCGCTATCGGAAGCGATGCAATTAAGAAAAGTAAGCATTTGTGACGCATCGTCCGGTGTGGGACTTCGGAAAATAACAGATTGTCCGTTTTTCAGAATAACAGCTTTGGAATGATAGATCATGGAAATGCTCCTTTCCTATTTATTTATTAAAATATTGCGGTAGGCTTTTTTTGAAAAAATAGCTTTTGCAGCCTATAAAATCGGAGTGTAATTAGGCTGAAAATAGAAAAAAGCTGTAAGTAACCTACAAAAAAGAAAAGAAATTAGGCGAAAAATCGCAAAGGAATCGAAACAACTTATAAAAGGTCTCTTCAGATTCAGCGAAAAACTTTTAAAGCTTGAAATCAGCCTATTACCTTCCTTATAAAATTAGGATAAAATTTTAAAAAGCTTGAAATCAGCCTATTCACCATGAAAAAAAGTAAGGTGAAATTTGTAATTTATCTGTGTGCGCCTATTTTAAATTCATTATAGCACCGCCACATGGTAAATTCTACAAACAGCCTGCAAAAACATGGAAAAATAAGGATTGAAAAAAGATAGAAAAATAATATAGAAAAAAATAAAAAAATCGAAAAAAGGTATTGACTTTTATATAGAAGTGCGGTATTATAATCAGGCAGTCGCGAAGAGCGGCGAAGATAAGAAATGCAGGAGTGGCGGAATTGGCAGACGCGCAGGCTTCAGGTGCCTGTGGTAGCAATATCGTGTGGGTTCAAGTCCCATCTCCTGCATTATTTTTTTGTCTTGCAGAAGAAGACATTGATTCGTAACATATATTTTGCATCAAGAACACCAGCATGTTCCTGAATCTTCATTTCATTTCAATTTACATTTCACAGTAAAAATCCTCATTTACAAATTCCCTGATTTCTGATAATATAAAAGCAATTTTACTGAAAGGGGAACAGACATAACAAATGAACGAAGACGACAGTGCAGACGGAAATCCGTTTCCGATATATCATTTGTCTGATTGGATAGGGCATGGTCTATACTTACGTGAGTAGGAATAGGCTGTGCTTTTTGTGTTTTTCTGCCGCAGGCGGGGAATCCTGCAGGCAGGATTTATTACGATTATCAGAGAATCAGAGATATTTCAGGAGTAATGATTTTGGAACAGTCAATTTTATTTATTATTTTACTGCAAATTGTTTTAATCGGGTTAAACGCTGTGTTTGCCTGTGCGGAAATCGCAGTTATTTCCGTAAATGACAGCAAAATGGAGAAAATGGCAGGAAACGGAGACAAGCGAGCTGCCAGACTTTTGAAACTGACAAAATAGCCGGCGCGGTTTCTGGCCCTGAAATTC
>URHH01000172.1 GCA_900547615.1 uncultured Blautia sp. | reverse complement strand
GTTTCCCATTTTCATGAGCTCTTTTCCTCTGACGACCACGCTTCCGGAAGTGGGGCGGTCCAGCCCGCCGAGCATATTGAGCAGGGTGGATTTTCCGCTTCCAGATGTACCGACGATTGCCACAAATTCTCCCTCTTCAACGGAAATGGATACACCGTCCAAAGCATGAACTTCATTTTCGCCGCTGCCGTATATTTTTTTCAAATCCTTTGTTTTGAGTATAGCCATAATAAAAACCTCCTGCTGTGTTTCGTTTATATTTTTATTATAGCAGCCACTTCTTACAATCTTCTTACAGTCTGACAGGAAAATGTCCGAATGACCTGTATATAAGGTGATCCGGACATTTGTCAAATATTAAATTTTAACATTCTCTGTTTACGTCTGCTTTATCTATCATGATATTTAAAATTTCTGTATCTGTTTCCCGCATTCCCACGCGGCCGATATATCCCATACTCTTTATGGTTTCCTCTACATCGCCCTTTATGATGCCCTCGCCGGGAAGGAAACTTTTATTTTGTATGCTTAAATGGAATGCCATCAGAGCAGCATCCACGGAAGAGGCGATTTTTGCAGCGCAGGAGGGCTTTGCTCCGTCACAGACAATGCCGCCTACATTACCGAGTGTGTTGATGATGGTCAAAGACACCTGTTCATAATTTCCGCCGTACATATAGGTGATGCCGGCACCTGCACCGCAGGCTGCGCTTACTGCGCCACAGTATGCGGAAAGGCTTCCAATATAATATTTCTGGTGAATGGCAATTAAATTGCTGACTACAAGAGAGCGGTAAAGCTTCGGTCTGGAAATGTCCCATTCCTCTGCATAGACAACGAGCGGGAGAGAGACGGTAATTCCCTGATTTCCGCTTCCGGAGTTAATGACAACCGGCATGGAGCAGCCGCCCATACGCGCATCGCTTCCGGCTGCCGCTTTTGCACAGGCGCGTGTAATGACGCCTTTTCCCCATGTGTGCATCAGAGTTTTTCCAATCTGTGCGCCGTAATTATTATCAAGACCTTCCTGGGCGATGGCAGAATTCATCTGTATCTGGCGTTCCAGAACCTCTTCCACATCAGAAATTTTTACCTGGTCTGCAAAATCAAGAATATTCTTTACAGTAAGTCTGGATTTATCAATTTCGGGGGAAGCTTCTTCTTCCTTTACCGGATTTTCCAGAAGGATTTCTCCGTCTTTTTCAATTTTTGTGATATTGGTGTGATGATTTACAATCGTAACTTCTGCGTAATGGTTCCCCTTTGCCGCACGCGCCCGGATATAAAGATTTGCAACATTTTCTTCAAGAGAACAGGAGCAGATTTTCTGTTCCAGGAGCTCCTTTGTGCGGTCAATATCTTTTTGGGTTACATTTTTTAAAACCTCAAGCGCCTGGTCAGGATTTCCTCCTACAGCGCCGAGAACAGCAGCTACATCAATACCCTTCATTCCGCCGGAATTTGGCACAGTTACACCTTTTACATTTTTAATGATGTTTCCGCTGCAGCGCATTTCAATGGAACGGGGAAATTCACCCAGAACCTGGACGGCTTTTGCAGAGGCGTAGGCGATGGCGATAGGCTCTGTACAGCCAAGTGCCGGAACCAGCTCGTGTTTTAATATACTTAAATAATTCTCATAAAGTGCGGAATTCATAATCTTCTCCTTTGTGTCAAATAATACAAACATTATAATATAATCAAAGAAAAACCTCAATGTTTTGTTGAAATTTTCTAAAAATCTTGGTATTCTAAAGAGAGAAACGGAGGGGTTGTATGTATAAAGAGCTTTATGAGCTGCTTGATAAACAGGGAAAAGTAAAAAGAGCCATATTTTTAGATGGACCTTATAAAGGAGAAAGTATAACGGGACCGGACAGTGCAGGTGATTTCTGGAAACCGTATCTGAAAGAAATAGAGAGTCTGGAAGAAACGAAAATCCTGGACACGGAGAAGGGGCGCATTTTTGTTGAAATACTGGAAAAGAATCCGCATCTTGTGATTCTGGGAGGGGGACATGTTTCCTGCCCGGTTGCCCGCATAGCGAAAATGCTGGGCTTTCATGTGACAGTTATGGACGACAGGGAGGAATTTCTCACAAAAGAGAGGTTTCCTGATGTGGACGAGCGGATATTAGGAAGTTTTCATGAGCTTGGAGAGAAGATACCGGTTTATGAAAATGCCTATTATGTGGTAGTCACAAGAGGACATCAGGGCGACGCCCTCTGTGCGAGACAGATTTTAAGGCGGCCGTATACATACTTCGGCATGATCGGGAGCAGGACAAAAGTAAAACTGACAAGGGAAATGCTTCTTTCGGAGGGGTTTGAAGAAAGGCAGCTTGATTCCATTCATGCGCCGATAGGGCTTCCCATAGGAGGAGAGACGCCGGAGGAAATCGCAGTGAGCATTATGGCGGAGGTCGTGCAGATAAAAAATCGATTTAAAAGAGCTTCTAATGACGAAAGGATAGAAAAGGCAGCAAAAGAAGGACGGCACGGCACAATGCTTACTATAGCGAGAAAAAGCGGTTCTTCCCCAAGAGGAGCGGGCAGTAAAATGTTTCTTGACAGGGAGGGGAATTTATACGGGACCATAGGAGGCGGAAGTGTGGAATTTCAGGCTCTTTGCCACGCGGAAAAGAGAAACGCAGAAAAGACAGAAAAGCTGGAAACCATAGCTTATAATCTTTCACAGAAGGAAAGCGCAGACCTTGAAGATCTGGGCATGATATGCGGTGGAAATGTGGAAGTTTTATTTGAAAATTTATGACAGGAAAGGATGACAGAATGATGTATAATGTACATTCAGCAAAAGCAGAGGAGTTTATTAACCATCAGGAGATTCTTGATACCATTGCCTGGGCAGAAGAAAACAAAAATAACAAAGAGGCAGTGGAAGCTTTGATCGAGCGGGCAGGAGACTGTAAGGGACTTACCCACAGGGAGGCTGCGCTTCTTCTGGCGTGTGAGGATCCGGAGCTTGTGGAAAAAATGTATGGGACAGCAAAGGAAATCAAAAAGAAATTTTACGGAAACAGGATCGTTATGTTTGCTCCTCTTTATCTTTCCAATTATTGTATTAACGGGTGTGTGTACTGCCCTTATCACGCAAAAAACAAACACATCCGCAGGAAAAAATTAACCCAGGAGGAAATCCGCCGCGAGGTGATCGCGCTTCAGGATATGGGGCATAAGCGTCTTGCTCTTGAGACGGGAGAGGATCCCAAAAACAATCCCATTGAGTATGTTCTGGAAAGCATTAAAACGATTTATGGCATCAAGCACAAAAATGGAGCCATTCGTCGTGTGAATGTAAATATCGCCGCAACTTCCGTGGAGAATTACAGAAAATTAAAAGAAGCGGGAATCGGTACTTACATTTTATTTCAGGAAACATATAATAAGGAAAGCTATGAAGCGCTTCACCCGACCGGTCCGAAAAGTGATTATGCTTATCATACAGAAGCAATGGACCGCGCAATGGAAGGCGGAATTGACGATGTAGGCTGCGGCGTTCTTTTCGGACTGGAAACATATCGGTATGATTTTGTAGGGCTTTTAATGCACGCAGAGCATCTTGAGGCAAGATTTGGAGTTGGTCCGCATACAATAAGCGTTCCCAGGATCTGTCCGGCAGATGATATTGATACGGCTGATTTTTCCAATGCTGTGCCAGATGAGATTTTCCAGAAAATCGTGGCAGTAATCCGCATTGCAGTTCCGTATACCGGCATGATCATTTCTACAAGAGAATCTGTAGCCTGCAGAGAAAAGGTGCTTGACCTTGGAATTTCTCAGATAAGCGGCGGTTCCCGTACTTCTGTGGGCGGATATGCGGAGGAAGAAAAAGAAGAGGAAAATTCCTCTCAGTTTGACGTAAGCGACAGGCGGACTCTGGACGAGGTGGTAAACTGGCTTTTAAAGCTTGGTTATATTCCAAGCTTCTGTACAGCCTGCTACAGGGAGGGAAGGACAGGCGACCGGTTTATGTCTCTTGTGAAAACGGGGCAGATCGCAAACTGTTGTCACCCAAATGCACTGATGACCTTAAAAGAGTATCTGGAGGATTACGCTTCTCCGGAAACAAAGGAAAGAGGGTTAAATCTGATTGAAAAAGAGCTTGCCAATATTGAGCGGGATAAGACAAGAGAAATCTGTATCCGAAACCTTCATGATATAGAAAATGGAAAAAGAGATTTCCGGTTTTAATATTATAGCTTGCATAATTTACAAGAATCATGTATATTGTTGGAAGAGACGAGAGAAAAAATACATACCGTTTGGTTTGTAACAGGAACGCAAACGCGTTCTGAAATCAGACAGTATGTTTTAAAGGAGGAACCAAAATGAAAAAAGCAGGACTTCTCGTGATGCTTCTCGGAATGATCTTCTGTATTCCGGGATGTGGCTTTACAGAAGGAAGAGATGCAGTTGTAACTGTCATAAAGGCAACCCCTACACCGGAGCCTACTCCAACACCGGAGGTAACACCAACGCCGGAGGCAACACCGACACCGGCACCTGTGATCGAGCAGACACCGGGAGGAACAAAGGTAGAAGTGAAAAACGGAACGTATCAGACTGCGGCAGCGGTGAATCTTCGCGCAGATGCCAGCGCAGAGGCAGAACTGGTTGGAAGCGTAGAGCCGGGCGTACAGTTAAACAGCACCGGCGTATGTGAAAACGGCTGGATCCGTGTAGATTATAATGGAACAGTATGTTACGCATCTGGCGACTATGTGACTGCAGTGACAGCAGACGCAGGCACACAGCAGG
>URHH01000171.1 GCA_900547615.1 uncultured Blautia sp. | reverse complement strand
AACGTCTCCTGGGGCGGTTTGGCCAGCCACAAGTCGGGGCGGATTATCCGTATTTGCTTCTGAAGAACACGGACCTTCCAGCGAAGCAGCTCCTGCATGGGAGGCATATGATGCGAGAATCGCAGAAATCAAAAAAGAAACAGACAAAGTAAAACGTGAAGCTTTGATGCATGAAGCAGAAGATGAGCTTATGAGCACATGGGCAATCGTGCCTCTGTATTACTACAATGACGTTTATATGCAGAAGACAGACGTAGAGAATATTTATTCCAATCGTTTTGGATTTAAGTATTTCGGCTTTGCAAAAACACCGGATAACACATTGAGTCTCCAGGTGGCTTCCGAGCCGAACAAACTTGACCCGGCTTTAAACTCTACAGTAGATGGCGCCTGCCTTGCAATTCTGTCATTTGCAGGTCTTTATACTTATGATGCAGAAGGAAAACTTGTTCCGGATCTTGCAGAGAGCTATGAAGTAAGCGATGACGGACTTACTTATACATTTACTATGAAAGACGGGCTGAAGTGGTCTGACGGAGAAGAGTTGAATGCAGAAGACGTTGTATATAGCTGGAACCGTCTTGTAACACCGGAAACAGGTGCAGATTACTTCTATCTGGCAGATGGTATTGCAAGAAAAGAAGATAAGACTCTTGATATTGAAGCTTCTGAAGATGGAAAAACATTTACTGTAAATCTCAGCGCTCCATGTGCATATTTCCTTGATCTGTGTGCATTCCCGGCATTTTATCCGGTACCGCAGCAGAGCGTAGAAGCTGCTGAAGGCGCAGATACGAACCCAGGTGCATGGTGTACAGAGGCTGGCTTTGTTACTTCCGGTCCTATGACATGTAAAGAGTGGAAACACAATGAGTCCATGACTTATGAAAAGAATCCAAACTACCACAATGCAGACGCTGTATCTCTTGAAAAAGTTCAGTTCATGTTAAGTGCAGATGATACTGCAGTGTGGAACGCATACGAAGACGGTTCTTTACAGTTTAGTGACACAATTCCAACAGATATGATGGAAACTGCAAAAGAAAGAGAAGATTTCCATAAGATTCCGACTCTTGGAACATACTATGCAGGATTTAATGTAAACAGCGAACTGTTTAAAGGTAAAACAGTACAGCAGGCTGCTGATATGAGAAAAGCTATCAACCTTCTTATTGACCGTCAGTACATTGTTGATACAATTGCACTGGCTGATCAGGAAATCGCAAATACATTTATTCCAACAAGTATGGCAGATGGAAACGGCGGAGAATTCCGTACAAACGATGATGCTTACACATATCCTGTAGAAGAAGCAAAAGGATATTTTGATCCAAGCTTCGAGGCATATGATGCAAATCTGGAGGAAGCAAGAAAACTGCTTGAGGGCGCTGGCTATAAATTTGATGAAGACGGTACACTTTCTGATGAAACTCCAATCAGTATGACATACCTTACAAATGACTCTGAAGGTAATGTTAAGATTGGCGAATCCATTCAGCAGGATCTTGATGTAATTGGTATTAAGGTTCAGGTAGAAACACGTGAGTGGTCTGTATTCTTAGATGAGAGAAAACAGGGTAAATTTGACTTCTGTCGTGAAGGCTGGCTGGCTGACTATGACGACCCGATCAATATGCTTGAGATGTGGGAAACAGATTCCGGTAACAATGACATGCAGTTTGGTAGATAATCAGATCTGATACAGATATAAAACTGTGAATAAAAGAGACACTGGTTTGGATAATTTTCTGAACCGTGTCTCTTTTTCTTGACTTTTTCATATAGATATAGTAATATCATAAAAAGCTTTTGCACTGCGTTACATTCTGAGAGAATGCAAATTCAACAGTACAAACTGATCAGGCGATGCCGCATGGTATAGAGCCGGGCTTAAAAGCAGCAGATGTGATAAGGATACAGATAGTTTTCTGAAGAGCAGCACATCTGTGGGACAGTGTATGTTCCGCAGATGTGCTTTTTTGTCTCTTAAAGTTTAATTTACCAGGAGATGATTTGAAAATTAAAATCAGAATTAGGAGGATTCAGAATGAAACAGGAAAGTAAAAAACCGGAGACAGACCAGCAGGTAGCAATGCGCGTATCCGGCGTCAGTATTTTTGTAAACGTGGTACTTTCTTTATTTAAACTGCTTGCCGGAATCATCGCGGGATCCGGGGCTATGATCTCAGATGCCATTCACTCTGCCTCTGATGTGGCAAGTACGGTGGTGGTTATTATAGGCGTAAATATGGCAGGAAAGAAGTCGGATAAGGAGCATCAGTATGGACATGAACGTCTGGAATGTGTGTCCTCGATTCTTCTTGCAGGGCTTTTGATGGTCACAGGCGTTGGAATCGGTATCAGCGGCATTCAGAAGATTATTGACGGTACATCAGGAAAAAATCTTATGGTTCCGGGAATGCTGGCACTTGTTGCAGCCGTAGTTTCGCTTGTTGTAAAGGAGTGGATGTTCTGGTATACAAGAGCGGCGGCAAAGAAAATAAATTCCGGAGCTCTGATGGCAGACGCCTGGCATCACCGTTCCGACGCGCTTTCTTCTATCGGAGCGTTCGTAGGTATTCTTGGCGCCAGAATGGGTTATCCAATTCTTGATCCTGTTGCCAGTGTTGTAATCTGTATTTTTATTGCAAAGGCAGCTATCGATATTTTCAGAGATGCCATCGATAAAATGGTAGACCATTCCTGTGATGAAAAAACAGTGCAGGAAATGCGTGAGGTTATTCTGGAAGTGGAAGGTGTACGGCGTATAGATGTGCTTCGTACCAGACTTTTTGGCTCTAAAATTTATGTGGATATTGAGATTGCGGCAGATGATGATATGACTTTAAAGGAAGCGCATACGATTGCGGAAAAAGTCCACCGCTCTATAGAGAAGAAATTTGAAGAAGTAAAGCACTGTATGGTTCATGTAAATCCGGTCAGTGAGGAGTGGGGAAAAAAGCAAGGGAAGAAGCAGGAGAAGGAGTAAGAGTAGAAGTGCTATAAAAAATTTGTATATGGAAAATTCTGACAGGTGTTGCGAAGAGCAGAGGGTTTGTTGTATAATCGAAGTGGCTGAAGATGAAAATTTTTAATCGTTTTGAGTCAGAATTTATGTCGGGGCTACCAATTTTGTTTCAGATTATGAGAACTGTGAATGAAGTAAAGAAAAACAGGAGGTAGCAAATGGGTGATACGGAAATCTTAAAATCAATTTTAAACAAGCTGGACAGTATGGATACGCGGCTTGAAAATCTGGAAGATGGTCAGAAGAGACTCGAAGAAGGTTTTGGAAATCTGAAAGACAGTCAGGAGAGACTCGAAGAAGGTTTTGGAAATCTGAAAGACAGTCAGGAGAGACTCGAAGAAGGTTTTGGAAATCTGAAAGACAGTCAGGAGAGACTCGAAGAAGGTTTTGGAAATCTGAAAGACAGTCAGGAGAGACTCGAAGAAGGTTTTGGAAATCTGAAAGACAGTCAGAAGAGACTCGAAGAAGGTTTTGGAAATCTGGAAGACAGTCAGAGAAAACTTGAGGAAGGTCAGAAAAGGCTTGAAAGTAAAGTTGATATACTTGAGAAAAATCAGGATACATTATTTTTAAATCAGGCAAAGCTTCATGAAGAAACCCAAAATGAGATCAGAGGTTTGAAGGCATACATTGAAAATGATGTAAAAAACAATATTGCTCTGCTTGCTGAAAATCATTTGAACTTAATTGACAAATTAAATCAGAATGTAAATTTTACAAGTAAAAATTCTCTTTATGAATTTAAGGTAAATATGTGTTTTGAAAAGATCAGTCAATTAGAAAAAGAGATTGCGGATTTAAAAGCAGTTCAATAAGGGCACAATAAGATAAAATTAAAAAATACAGGAAGAAACAGGAGCATATCAAAATGTTCCTGTTTTTTTCTGCAATAAATCTGAGAAATTCTTTTGACAAAGGAGGAATGCCTCTTGCACTCTCTCTTGATTTAGAATATAATAGTATTTAGAAATACTAAACATTATGAAATTGAAATATATTCTAATAGAGACAGCAGGGAGGTGCGTGATGGAAAATAAATTTATACAGCAAATGAAAAAAGGCGTTCTTGATATGATTGTGCTGAATATCATCCGAAAGAAGCATACTTACGGGTATGAGTTGATCCAAAAGCTGGAAAGGGAAGGCGAAGGTTTTTTTGACTTGAAAGAAGGAACGCTTTATCCTGTTCTTTACCGTCTGGAAGACAGCGGTTTTATCAGGGCTTCCTGGCATACGGAAGAAGGACGGACAGCGCCGAAAAAGTATTATGAAATTACGGAAGAAGGACGGACAGTTTTAGAGGAATACCGAAAGATATGGGGGAACTTTAAAATTTGTGTGGACAGACTTTGCGGGGAGGTAAGTAAATGACTGAGGAACAGAAAAAAATAAAGAAATATGTAAATGCGATTGAACGTCACCTGCACATGTCTTTGAAAATGAAAGCCCGCATAAACAGTGATCTGGCAACAGAAATCCATCTTCGTATGGAGGCGGGGGCAACTGCTGATGAGGTAATACAGGAAATGGGAAGACCGAAAGAAGTAGCAGAGCGGTTTAATGAAGAGATGGGTGCAAAGATGGGAAAGAAATCATATATATCCATTACATTTCTCTGCCTGGCAGTATTTTGTACAGCAATGTTTCTCGTTTTTCTTATTGACGGCATCATAGAAAATCAGAGAATCACGCAGGAAATAAAAGAGGCATCTGTCAGTATCATAGGAGGCGCTGACGGACCAACCTCTGTTTTTATTGCCGGAAAAATTTCAA
>URHH01000170.1 GCA_900547615.1 uncultured Blautia sp. | reverse complement strand
CCTTCCTTTCGCCAGTTCGGATTGCCGCTTTCTGCGCCGGCAAGCATAAGCACGACCTCCATCATAGCTGCGTGGCTTACGGCAAAGGCGCCGATTCGCACGAAGGAGAGTGTGTTTGAGAAGTAGCTTAAAAGCACCTCGAACATTTCAAAGATACCCTGGACAACAAACATTCCTTTTTCTTTCGGCATAACCTCGGCTCTTTTTTCCACAAGAGCAGTGAGAGGCTCTTTGAAGAAAATCATAAGAAGCGGGATTCCGAACATAACAAAGAGAACGATTCCTCCGGGGAGGCTGTGTCCTGTTACAAAAAGTGCGATACATACAACTGCAGAGCCGTAGAAAACAAGACCTGCAACAGCGTTTGTATCAAACCATGATTTTTCTGTATCTTTTGCGCGGAAAGAGTTGATAATATTGAAAATCATACAGAGAAGAATGATTCCCATACCAAATCCGATAGCGACAATAAACACAGTATTCAGTTTTCCGATGAAAGGCACAGTCATCATGTTGCTCATGGGGTGCAGCCACAGAGCGGGGAGTACATCTTCAAATCCGAAGATACTTCCGAACATGAATCCGAAGAAAGTGGAAAAGATACCGGCGCAGCTTATAATGCCCGCCAGATCAATGTGCTTATATTTATATAGAAGGAATCCTCCCACTGCAAGGAGAAGTCCCTGTCCCACATCTCCGAACATGGCGCCGAAAATAAAGGAGTAGGTGATGGCTACAAACCAGGTAGGGTCCATCTCGCCGTATGCGGGAAGACCGTACATTTTTACATACATTTCAAACGGTTTGAAAAGCTTCGGGTTTTTCAGTTTTGTAGGAGGTGTTTTTGCCTTTCCTGTCACCTGCTCCGCGCCTTCTTCGTCTTCCACAAGACAGAAGATCCTGTGGTCGTCCTTAATGTCCTCAAGGAAGGAGACGGAATCCTTTTTTGTCATCCAGCCGCACAGAATATAAAAGTTGTCTTTTTCTCCGTGGGTACAGGCAGCCGCTTTTCGCACATCAAAATTTCTGGAAAGATGGGAAATCGCCTCTTTTGCAGAAACAATATCATGGCTGTTGTCTTTTAAATATTTCAGGCTTGCATTTTTGTTTTCTTCAAGCTGAGCCTGAATGGAATCATACTGCTTCTGAAGCTCTGTAAAGGCTTCTGCTGCAGTACCGTTGTACTCGTCGGGGATAAAAATCCTTTCAAAGTGCATGGAAGAATAAACGGCGTTTACCTTATGTGCTTCGTGATGGGGCATAAAATAAATTCCCCAGATATATTCGTCGTCCTCCTCGCATTTAATAAATACCGTGTCAAGGTTGTCATAAATATAGTTTTTGAATTTTTCAAAATACTCTTTTTCAATTCGTCCGAAACGGTAATGGATGAAACGGAACTTTAAAATAGAAGAAAGGTCGTAATTGATGTTTCGGAATGGGCGGATGATCCGCAGGGATTCCGTAACATGCTCAAACTCTTCTTCCAGGCGCGCCCTTGTGTCGGCAAGCTCCTGCGTTTCTTCTTTTACACGGCGGACAATGGAGAGAGCGTCTTCCAGCTTTAACCTGTCTGGCGAGATTTTTTCCGGGTCTTCCAGTTCCTCGTAAAAACCGTTGATCGTATTTAAGGCTTCACGATAAGGGTTGATTTCCAGAAACGGAGAAAGATTTTCCACAGTGGTAAGTTCAGAAAGCGCATTTTCCAGATGAATTTCATATCTGGATAAATACGTGTTTACCACCCGGTCAATATCCGTTTTCGGCCCGGTAATACTCAGAAACTTCATTTTCTCAATCACGTTGTTACCTCCGGGTTGTTAGTTATTGCGGATATACCGCATGGTCTCGTCCGGTGAAACCCCGTAACGCACACATTCCAGGGCGATCGTCAGACGATTGACTTCGTGTTCCTTATGGTACAGATATGAATAGATGACAGCTACAGAATATGGGTCTTTTCGCGCTTCTTTCTCCAGAATACTGCGGAGAATGTAGTTGTAAAATTCCTCCAGATTTGCAACTGTAAGATGTTCATACTGGATACCATAGTAGGTTTTGGAAAAAATACGCTTTGCTTCTTCGTACGTAGGCGCTTCCACAAGAGCATTAATTTCTTCCTTTTTCAGCTTATAGTTCATGGGAATCAGCAGAGCGTAAATATTTGCCGGTTCCATATGGAAATACCGTTTGGAACGCTGTATGAACTGAAGATTCAGCATATCGAATTTTTCGCCGTATGCCTTTGTCACTTCCTCCAGATCGTTTTTCTTAAACAGCTTCTTGCGGACGTTCCATATCTGAGTAAAATAATAGAGGTCCAGTGCCATTCCGTAGTCGAAAAGCAGAGGACTTTCATGCTCCTGGATTTTTGCGAGAGGAGCGTAAAACTCATTGCCCTTCAGGGCGTTTATAAATTCCTCCATACTGCGGCATGATGCCAGACGGTCCAGATCGATTTTGGAGTGCTGGCGGAAAAAATCCCGGTATGGAGAAAGGTCTACAGGGTCAGTGTCCCTGTGGTCAAAGAGGTTTGTCATAATCTCCTTCAGGACGCGGATTTCATAACGTTTGGAGTAAAGTGCCAGAAATTTTCGCTGTTCCTGATTGGCAAAATGATAAATTCTGGAAAAGTTTCCAAAAATAGATTTTTTCAGAAGCTTTTCGATTTCCCCTCTGTGTATATCATTCTCATCGAGAGAAGACCACGCCTTGGCATATTCCGGTGTGCGCTTCAGATAAGCGGCTACCTGGGGGACTCCCGGAAGCTGAACGATTTCCTGAAGCTGCTGTTCATTGATGAGCCGGCTCTGCATGGCGCGGATTTTTGTGGAAAGACCGCTGTAAGACAGGACGTTTCCCATGTGTTTCACTTCCTTTCCGTTTCTGGTCTGTTACATTTCAATGATTTTCTGAAATAATTCCCGGGAAAGGGTTGTGTGATTTTTTTCATAATAGGAATCAAGCTGGGCGAATCCTGTCTCCGTGTCCTTTAAAAGGGCAGTGAGCTGGACGTCCTTCTGGTGTTCCAGATCCTGTCGGATTTTCTGGATTTCCTGCTCGGTTTCCTGTTCAAGACGATTGTCAAAAGCCCTGCAGGTTTCTTCCATTTCAGCGGAAAGCGCCTGTTTTTTCTTATCAGCTTCTTCCATGATGCCATTGGCTGTGGTTTCGATTTCCGATAACTTGTTCAGTATCTGTTCCATCTTCAACCTCCTTTGTTAATAATCTGTCTATCTCCCTATCTATCATACACCTTTTCGCGAAAAATACAATAAAAAGTTGCCCTGTGGGAAGAAGGCGTGTATATTAGTTATGTACAATCCCGTTTCCCTCTGTCTCAGGGGCGGAACAGCGGCTTATATACAAAAAAATGGAGGATACAGCATATATGAGATTAAGAAATATTCCCGGAGCAAAAGATGCCATTCTGGAAAGCCCTTTTGTAATCCAGGAACCGGAAAAGAATAAGGGAAAGTGGAGCAGCGTATTTCCAAAAGAGCAGCCCCTTCATATAGAAGTAGGAATGGGAAAAGGCCGTTTCCTTATGGAACTGGCTGCCCTTTACCCGGACATTAATTATGTAGGAATTGAAATGTATGACAGCGTTCTTCTGCGCGCCCTGCAGAAAATGGAGGAGCTTACGGAAGAGGGAAAAGGTCTTCCCAACCTTAAATTTATGCGTATTGACGCAAGAGTTCTTCCTGAGATATTTGAAAAAGGCGAAGTGTCTAAAATTTATCTGAACTTTTCCGACCCGTGGCCGAAAGCCCGCCATGCAAAACGCCGCCTGACCTCAAGAGAATTTCTGGCAAGATACGATGAAATTTTAAAGCCTGAGGGAAGAGTGGAATTTAAGACAGACAATAAAGATTTATTCTTATTTTCTCTGGAAGAGGTGGAAGAAACAAAATGGCGTCTTCTTGAGCACACTTTCGATCTTCATAACGATGAAAAAATGAATGCGGGAAATGTGATGACAGAGTATGAGGAGAAATTTTCCTCTATGGGAAATCCTATTTATAAAATGATCATCGACAGAGAGGCGTAAGTTTCTGTAAGAAGGATTCCTGTTATCCGGGATTGCAGAAATACATATTTTTTGTTTTTCGGCATAGAATATGGTAAGAAACTCAAATTTCCGGCATTGTGGCAGCAGATGAGACTCTGTTCCAGGGATTTTTCGGCTGAAAATGTTATTTTTTGATTTTTAGCCTACATTTTTTGGGTATGAATAGGTGGTTTTTAAAAAGATTTGAAATCCCACTTACTTATTTTTGAGTAAAATAGGGTGTTGAACAAGACTCTCTAAATTTAGCCTATATTTTAGGAGAGAAAAATAAGTTAAAAAAAGGAAATCTTGGAATTTATCCTATTTGGACCACAAAAAAGTAGGCTTGTATGAGAAAAATATGCAATCTCACCTAGTTAGATTACAAAAAAGTAGGTTAAAACGAAGAAACTACGAAATACAACTTATATTCCAAATGAAGTGGGAAATTTGAGCAAAGAAAAAGTGCCGCGCAGGCAGCAGGAGGGAATCCTTTATGAGACAGAAAAACAGTCGCCTGAAAAATAAACTGACACAGCTTGGATATGAACATGGAAGGCTTGGCAGCCAGCTTGGACGTATCCGAAAATCAGCAGATGAGGTGAATCGTATGCTGGAAAATATGACACGAAAAGAGGAAAAAAGAGAGCAAAAGAAAAAAATGTAAAAAAAATTAAAAAATAATAAAAAAAGTATTGACTTTTACCGCTGGTATCTGGTATTATATCTCTTGCGTTAAGAAAATAAAACAAATGAATACGCGCGATT
>URHH01000169.1 GCA_900547615.1 uncultured Blautia sp. | reverse complement strand
GTTTCATCTGTGGGAGAGGCAGCAGTTTCCGCCGTATCTCTCATTGATACTATTATGGTGCTTCTTATTAATATTTTTACTGCTCTGGCAACAGGCGGCGCGATCGTGGCAGGACAGGCTCTTGGCAGAAAACGTGCGGAGGAGGGATGCGAGGCGGCGGAGCAGACGCTCCTTTTTTCCACTGTATTTTCCGTTGCGATCATGGGGCTTGTGTATGCCGGAAAATGGCTGATCCTCCACATTGTTTTTGGAAAAATAGAGCCGGACGTTATGGCAAACTGCAATACATACCTGATGATCGTAACTTCATCAATTCCGTTTCTTGCCATTTACAATTCCGGCGCTGCCATGTACAGGGCAATGGGGGATTCTAAAACTCCAATGAAAATGTCGCTTGTGATGAATGGGCTGAACCTTGCAGGAAATGCCGTACTTCTGTACGGGCTTGGAATGGGCGTGGAAGGAGCTGCCATTCCCACTGCTCTGTCGCGTATGCTGGCAGGCGTGTGGATGCTTTTCTGCATGAAGGACAGCACAAAGGTTCTTCATGTGCGCACGATTCTGGGCCTTCGCTTTAAAGGAAAAACACTCAGGAAAATTCTTCATCTGGGAATTCCCTGCAGTCTGGAAAATAGTATGTTCCAGCTTGGAAAAATCCTGGTGTTAAGCCTTGTGTCCGGTTTTGGCACTGCCTCTATTGCAGCCAACGCAGTAAGCAACAGTGTGTGCGCCTTTGCGATTCTGGGCGGAATGTCAATGGGATATGCCCTTTCCTCTGTAAGCGCTCAGTGCGTCGGGGCAGGGGATTATAAGCAGGTCCGCTATTACACAAAGAAGCTTATGGGCTATTCCTACGCTTCCATGCTGGCAATGAATCTTCTTATTATAGCGGCGCTTTCCTTTATCATAAAGGTTTATAACCTTTCGCCGGAAACAGGAAAAATGGCGGAGGAAATTATACTTTACCACGCAGTCTGCTCCGTCCTTATCTGGCCGGTTGCCTTCACTCTGCCAAATACGCTCCGGGCGGCAAATGATGTGGGATTCTGCATGATCATTTCCGTTGTCTCCATGTGGATTTTCAGAATCGGCATGAGCTTTGTATTAAGTAAAAACTTCGGAATGGGCGTTTTTGGCGTATGGGTTGCCATGACAATAGACTGGGTTGTGAGAGCTATATTCTTTGCTTTTCGTTACAGAGGTACAAAATGGGAAAAAGCAAAGGTGTGAATTTGTAAAAAATAACCGTTGTAAAAATTGCGTTCCTCTATTATAATGAAGAACAACAATTTTAAGGAGGAAGAGAATGAGAAGAGAAACAGTCGTTGTTTTAGATTTCGGCGGACAGTATAATCAGCTGATTGCGCGCCGTGTCCGTGAATGTAACGTATATTGTGAAATTTATTCTTATAAAACAGATATAGAAAAAATTAAAGAAATCAATCCAAAGGGAATTATTTTTACAGGAGGACCAAACAGCTGCTACGAGCCGGGTGCGCCTTCTTATACGAAAGAAATCTTTGAGCTTGGGATTCCGGTGCTTGGAATCTGCTACGGTTCCCAGCTTATGATGCACCTTCTCGGAGGTAAAGTAGAAAAGGCTCCGGTGCGCGAATATGGAAAAATTGAAGTCAATGTAGACAACGGTTCCAAACTGTTTTCAGATGTTTCTCCTAAAACAATCTGCTGGATGAGCCATAACGACTACATTTCCAAAGCAGCTCCGGGCTTTGACATCAGCGCGTGGACGGCAGACTGCCCTGTTGCAGCCGTTGAAAATGCAGACAAGAAGCTGTACGCAGTACAGTTCCACCCGGAAGTGCTCCATACACAGGAAGGCACAAAGATGCTTTCCAATTTCGTATACAATGTATGTGGATGTGCAGGAGACTGGAAAATGGATTCTTTTGTGGAAGAATCTATCAAATCCATCCGGGAAAAAGTGGGAGATGGTAAAGTTCTCTGCGCTCTTTCCGGCGGCGTTGATTCCTCTGTTGCGGCTGTACTTCTTTCAAAAGCAGTTGGAAATCAGCTTACCTGTGTATTTGTAGACCACGGTCTTCTCCGCAAAAACGAGGGAGATGAAGTAGAGACTGTTTTCGGACCGGAAGGACATTATAATCTTAATTTTATCCGCGTAAACGCACAGGAACGTTTCTATGAGAAGCTGAAGGGCGTGGAAGAACCGGAAAATAAACGTAAGATCATCGGCGAGGAATTTATCCGCGTATTTGAGGAAGAGGCAAAGAAAATCGGTGCAGTGGATTTCCTTGTGCAGGGAACCATTTACCCGGACGTAGTAGAGAGCGGCGTAGGCGGCGAATCTACAGTGATAAAGTCTCACCACAACGTAGGAGGACTTCCGGATTTCGTAGATTTCAAAGAAATCATCGAGCCGCTTCGCGACCTTTTCAAAGATGAGGTGCGAAAAGCAGGTCTTGAGCTTGGTATTCCGGAGTATCTCGTATTCCGTCAGCCATTCCCGGGTCCGGGACTCGGGATCCGTATCATCGGGGAAGTAACTGCAGAGAAGGTGCAGATGGTGCAGGAAGCAGACGCGATCTGGAGAGAAGAGATTGCAAAAGCTGGCTGGGACAAAAAAGTAAACCAGTATTTTGCTGCTCTTACAAATATGCGCTCCGTAGGCGTTATGGGCGATGAAAGAACATACGACTATGCAGTTGCCCTTCGCGCTGTTACAACAACAGACTTTATGACAGCCGAGAGCGCGGAAATCCCGTGGGAAATCATTGGAAAGACAACAAGCAGAATCGTAAATGAGGTAAAACACGTAAACAGAGTGCTTTACGACTGCACAGGAAAACCTCCGGCGACAATAGAAATGGAATAAAGTAAAACAACAAAACCTTGTTTAGGATTCAAATCTTGAACAGGGTTTTTTGTTTAGAAAAAGAATGACACCAAATATAAAATTTCAGGATATAAAATTTTAATGAAAATATTTATTGAACCTGCCTGGTAAATATAGTAAGGTGTAATTAAAGTGGAAAGCGATTCATAAATAACTTTTTCTTTTCTGCATAAGATAAGGTATGTGAGGAAATAGTAACTTATTCTAAAAAACAGGAAGATGTATAAGGAGGACAAAGATATGGCTGTATTTTCAAAACCGGCGAATTTTTCTTTTCAGGTAACAAAATCTAAGTCAGATGAGTTTATAAAAAAAGATACCAGATCAGCATTTAATAAAACAATAGAAAAATTTAAAAGACATGGAGGAAAAATAGATACTATTAAATGAAATATTCGAAATATGCATATGGCAGAGAGATAACATATTCCGTTGATAAGCTGACGGAACAAAATCATCACTATACAGAGAATTTTGACTGTGGAAATGATGAAATTAATAGCTATCTTCAAAATAAGGCGTTGTCTGATGATTCGGGCGTTACGTATTTGATCATCGACAATAGAGATTTAGTTGTTATTGGTTATTGTACTATGTGTTGTTCCGGAATAACTCACAAATATCAGAATAACATAAGAACTCTTCCAGCTATTGAAATTCGCTATTTTGCTCTTGATTGTCGAATGCAGGGACTGCAGTTTGATGAAACAGAAGAACACTATTATTTTAGCGATTTTATTATGTCTGGTTTTATGTATCAATGTTCGGATATTGCGATGAATGTTATTGCTGCAAAATATATAGTTCTTTATTCTGTTAAAGATGCAGTAAAGTTTTATACACGATTAGGATTTGAAGATTTTACTGAATTTTTTGAGCCAGACGATTATAGATATATCGACGGGTGTAAACCAATGTACATAGAAATTCCCTGATTGTCAGTCAGCTGATTTTATGTTATACTACAATAAATTTTGAGAAAAGGAGGCGCACAAATGGGCTGGAAAACACCATATTTAATGATTCAAAAAGGTGCGGATTTTGGTGTTCAGGCTATAAGTGCGCCCATTTTTAGAAGTATTTGTCTGAAAACTTATTAAGTTTTGTTATTTTTCAATTCTAAATCTGGGCATCATTCTACAAAATAAATCAGGAAAAGAGTGGTGCAAAATGAATATCAAAAAACAACTTCGCAATTTATACCTTTATGAAATTATAAGTGGATTTCAAATTGTAGACGCAGTATGGGTTTTATTTCTTCTGCAGAGAGGATTTTCCCTTGCCCAGGTGGGCGTGGCAGAAGGCTTTTTCCATGTGGTAAGTATGTGTTGTGAAATTCCAAGCGGTATGCTGTCAGACATGATGGGGCGGCGGAAAACTCTGATTTTATCGGGGATTATTTCGGCAGCGGGCTCATTCTGTATGATCGCTACAGACTGCTTCTGGGTGATTTTAATCGCAATGGGGCTGAATGCCTTCAGTTATAATCTTGTGTCAGGGACACGGGAAGCGCTTACATATGACAGCCTCCTGGAAGGCGGTCAGGAGGAGCGGTACTTGAAGGTTTCTTCTATACAGGAGAATATTTATCTGGGGATTTTTGCAATGACAAATCTGCTCAGTGTGGTAACGGTGGCTCTTGGGTATCGCAAAGCGTATTTTATTTCTATAGTGCAGGGGATTTTAAGCTCTTTTGTGGCTATGCGCCTTTCAGAAGCAAATGTGGGAAGGGAAAATAAGAAAGAAAAGCTGACATGTGCAGACATAAGAAGAGAACTCATATTGTATACAGGGCAGAGTCTGGAATTTCTGAAAAAAAATCCATCTGTCTGCAGACGTATGCTGCTTGGCGGGCTTGTCGCAGCCGGGTGTTACGTAGTGAATATGATGATGCAGGAGCACCTTGTATCCTGTGGGCTGAAAGCAGGATGGATTGGCGTTCCCCTTTTATTTATTTCTATTTTCAGCATGGTGGGGGCG
>URHH01000168.1 GCA_900547615.1 uncultured Blautia sp. | reverse complement strand
AGAAAATCGCTATGCCACAGCCTTGGCAGGCCATCGCGCAGCGATTTTGTTCAATGGAAATTTGGTTGCTTTTTTGATTCGAGAAATTTATCTCAGGAGGATGGAAGATGCTTGTATTTGAAATTGTATTTTTAGTGGTGGCAGCATTGATGCTGGCAGTAGATATTATTTTTCTTTTTTCAGGACCATGGAAAAGTGAAGAGTGGAGAAGAAAGGAACGGGAATATAGGAGAAAACAGAAAGAAACAAAGAAAATAAAATAAACTTTGCGTCACAGTGTCGCAAAGTTGGAACATGTTGCAGGAGGGTATTGTGTTGGGAAACCGTGTGAAATCCAGGGAACTGATGGAACTGGGAATACGTATCCGCAGCAGACGTATAGAACTAAAACTATCACAGGAGGAACTGGCAGAACGGGCGGGAATCAATTCCAACACAGTGAGCAGGATTGAAGGAGGACAGATGGCAATGTCTGTGGAGACGTTCCGAAAGTTGGTAGAAGTTTTATGTATGGGTGCAGATACTTTATTAGATACTGTTGGACATTCACCGCAGGAAAGCCATCAGATACAAAATGTGTGCCGCAGGATATGGAAGCTGCAGGAAAAAGAACAGGAGATAGTAGTCAAGACCATGGAAACGCTGATTGATGGATTAGAGAGAAGATAAGGAATTTCTGCATATTGTGTGTCTAAATAATTTGTTTTCCACTTATCGGTTGAGGAAAACAGGGCTGTTTTTTTCTAAAATAAATACATGAGAACGGACGACGTACAGGCTGTAGAAGAAGATTCCGGCTCCCATTAAAAAAAACGGGTGAGCTGGAATTGTTTTTTTCTGCCTGTGCGGTACAGTTCCAGCCATCCGGGAAAAGGATGGTAGATATGGTAACACTGCAGGAATTAAAACAACTCATTGGCTGCCCGGTTCCGGAGCAGAGAATCCCAACAGCAAATTATCTGAAAAATAATGAAAGGAGCATTATGGAAAGAAAAATCAATGAAACAGCAGCAATCACGGTTTATCCCAATGGGTATGCCCTTTATGAAGCAGATGGAGCTGCGACGGTTTTTCCGGTACATCCGTGTGGGGATTATTGTTATGGATTCTCACCTTATGTCTGTACCGTGTCTGCAAGGCTTTTTGAAAAAGAGGCATGGTATATCCGTCTGGTATTGGAAGGGGAGGATCGTCTGTTCCGGAATCTGGAAACATCTCTTTCAGCCGCATAAATATTTACTGGCTGAAATACGGTAGAAATAAGTGTAACTGCTGTAAGAAAGCCAGATACAGCCCGCTTCATTCTTCCTTTCATCCTTAAACCTCTCTTTCATTTTTTTCGTTGTTGTTTTTTCCTGATTCCATGCTATGTTTTCACTGGTATCCTCTCCTCTCGCTCTTTTATAAATTTGTACCGTTTTATCCTTAAATGTCCCGATAACAGTACATAAATACAGCGGTAAGCTCACGTTTTTCAAAAGCATTACCGCCACATCTATCTATTGTTATTCCTAATATCTCCCGGTACCGGTTTTCCCTTTTCAACCCACCTTCTATACGGCTCATACTCTTCAAAACGTGGACATTTTGTTAAAATCTGTATCTGTCCGCACCACCGCTGCATATGCTGGCAGACCTTAAATGCCTGTAATTCTCTCTTTGAATATCTTTTTGCAGCATCCGGCAACCAGCGTCCGTTTCTGTCCACAAATTTCTGTTTATCATAGATCATTACAAATGGCATATACCCCATCTCCCGCAGTGTATAAATCCGGTAAAGATCCTCCTCCATACTGCTCCAGTAATTTGTCAGCACATATACCCTGCACTGATTTTTTGTTTTCAGACCGGATTCTTTGAAGAAACGAAATTTTTCTTCTAACAGTTCCCGTGGATCATCCCATGCAAAATGATAGTCCTTCACTCTTATTTTTCTTAATACTGCAATAATTTCTTCATTCAAAAACCGGACATCCATCCCACCGTTAAACTCCACCTCCGCACCGGATGCTGCTAACTGCCCCAAAAGCTCCATACGTTCTTTGCAGGCAAGCAGGTTCTGATCGAGGAGAAGGATTTTTCTCTGTCCGTGCCAAAACTCTACAAGATCTGCCGCTTTCCTGCTGATACATCCATCCTTTTTCGGTGTGATACAAAATCTATGATTCTTCCTGGGACATCCCCTGGTCAGGAATCCATATGCTGCGTCTTTTGTAAATTGAGGATACAAACTGTAATCCGGATAAATATGCTCAATCTGGTCTGGAAGTGTATTTTCCAGATCATAGCCACTCCCTCCCCGGAAAATAATTCCGGCTTTTGGAAGTTCCGGCTCTTTTGTTTCCGTAAAAATCTTGCTCACGAACAGTACCTCATATTCTCCATCTTTTTTTGCAAACTCTACGTTATTCCCTTTTGCCTTGTAATAAGCCGAAAGTTTCATCAATGGAAGATTTGGAAAATGGTAACTGTCACAATCAATAAGTCCTATCTTCATAGCGTTTCCCTTCCTTTTTATTTTTGCTGTATAACAGCACATATATATGGCGGTAACTGCTTCTTTTCAGACCAGCCACCGCCACATCGATCTACTGTTATTTTTAGGTTTGAGCGTTTTCCTGTGTTCTTCCCGGACACGTTCCTGCTCCGGTTCCTGACGTTTCCGCAGCGTCATAGTTTCCCATCACTGGCAAGGCACGCAAAATGCACACACAATGCCAGGTATCTATCCGGGCAGGGTATGAAATTTTCAAGGTTCAGGAAAAGGTAAAAGAAAACCCCTTCACTAACTGCATAGTGAGAGGGGTAAAATTAAACGGGGATATGAAGTTTTTTGAAAATAATTTTTGAGAGATTGTGAAACTGCCTTTCTGATGCTATAATAAAAGCAACCAGAAAGGAGGCTGTTTTCATGTTAAAGATGATGATTTGTATGGACAATGAAAAGATAGCTGCTGAACAAAAATACCATTTGGAAAGCATTTATAATACACTCAATAACACATTCCATAACGCCGGGCTTCTCCGCATGGAAGATAACTCAGGGGCATTGGTGTACCGTGACTGCGGACGTGCAAAAGACTTCAGTCTGTTTGGAAAAATTGTAAACCTCCTGAAAAAACAGGCATGGTTTATGGACAATGTATCTGTCTGGCGGCTGTACGACAGCGATGATTCTGATAATCCAGACGATTTCAATGAAGAAGATCTGCTTACGCATTACCGGAAAAAACAGGCAATGGGGGCTTGATCTTTGGAAAGAAAATATTTTAAGGCATTGAATTTTGACTTAGATACGCACCAATTACAGGAACACTACCCTGGAGCCAATTATCGGCAGGCTTATGATGATTTACGCCGTTTCTTTAAACGGCATCATTTTTCCCACAGGCAAGGTTCCAGGTACATATCTGATGAAAAATTAACAACGGCAGATATTTATGATTTGATGGATGATCTCAGCCAGCAACTCCCATGGATTGGACTTTGTGTCAATAAAATTGATGTAACAAATGTGGGTCGGCAGCATGTCTGGGCACACCGGCAACCAGGGCTGCGATCATTGAAAAACTGGTATCTTCCCATTATGCTGTCCGAAAAGGAAAGCAGATTCTTCCTACTATGGAAGGAAGGGAACTGGTATCTATCCTGCCGGAGCAACTGAAATCAGCAGCCATGACAGCACAGTGGGAAAATGAGTTGCTTGCGGTTGAAAAAGGCAAGGCAGACAGTGAAAGATTTATGGAGGGGATCATAAAGCTTCTGGAAGAAATTCTTGCGGATTGCAGGAGCATATCTTCAGAAGAACGCAGACAGTTTCAGGACAAAGAAGTAATCGGTATCTGCCCGGTATGCCAGAGTCCGGTTTATGAAGGAAAACATAATTTTTACTGTGACAGTCGGGATTGTTCCTTTGCACTTTGGAAAGAAAACCGTTTTCTTGCCGGAATGAGGAAAAAAATGGATAAACGTATGGCAGCGAAACTTCTGAAAGAAGGCAGGGTATTTGTAAAAGATCTGTATTCTGTTAAAAAGGACAGATACTTTAATGCGTCTCTGATTATGGGAACGAAGGATGGAAAGGCAGAGTTCCACCTGGAATTTCCAAAAGGAAAAAGTAAAAGGGAATAAAAAGCTCCGCCGGTCAGGGCGGAGACATTTGTTTTGTCTTATTGTAATGGGAATCCTGTTTTTAGGATGGATGCCCAGTTACTTTTGGCATACAAAAAACGGACAACAGTTACCTGTTTCTCTGTTTCTGAAATGCGGTAAAAAGCGAGATAGTTATTCACGATGGTAAAACGAATCCCCCAGGAAGAAAGGATGCGGTCATCGACCAATGGGAATTTCTGCGGAAACTGGGAAAGGGCATTGATCTTTTCCTCTGCAGTATCCAGTAGATGGTCAGCGGCTTCTGGATTTTTGAGTGTAAATTCAATATAATCGGCAGCACTTATCATATCCCGTTCCGCTGTCTGTGTGATGTGAATGTGATAATTCACCTTTTCCTGCGGCTCCTTATATCAGACATGGCTTCGGAAAACGGGCGGGTTTTACCTTCTGCAATATCGGTAAGACCTTCCTGGATAAGCCCGTATAACTCAAACTTACCGACCAGATTTTCATAGGCTTCGATGCTCATGACTGCAAGATCACCTTTTCCATTTTTGGTGATGAATACCGGTTCGGAATAATTATGACAAAATGTGGAAATTTCATTGTAGCTGTTCCGTAGATCAGCACTGGAACGAATGGTTGGCATATCCTGCACCTCCTTTTCTTTATAACAAAATTATAACTAAATTTCTTTATATAGTCAACGGGTGCAGGAGAAAAAACAAAAAAGGAAGCCGTAATTATTATAAAAAGAAAAAACAAATAGCATTATTTTATGAGAAAATCACAAATACCAGAAAG
>URHH01000167.1 GCA_900547615.1 uncultured Blautia sp. | reverse complement strand
GTTAAGCAATTACCTTGTTCTGGACAGGCTGGGGCTTTTGGATACTCTTACGGGGATTATTCTTCCGGCTGTGTTTTCTACTTTTCCGGTGTTTATTATGTATCGGTTTTTTGAGGGGATTCCGGAAGCGCTTATGGAGGCAGCAAGACTTGACGGAGCAGGAGAATTTATGCTTTTTATCCGTGTGGGGCTGCCTCTTGGCTCTCCGGGAATCATATCTGCTATGGTTCTTGGATTTTTGGAGTACTGGAATTTAATTGAACAGCCGATGGCGTTTTTGAAGACAAAAAGTCTGTGGCCTTTGTCTTTGTTTCTTCCAAATATCAGTCTGGAAAAGGCAGGACTTGCATTTGCGGCGTCGGCTGTTGTACTGCTTCCGGCAGTTCTTGTATTTCTGGCAGGTCAGGATTATCTGGAACAGGGGATTATTTCTACAGCAATTAAGGAGTAAGAGATGGATAAACAAAGAAAATTAGTGAAATGGATTGTAATATTTTTTGCAGCAATGCTTGTATTTACTTTTTTATCAAGAGCGGCAGATTCTTTGAATGTTGCAAATGTGGATACAAAGAAGATGCAGAATCAGGTGATTGCCCATAATGTAAAAGGAACCGGAAGAGTGGAGGGAACAAAGGAGCAGGCGGTGTTTGTCCTCGCCGGTCAGAAGGTGGAGCAGGTATTTGCAAAAGAAGGGCAGAATGTAAAAAAGGGAGATACACTTTTTGTTCTGGATCAGGATACTTTGCAGGAAACCGCAGAAAAAAAACAGATGGAAATTGACACTGTGGTAAGAAAAACAGAGGATTTAAAAAGTGCGGATTCTGTAGATGGACAGAAAAAAGAAACGGAAAAAGACAGGGCACAGCAAAATTATAACGATGCCATTAAATACGGAGATATTAATATGGCAAATGCAAGAATGGAGGTAGATGCGGCAAAACAGAAGCTTCAGGATTTCTATAATGAAAGAGCGCAGGCACAAAGCACACTGCCTCAGGGAGACGACAGCCTTTCTGATGGCACAGGGGATCATCTGGAATCCGGAGAGAGTCAGGAAAATATACAGGGAGGCAATGTAGCAGACGCTTATACAAAGGAACAGGAGACAGCCCTTCAGGAGGAAATACGGGCAAAGGAAGAGGCTCTTAATCAGGCGATCATTGCAAGAAATAATGAGGTGCGCGAGGCAGAGCGGGCAGTGCAGGACGCAGATATGGCAGAGGCGACAGACGGAAGTCTTGAAAATGCAGAAGCAGAGCTTTCGGCTTTGCAGAAGGAGTTTGGAAAACTTCAGGCGCTTCTTGAGGCAAAGGGGAAAGTAAAAGCCCCTGCAGACGGCGTAATAAAAAGTATGAGCGCTTCTACAGGAAGCCAGACAACAGAGGAGGCTTCCGCGATCCTTTATGAAACGGGAGGAAGCCTTCGCATGACAGGAACCATCTATAAAGATGATCTGAAATATGTGGAAATTGGAGGGATGGCTGCTGTGAAGGGAAGCAGCGGAACAGAAATTCCGGAAGCTCAGATAGAATCCATATCTGAGGTGGAAGAAGACAAAGACAGCCGCCGGATTTCCATTCTTCTTCCGGAAAATACCCTGTCTGTTGGAGAAACAGCAGAATTTTCCATTACAAGAGAGGAAGGACCCTTTACCACCTGTGTTCCTCTGTCTGCTCTCCGGGAAGAGAATGGAAGAAGCTTTGTGTATGTGACAGATACGGAAAACACCATTCTTGGAGAACAGCTTGTGGCAAGAAAGGTAGAGGTAACGGTGCGGGATAAAAACAATTCCTATGCAGCTCTGGAAGAAGGTAGCCTTTCCAGCGAGCAGCAGGTTATTATAAGCACAGACAGAGAAGTTACGGAGGGCAGTCCTGTCAGGCTGCAGGAGTCATGAAAGGCAAAAACACCTCCTTCCGGTTCAGAAAGGCAGCGGGGCTGCTTCTCTGTGTGATGGGGGTGCTTTGTCTCTTTTACGGACTTCGCCTTTGTGGGATGCTTCAGGAGAATCCGGCAGCATCTGTATTTTTATCCGGCACATATCCGGATCAAGGCCAGGTGGCAGAAATTCTGGAAAAAGAGAGCAGGGCAGAACTTCCCACAGACGCATGTTTTTACTGGGACGGAGGGATTTCTGTTTTACAGTCTATAAAATACGGAACACAGAAAGAAGCGATGGTCTGCGGCCTTTTGGGAGACGCTTCTCTTTATGACAGAAAAGTGCAGGGATTTTCAAAAGAGGACAGAGAAGGCTGTGTGATAGACGAAAAAACGTCTTACGCGCTTTTCGGAAGCAGGGAGGCAGTGGGAAGCGAGATTCTTTTAAATGGAAAAACATATATAGTCCGGGATACCATTTCCTGGAAGCAGCCTGCGATACTCATTCGTCCAACAGACAGCAAAACTCTTTATACAAGAGCCTTTGTGCGACCACAGCAGGGGGAGACAAAGAAAAACGCAGGGGAGGCGTTTCTCTTAAGAAACGGCTTATCCGGGATTTCCACACAGAATATGGAGCTTTCAAAAGACTGGATTCCCGGAAAGTGGTCAGATTTTTCGTTCTGGTCTGAGAAGTGGAAAGAGCTTTCCGAAAGTTTCCAGATGTATCTCATACTTCCGAAAACACCGGAAGAGGCAGAGCAGATCGTGAGGGTATTTCAGGCAGGAGCTGCTTTTCTTGGAACATTATTGTTGTGCCTTCTTGGAAGAAGCGTTATAATAAAGGGAGCGAAAACAAACGAAGGAGGGCTTTCAAGTGGAGTACCTGGTAAAAAGAATTTCAGAAAAAGAGGAAATTAAAAATTGTGAGCGTTTTGAAGTCTCCAATTATCAGTGGGTGGACGGACCAAAGCCGGAAACCTTTGGATATATGGGATACCTGGAAGGGAAAGGTCTTTATGTAGAAATGTACTGTAAGGAATCTTCTCCCAGAACAGAGACAAATATGGAAAACGGAAAAAGCGGAAAGATACCGGGATTCCGGGTATGCGATGACAGTGCAGTGGAGGTTTTTCTGGGTTTTGCAGATGAGGACGGAGAAATCCGTGAAAACTCCATGTATATAAATTTTGAGATGAATTCCGCAGGAGTGCTGTATGCTGCATATGGAAAGGGAAGAAAAGGAAGAAGCCATTTTTCAGATAAGGTGTATGATTCTGTTCTCCCGGAAGTATATAAAGACGGGGAATGCTGGGGAATAAAGCTTCTCATTCCGGAAACTCTGATAAAAGAACTTGGAAAAGTAAACATAGAAAACGGTGATGTCTTTTACTGTAACTTCTACAAAATTTCCGAGACACCGGAGATTGAGCATTATGGAACCTTTGCGGAAATCAAAAATGAAAAGCCCAATTTCCATCTCCCGCAGTATTTTGCAAAAGCAAGAGTGGAGTAAGACGAAAAAAGCAGGTTTTTAAAAGCCTGCTTTTTCGCCGCATAAAATAACGGTGATCCGTCCTGGAATCCGGGAATATCTTGTGACAAGAACCTGGCAGCAGATGCAGTCAGGGCTTAAACAGTTGCCGCAGACACCTGTTTTTGCACAGGGAGTATCTGCACCGACACGCATGGCGTTTGGAGGGCTGGCAAGTGTGCGTACGCGGTTGTAAGCGTCTCCTACAGAAGCGCACATTTTGTCCATGCTGGCAAGGATAATGACATGAGCCGGACCGTGGGCAATGCAGGCAACCCGGTTGCTTGCGCCGTCAATGTTTACAAGCTCACCGTCTGTAGTGAAGGCGTTTGTGCTGGTAAGAAAATAATCGGCGCATACGACTTTTCCGTAAAGGGCTCTTGCTTCTTCCGGCGTCTTTGCTGATTTTCTGTCAATAAATTCATAATTTCCTCTGCGGACTGCCTCGCAGACGCCAGCTTCTTCCATAGATTCCGTACCGCCCCAGGTAACAGAAGAGCCTTCCGGAATCATGGAAAGAATCAAATTTTTTGCTTCTTCCTTTGTGGCACAGTAAAAAGCGTCCATGTTTCTTCTGGCAAATTTTTTCTTCAGAGTTTCTCCTGCCAGTGCATAGCTGTTTTGCGTAAATGACATATAAAACACGCCTCCCATCTCTTATTTTGTCATATTTTATCATGTAAGAGGGATTTTTTCAATTTCTAATTGAGAAGAGGAACAAAATATGTTACACTGAACACAGTATGTATATTTTCTAGCAAAGGAGAATGAAAATGGGAAAGATTGCCATTGTGACAGACAGTAACAGCGGCATAACGCAGGAACAGGCGAAAGAAATGGGAGTGCACGTAATTCCCATGCCTTTTTATATTAATGAAACCATGTATCTTGAGGGAGTGACACTGAGTCAGGAAGAGTTTTATGAAAGACTGAAAAATGACGAGCCGATTTCCACTTCTCAGCCAAGTCCGGCAGAAGTCTGCGGTCTCTGGGATATGCTCTTAAAGGAAAACGATGAAATCGTACATATTCCCATGTCAAGCGGACTGAGCAATTCCTGTGAAACCGCGATGGGTCTTGCAAGAGACTATGATGGAAAGGTGCAGGTAGTAGATAATCAGAGAATTTCTGTTACTCAGTATCAGTCAGTTGTAGATGCTCTGGCGCTTCGTGACGCAGGAAAAAGCGCAGTGGAGATTAAAGAGGTACTGGAGGCGGAAAAGCTGGAATCCAGTATTTATATTACTCTGGAAACTTTAAAATATCTGAAAAAGGGCGGAAGGATCACACCTGCTGCTGCGGCGATCGGAACGGTTCTCAATTTAAAGCCAGTACTTCAGATCCAGGGAGAAAAGCTGGACGCCTATGCCAAAGTAAGGGGCAAAAAACAGGCAAAGAGAGCCATGTTAAAAGCAGCGCAGGAGGATATGCAGGAACGCTTTGCAGCATATGAGGAAGAGGGGCTTATGTGTATCGAAAGCGCGTATACCGGAAATCCGGAGGAAGCAGAAGAATTTAAGAAAGAAATCGAAGCGGCATTTCCGGGACATGAAGTCCGTATGGCGCCTCTCGCTCTGAGCATTGCCTGTCATATCGGACACGGCGCCCTTGCGATCGGCTGTACCAAAAAAGTAAAAATTTGAAGAATTTAAAACAGAAAATACAAGGAGTACGAGACAAATATGAAAAAACTGATGGAACAGATGGCGGAAGAGCTTTCCGCAGCATTTGAAAAAGCAGGAT
>URHH01000166.1 GCA_900547615.1 uncultured Blautia sp. | reverse complement strand
TTATCAAGAAGAAAAGGAGAAAGAATATGTACAAAAGTTATTCCATGGAATTAGCCGGAAGAACCCTTACTGTAGATATTGACCGCGTTGCAAAACAGGCAAACGGCGCTGCTCTTATGCACTATGGCGACACCACTGTGTTATCTACTGCAACTGCGTCAAAAGAGCCGAGAGAGGGAATTGATTTCTTTCCGTTAAGCGTTGAATATGAAGAAAAAATGTATGCAGTTGGAAAAATTCCGGGAGGATTTAATAAAAGAGAAGGAAAGGCAAGTGAACATGCAATCCTGACTTCCCGTGTAATTGACAGACCGATGCGTCCTCTTTTCCCGAAGGATTACAGAAATGACGTAACACTTGTAAATATGGTTATGTCTGTAGATCCGCAGTGCAATCCGGAAATTCCGGCTATGCTTGGTTCTGCTATCGCAACCTGTATTTCTGATATTCCATTTGACGGTCCATGTGCGACTACACAGGTGGGACTGATCGACGGAGAGTACGTGATCAACCCTACACTTGCACAGAAAGATATTTCAGATCTTCAGCTTACGGTTGCCTCTACAAGAGAAAAAGTAATCATGATTGAGGCCGGAGCTAACGAAATTCCGGAAGATAAAATGATTGAGGCAATTTACAAAGCTCATGAAGTAAACCAGGAAATCATCAAATTTATCGATACGATCGTTGCAGACTGCGGTAAAGAAAAACATTCTTACGAATCCTGCGCTGTTCCGGAAGAACTTTTTGAGGCAATTAAAGAAATCGTTCCTCCGGCAGAAATGGAAGAGGCAGTGTTCTCTGACGATAAGCAGACAAGAGAAGAAAATATTCGAAAAGTAACAGAGAAGCTTGCTGAGGCTTTTGCAGAAAAAGAAGAGTGGCTTTCTGTTCTTGGTGAAGCTGTTTATCAGTATCAGAAAAAGACAGTCCGCAAAATGATATTAAAAGACCACAAGCGCCCGGACGGACGTGAGATCACACAGATCCGTCCGCTTGCAGCAGAGGTTGATATTATTCCGAGAGTACATGGCTCTGCTATGTTTACACGTGGACAGACACAGATCTGTACTATGACAACACTGGCTCCTCTTGCAGAAGCACAGCGCCTTGACGGTCTTGATGAATTTGAGACATCTAAGAGATATATGCACCACTACAATTTCCCTTCTTATTCTGTGGGAGAGACAAAGCCATCCAGAGGACCGGGACGCCGTGAAATCGGTCATGGGGCGCTTGCAGAGAGAGCGCTTGTACCTGTACTTCCGGCAGAGGAAGATTTCCCGTACGCAATCCGTACTGTATCTGAGACTTTTGAGTCAAACGGTTCTACTTCTCAGGCAAGTATCTGTGCGTCCACTATGTCTCTTATGGCAGCAGGTACCGATCAAAAAACCGGTAGCCGGAATTTCCTGCGGACTTGTAACAGGGGATACAGACGACGATTACATTGTTCTTACAGATATTCAGGGACTTGAAGACTTCTTCGGAGATATGGACTTCAAGGTAGCAGGTACACATGACGGTATTACTGCAATCCAGATGGATATTAAGATTCACGGACTTACAAGACCAATTGTAGAGGAAGCAATCCGCAGAACAAAAGAGGCGAGAGAGTATATCCTTACAGAGGTTATGGAAAAATGTATTGACAAGCCTCGTGCAACAGTAGGAGAATATGCTCCGAAAATCATCCAGATCCAGATTGACCCACAGAAAATTGGGGACGTAGTAGGTCAGAGAGGAAAGACTATTAACACCATTATTGAGCGTACAGGCGTAAAAATCGACATTACAGACGAAGGCGCAGTATCTATCTGCGGCGTAGAGCAGAAAATGATGGAAGAAGCAAAGAGAATGGTGGAAATCATTGCAACTGATTTTGAAGCAGGTCAGATTTTCACAGGTAAGGTTGTAAGCATTAAGGAATTTGGAGCATTTATTGAATTTGCACCTGGCAAAGAAGGAATGGTCCACATTTCAAAAATTTGTAAAGAGAGAATTAACCGTGTAGAAGATGTTCTCACACTTGGCGACAAGGTAAAAGTAATCTGCCTCGGAAAAGACAAGATGGGAAGAATCAGTTTCAGCATGAAAGATGTACCGGAAGAAGCGTAAATTATGAGATACCATAATATAACGAAAGACGATATGTTAAACGGAGACGGACTTCGTGTAGTTCTGTGGGTGGCAGGCTGCTCCCACGGCTGCAGGGAGTGCCAGAATCCCATCACCTGGGATCCCAAGGGCGGTCTTCCTTTTACAGAGTCGGAGCACAGAGAGATTATGACGGAGCTGGATAAGGCATATGTAAGCGGTATTACCTTTTCCGGCGGAGACCCGCTTCATCCTGCCAATGTGGAAGGTGTGACAGCCCTTGCAAAGGAAATCCGTGAGAAATATCCGGATAAAACAATCTGGCTGTATACAGGTTCTCTGTGGGAAGAGATTCAAAATCTGGAGATTGTCCGTTATCTTGATGTTTGTGTAGACGGCGAGTTTGAGGTTGACAAAAAAGAACTGCTTCTTAAATGGAAGGGCTCTTCCAATCAGAGAGTGATTGATGTTCCCGCCTCTCTAAGAGAGGGAAAAGCAGTTCTTTATCAGGATTAAGGAGAAATTCGGAATATGAGAAGAATTGCAAAATTTCATAAAGTAAGTGAAGCGCGTTTTCTGGAAGACTGGAAAGATACCTTCGGGGAAATCTCCGCAGAAGAAGTGCAGGAGATTTATAAAGGGATTTCCCTTCCTGTGCGGGCGACTGCCGGAAGCGCAGGAAATTAAGCTTCCAGAACGTGCTACAAGTGGAAGCGCAGGATATGATTTCTTTGCGCCTGTTGAGGTAACATTACAGCCTGGAGAAACGGTAAAAATCCCTACAGGGATCCGTGTGGAAATGGAACAGGACTGGGTTTTGAAATGTTATCCCAGAAGCGGTCTCGGATTTAAGTACCGCCTGCAGTTAAATAATACTGTAGGGATTATTGACAGCGATTACTTTTATTCAGACAATGAAGGTCATATTTTTGCAAAGCTTACAAATGATACAAACGAGGGAAAAACCCTTGTGATTCCTGCAGGAACAGGATTTATGCAGGGAATATTTGTAGAATACGGAATCACGGTGGACGATGCTGCAGAAGGCGTTCGAAACGGCGGTTTTGGAAGTACAACAAAATAAAATGAGCTGTCGATAGATGGCTCTAAATCTTAAAATAGGAATCTCCTGTAGAAATCGGTGTTTTTAACATTTGGTATTCTACAGGAGATTGTTTTACTCTCAGGGGCAGATGTGGCTTGTATAAGTTACATCTGCCCCTGTTTTAGATAAATCTGTTTTTTTAACGGTGCTTATAATTGAGGATATATTTAGGGAATAGAATTTGTTTTGCTGTGTGGGTTGTTGTGATGTAAAACCCAGTCTTTTAGTATCAAATTAATATACTGACTAAATGAGCGATCATCATCTTCCGCCATTTCTTTAAGACTGACAACCAGATCGTTATCAAGAGTTATACTTACTTTAGTTTTTAATGGTTTCATAGTTAATCTCCTTTTTATATAGAAGATACCATTTTGTGGCATACTATATTGACAAGTAGGATAAAATAAGATAAAGTAGGATAAAAAGAGAATAAATAAGGGTACAGAAAATATGGTATTTTACTTGTTAGGAGAGATGTAATGTTAGCTTATGAGATAAAAGCTATTCCAGATTTAACTTTGAGTAAGTATCAGGTTTTTGAAGAATCAGGAATAGAAGGAATGCTTGATGCTCAGGTACAGTTTATAAGGCAGCTTTATCGCGCAGCATTGTTAGGAAATGTAAATATCCATTTTTTATTTGACTATGCTCCGGAGCGTCCTGAAGGTAATAAAATTAATATCCGATTGTTATTTACTAGTCCTGAGAAAAATGAAAAGTATTTTGATAAAATGAGGAAATTAGTGAAAGCATCGGGAATTTCAAATTACTTTAATTTTACAGAGATTCAGAAACCAAAAATAAACTCTGAAATTTATACTTGTCAGTGTTTTATGAGGAAAAAAGAGCGCATATTAGAAACGTCTGTTAATAATGAAAAAACATATTTTTATGTAGTTCCTAATTGGAAGATAAGAGATCATTGTCGGCTATACAATATTTTTAAATTAATGGAATCATTTAATGAACCATGTTGTTACAGAGTTGATTTATTTGCGAAAAAAGAATTGGAGGAGGAAATACATAAAGCTTTTGAAAATCCTCTTACTTATTTAAGAAACAGTTATAATTCAAAGACTGGAATTAGTGAGTATTCCAAAATACATAATGAGAAAAAAGACCCGAATGTGAATGAGGTTTTAAAACAGTATGAGGACTGGCTGAAAGCGATAGATACTTCTCCGAGTTTTTTAGGCAGAATATGTTCTTTTAGTAATGACGAGCAATATAGTAAGTTGTTGATAGATTCTGCCATTTCTGAATGTCTGGAAACAGGAAATGGTAATCTTTTGGAGAAAACAGGAAGTTTTTTCGGAATGGAAGATTTGAATGAGATTCCTCCAAGAGAAGAGTCCTGCAGCAAGGAAACACCCGGTTCTATGATATATTGGCCTGTTACGTTTACCTTAGAAGAAGCGGCGGCTTTTACCAGATTACCGGTTTTGTACGATGGCGAGAATATTGAATTGTCAAAAGAAACGGCTGCTGTTCATAAAAATTCGGGATTTTCTCTGGGGAAAGATTCTAATAACTATGATGTGAAAATTCCATTTGATATGCTACCAAAGCACATGTTTGTGTGTGGTGTACCAGGTGCCGGAAAAACAAATACAATGTTGTATATGGCAAATAATTTATGGAATCACAGGGTTAGGAAGAAAGATGGAACAGAAGAAAAGGCACATATTCCATTCTTAGTATTAGAACCTGCGAAACGTGAGTACAGAGAACTGGCATTATTTGATATTCCTGAACTGATTGTATTTTCCCCATCTGCCAGTACAGATTTTCCGTTGCGAATAAATCCATTTGAATTTCCGAAAGGATTAACCTTATCGGAACATATAGGAAAATTGTGTCAGGTTTTTGAAGGGGCATTTCCTATTCCAGCTCCGGCACCATTTATTTTGGACAGAGCAATTCAGGCTGTTTATGAGAAACATGGGTGGAACGAAAAGGACATAAATATTGGAG
>URHH01000165.1 GCA_900547615.1 uncultured Blautia sp. | reverse complement strand
TTCTGGAAAGCCATGCCCCTCCCCCAGATTTTCTCCAGCCCAGCCATATCCTCCGCTCTTCTTCTGTCGTCTTTTAACACGCTGCTTGTGGCAGAATCCGGGTGTATCCTATGCTCCATAGAAGGAACCGGAATGTAGACAAACTCTCCTTTTCTCCTGGAAAGCTCCTCCCACGCCTGCCAGTCAATATTGCTGTCCATATTATTCTGAAAGGAAAATCCGGGAAGATTTTCTCTCACAAAGGTCACGGAAGGACAGCAGATCGGATTTCCCAGAGAAAGAATCCTCCTTCGGACAAAACGGCTTTTCTGCAAAAACCGGAGCCTTAAAGGAGAAAGCATAAGGCGTTTTATTTTAAGAAGGCGATTGCTCTCCGCTGTGCGTCCTTCTCTGAGCTCATTATAATCCGTAAAAGCAAGCAGAGGACGACAGCAGGTATTAAAAGCTGCCAGTACGTCCTCTGCATAAGTTTTATAATATCGGTCGTCCTGATGCGCCAGAGTCACAAGCGGCGTCTCCGCACAGGAAAGCGCAAAATTCCAGTCTCCCGCGATTCCTTTTTCCCCTTTATTCACAAAGAGGGGAATGTGATACTTCTCTGCCAGAGAAATGACGGAAACCTCCGGTTCTGACGCAGACATCACAATCTTTGTCCGCACGGTCTGGGAGAGAAGAGACTGAATGCAGGATTCGAGATACGGGCTGTTTCCGTAGGCACAGATCACAAAAGTATGAGAATCTTTACTGTACATCTTTTTCCTCCTCTTTCGTATCTTTTTTCGCCTCTTTTTCTTCCAACTTTTCCAGTCTTTTCTTGGAATCACTGGTGCGAAGAGCGATTTCCGCAGAGAGGACCGAAATTTTTTCTTCCAGCTGCGACACGATGATCGAAAGCGTAAATACTTTTTCCAGCAAAAGAAAAATCACCACAAGAAATACAAAATTTGCCGGTGAAATAATTCCCAGCTTCTCAGTGAGCCAGTAACAGGCTCCCGGGAAAACGCCCAGGATAAAAAGAACGACTGCAAAGACAACCCAGAAAATGGCATCCTGCATTTTCACCTGAAATCTTCGGATTTTATAGAGAATCCATCCCCCTGTTGCAATCGATGCAAAAAAAAGAAGGATACGCATTATATCTGACATCTCTTACTCCTTTACTCTCTTTCGAAACCACTGAAACAGCACAATAGAAAACAACATTTTCATCATATACCAGGCAGAGCTTTTAAAATTCAGATAGCTGACGCCTGCCAGGCGCTCATTCATATCTACCTGAACCTCCCGGATTTTCACTCCGCAGTTCAGAAGATACGCCAGGGTATCCGGCTCCGGACTGTAGTGTATATCGTATCCGAAACGCTTGATCATCTTTTTATTAAAAAGCCGCATTCCCGATGTGACGTCTCCGATATACTTTCCGCCTGTTGTACACCAGATTGCCGCCGTTAAGATCTGGCTGCCTATCATACGGGAATTGAAGGGCTTTTTCTTTGTCTTAAACCGCGAGCCGATCACAATATCGCAGTCTGACTTTTCCATCTCTTTTACCATATCCTCTATAAAAGCAGGATCGTGCTGGCCGTCCCCGTCAAGCTGAAGAACATGGTCATACCCATAATAATTGGCATAGCGCATTCCGCTTTTAATCGCTCCGGAAAGTCCTGTGTTTACAGGAAGATCCATAAAATTAAAATGTCTTCTTGCGCATATTTTTCGCGTATCATCTGTAGAACCGTCATTGATGATCACATAATCGTACTGGGGATAATTTTCCGTCAGATTATCCACCACTGTTTCTATACATTCCGCTTCGTTATACGCCGGAATGATAATCAGTATTTTCAATTTTTATCTCCTTTACCTCTGTCCCTACACTATTCCTGTCATTGCCGCAGCCTGCAGTACAAGAAGAATCTCCGTCACAAGAACCGTCAGCCATATGGAAGCCCTCTGTTCCTTCTGGACATGGATCATCTTGCTTTCTGCCAGAAGAAGAAAGGCAGGCGCAAGCGGAAGAAAATACCTTCCCTGTATACCCTGAATGTAATTCAGGTCGTTTTTCGTATATCCAACAAGCATGGACAGAAAAATCAATCCGGCTGACAACAGGCATGATGCCGCCATAAAGATTTTCTGTTTTCTGTTTCCCGCAAAACGATCTCCCTCCATATTTGCCGCAAGGAGAAGTCCGCCGAGAAATACAATGGCAAAAAGCCAGCTCATCTCAAAATCAAGCCAGGAAAGAGTTCCCCCAAGAAAGCTGTGAAGGAAAAAATCCCCTCTCTTCATAAGAGTGTTCCAGTAAAGGTACACAACCTTTAACGGGTGCGCGAGAAGATAGGGAAGCGTATACATACCGCTTCCATCTGCCGCCGGTTCTCCCGCCTGGAAAAAAGTCTGCAGCACAGGCATAAATTTACTGATACAGAGAACGAGCAGAACTGACAGGAGCGCTCCTCCGATCACAAGCCATTTTACAGATATTTTCTTTCTCGTCCCCTTCTGATTTTTCCTGCCGGGATTTCCGCAGAAAACAAAGGCTGCAAGAAGAATCAGAGGCAGATAAACACCGCCCTTTGTCGTTGCTGTAAACAGCGCAAACAGCCCCAGGAGTACAAATTCCCACTTTTTCTTCTGCTCCTCTTTCCCCATTCGCAGGCAGAGAGCAGTAAAAACAAAAAAGCTGCCGTTTACAACTGCATCATACGAAGCTGACGCGCCCTGCTGAAGCGCAATGGGAAGAAGCGCCGTCATTCCCAGAAGATTTTTCCCGAAAGGAATGAGCCGGATCGCAGCCCAGGAAAGAAGCACAAAAGCAAGCAGATTAAAAATCCTGCCAAGCTGCAGTGTAAACATAGCAGAAAGCCCCAGCAGTCTTCCCAGACTGATCCCTGCTGCCGCCGGCATATATACAAATCCCGGAACGAGACTGGAGGCATCCTGATACGGTACTTCCATAAGCTCTGTATTCTCCGGCTCCGTAAATGTTTCCGTCATAAGAAGATAATGGGAATTTGTTTCCAGACCATTTGTAAGCATATCGCTCATTTCCACATCACAGACTCTCTTATAAATAGTGTATGGATTTTCCGTCTCCTCCACAAAAAGCATTCGATTGGAAAACTTATAAGCCGTATCCAGGTGCGTCTGTTCATCCGGCACGCTTCCCACTGTAAAGAGGCATTGAAAAATCAGACCCATGACAAGAGCTGCAGGAATAAAAAACTTTTCTACGGAGAGCCTTCTTATAGCGATCATATAAAAACACATTGCCTCGAAAAAAAGAAGCGCCGCGCACAAAAGGGCATAAAGACTTTTCAGACATGTATTATCCCCATAATGAAGATAATATATCACGTTTGTGCCGTCGCCCTCCTGATCGTTAAAAGAATCCACAATTACATTTTTCTGATTCGCTGTAATATGAAAAGCAGTGGAATCTCCGTTTTTAAGCTTCCATGTAAGACGCAGCTTTTTGTTTTCTGAATCCTTTAACGGTTCTTTTAACTCCATCTCCACTTTTTTCTGGATCCTGGAATTTAATACTTCCCCTGCCGGCTTCTCCTCTTCAAAATAAACCTCTCCTGTTTCCCCGTCAGAAAGCGTCATAGAAAGCATAGCGCCTGCAGCCACATTTTTTCCGGTACATTCTATACTTATCTTTTTCAGCTCCGGAGTTTTACAGGTAAACACCTCCGAAATTTCCGGCATTTCCCGGGAAAGCACAATTTCTCCCCTGTCTTTATGCTCTGTCATCATGGTATATTCCAGAGGCTTGTGAAGATTTTCCCGGATCTGTGCCTTATATACAAGAATACATACTGCTCCTGTTACCAGAAGCAGCATGAACATCTGAAAAATTTGTTTTTTACTTATCTTTCTTTCCATATTTTTCCACTATTTCCACCAATTCTCTCGCTCTCGCCTCAAAAGAATATTTTTCTTTTATAAGAGGCCACTGAGCAGCCACTTTTTCTTTCACCCTGTCATAATCTGTCTCAAGAGTATGAAGACACCTGTCAAAATCTTCTCTTGTTTCATAATAAAGAACTGCGTCCGGAAAAATACTTCTTAATTCTTCACAGGAATCCGATACAACAGGAAGTCCGCATGCCAGCGCATCAAAAATACGGTTATTTACAAACTGGTCGTTTAGCATATCTTTCCAGTGATCGTTTAAGGTTGCTCTGGAGGCCCGGTAAACGTCCGGAATCTTGCTGTTTTCGATAGAACCGCTCTGTATCAGATCCTTGTTTTCCGGAAACATCGTCGCCCAGCCTGTTCCCCATATTTTCAGAGGAAGCTTATCCTGAATTGCCCACAGTACGCATCGCCTTGCAACGCCTCTTGTATTTCCGATGAAAACAAAATCATTTTCATATTCTTCTTTCGGTTCCTCTTTCGGATAAAAAAGCTCTGTATCTGTACACTGCAAAAGAGCAAGTACAGGAACTTTCACCTTATCTGCCATTTTCTGCGCATAGTATCTGGAACAGATGCAGACTACATCGTAAAGCTCATACTCCTCCTCAGTGACCATATCCGGATGGCTGATGTTCCACATAATATAAAGACATTTTTTATTTCGCCTGTCCGGTCTGTAAAAATGGCAGCCGCGAAGCACAAGAACCACATCTGCCTCTTCTTCACAGTCCCAGTCCTCTCTCATATCGATCACTGTGTAAATTCCAAGCCTGTCCAGATACCTTTTCAGACTTAATGCATAAGCGTAATCGCCCCATCTGACTTTTTTCGGTCCTTCCGGAGCCGGGCATTTAATGATCCACACAGGACGCTCTCCTGCAAGACGGCGGATTTCTGCCGCCCGTTTTCCCCAGTCGTCGCGTCTTCTGAACTCCTGCTCCACATATTGTCTCAATTCCTCCGAAGCTTTCTGTTCTGCTTCTCTGTTTTTCTGAACTTCCTTAAAAATCTTGTCCTGACGCTCTCCCGACGTTTTAAGGCTGCTGTCAAGCGCCTGGAGCTTTCTGTCCAGCTCCTTTATCTTTTTATCTATTTCCCGGAAATCTTTATCCTGCTGCTCCAGAAATTTCTTATCCTGTTCTTTAAATTTTTTATCCAGATAAACCCTGTCTGCTGGTATAATCTTTCTCAACTGCCTTTTAACAGTACTCCAAAAAAGCATAATTTCTCCTTTTCACAAGTCCCCGACTGCCTCATTTCATTGAGTTCATTATACTCAAAAGCAGG
>URHH01000164.1 GCA_900547615.1 uncultured Blautia sp. | reverse complement strand
AAAAAGTGAACATTTTAAAGAATTTCAAAATGGAAATTTCAAGTTAATAGAAGGAAGACATATTGAACCGGAAGATAAGCACGTTGTTCTGGTTTCGGAAGAGTTTGCTGAAAGGAATAATTTACAGATTGGAGATACATTTAAAATTCAGGCAAGTTCACTAACTTTGGGTACTGGTTTGCCCGCTTTACCGTTAGGACTGATTGAAACGAAAATTGTAGGAATTTATGAAACAACTTATACTCAAGTCGTAACCGAATATACAAATGAATGTGATATACTGAACAACTGGATTCTCGTAGACAACGAAACAGGCTATGATTTGGATAAAATTTATGGAGATTCTCCGTCTTTATGGGTATCAACAATTTATGTAGAAAACCCGGCAGAACTTGATAAAGTGATGAAAGAGGTCAACCGTCTTGAGGGAATTGACTGGCAGTATTACGAATTGCGAGAAGATGATTCCATGTATAAAGATGCAGTAAAACCACTCGATACGGTAAGAAAGATAATGTTTGTATGCCTTTGCGTCATATTAGCAGCAAGTATTTTGCTTTTGTCATTGGTAATTACTCATTCCATGAAAAAGCGTGTCCGTGAAACAGGAATTTTGATGTCACTTGGAATCACGGGAAAAGAAATCCGCAGGCAGTTTTTGTTGGAACATCTGCTGATCGGTATAACTGCATTTCTTCTTGCTTTTGCTGTGAGCTTTGCGGTCACTCCGGTGATTGGCGAGCAGATATATGGGGCAGTGCATCAGGAGAAGGAACAGCAGGTATATACGGAGAAAGAAATTGAAGCAGCCATTGCCCGTGGGGAACAAAGTAAAGCCTCAGAGATGGCAAAGAACCAGAAAACAGGTGTAGAGCCGCCTGAAGAACTAAACACAAGAATAGATATTAGAACTGTTCTGATAGTATTTATTGTTATGATTCTCATAATTTATTTTTGTGTAAATGCGGTAATTAAGAAAACACTGAAACTAGAACCCATACGGGTGTTGTCTATGATCGAATAGTGAAAAGGAATTAAAAGCATGAGAGTTGCGATTGTAGATGAGGGAATTGACAGGCAGGCGCTTTTATATCCAGAGCGAATCAGGAAAACTTTAATTCTTCATGAAGGAACAACGGTACATGATATTCCGGAAGGAGAACATGGGACAGTCTGCGCCAGACTTCTGGAACAGTGTACAAATGATTATGAGCTTTTTGATGTACGAATAACAGAAAACTGGAATACACCTGTACCTGTGAACGATTTAAAAAGGGCTTTGGAATGCTGCATCAGAGAGAAAATAAATATCATCTGTTTAAGCTTGGGAACTATTTATCTTTCTGAAGCATCTGTTTTAACAGCAGTCATGCAGGAAATAAAAGAAAAAAAAATCCGGGTAGTGGCATCTTTAAGTAACGAGGGAAAGCTGACACTTCCCGGAGCTTATCCGGAAGTATTCTGCGCAGCAATGGACTGGCAGGATTGCTTGAAACCGGGAGAGTGCAGAATTGCGTATCATAATATCTTAAAAAGAATCTATGTAGTAAATATTAAGATAGGTGCAAATAAAAGGGGAGACTGGCGTGGAAACAGTTATGCAGTTCCAGTTATAGCAGGAGAATTAATAAACTGGGCTAAGGCACATGGCTGGGATACAACAGATAAATGGTTAGAAAATCAAATAGTTTCTTTTTCAGATTTTAAGCGCATAACCTGGGGAAAGCCTTCCGAGAATCCTGTTGTTGCTATATATGGAAGCCAAAAGTATTTTCCGCCAGAAGTATTGCTATCTATATTTTCAAAGGAATTCCGTCTGGAAGCAGCCGCACTTGTTGAAGAAGATTCCGGGAATCATTTTCAGATATTAAACAAAAACAGTTATGGTACTCGCAGACAGGAACTGCTTGCAGATATGGATTCTTATCTTGGAGTTTTTTTATTACTTTCTTTTTATGAGGAAGAAAATATAGAACAAAAAGAAAATTTCTATGATGTGGAAGTCTTTTGCAAAGAAAGAGACATCGAATTTTATGGAGATGGGAGGTTTATATGTGCAGTGCCGGTATCTTCTGATATAAAATACGATATTTGCAAAACTTTGATACAAATACTGAGCTGAGGGATTTTATGAAGTATGTTTTAAAGCAGATTTTACAGATTATGAAAAAGCATACAGCAGCTTTAATTGTGATGTTGGGAGCCTGTATGTTGTGTATGGTGGAGAGCTTTTTTCACCCTCTGGTTGTGCAGAAGCTTACAGACAGCGGTCTTATTCAGAAAAATTATCGAGCCATCTGTACATACGCCTGCATTTTAATTGCTCTTATCATAGCTGTCCAGGCTTTGGAAGCGCTTCAGGACTGGCTGTTGCTCAGAGTACGTAATGATGTACTTCATAAGCTGCATGTGCAGGCATTCCAGAAAATACTCCGTCTGAAAATGGATCAGTTTACCAAACAGAATAGTACAGAGATCATCAATCAGTTGAATATGGATATTGAAAGCGCGGGAATGCTGCTGGACAAAGGGATTTTGTATATGTTTACGTATACACTTCGCATTATCAGCGGTTTTATCGGGCTGTTTTATATTAACTGGAAAATGGCTTTTTGTATTCTTGCGTGTATTCCGGTAAAATTTTTACTTTTACAGATATTAAGCAGAAAAAAAGAACATTTTTTTCAGGATTATATTAAAAGAAATCAGAGTTTCTATGCCTGGATGTCCGACCGGATTACCGGGATTCGGGAGGTAAAGCTTCAAAATCGTTATGAAACAGAAGAACAGTGTTTTTCCAGGTATAAAAAAGAACTGCTGCATCAACAACAGAAGATCAGCTTCCTCGACATATGCAATATGACAGTGGAAACGGGAATACAGGGAATTATGACAGGGATTTATTACCTTTTAGGTGGTTTCTTTGTCTGCAATGGCTCTATGAGCATGGGAAGTGTTCTTGCTTTTATTTCTTACAGTGGAAATGTAACAGGACCTATTTCCATGCTTATGAACATTAAAATGATCATTGCCCAGATCCGCCCTTCATTTCGGAGACTTGAAGAATTCTGGCGCCTGGAAACAGAGCCACAGAAGGGGAAAACTCTCCAACAGGAGTTTCATTTTCTGGAACTGTGTAAAGTTTGTTTTGGATACGATGGAAAGAGTGTTCTGCGAGATGTGTCAATGAAGTTATACCGCGGACAAAAAATCGCTATCATAGGGGAGAATGGAAGTGGAAAAAGCACATTGATTCAGATTTTGCTTCGTTTTTTTCAGCCGGACAGCGGAATGATTGTTATAAATGGACAGGAAGCAGAGGATATTGTTTTGACAGAATACCGCTCTCTTTTTTCTGTTGTCTCTCAGTTTCCTTATCTATTTCAGGAAACGATTCGAAAAAATCTGGATTATGAGGGGAAATACGGGGAGGAAGAACTGAAAGCTGTATTTTCTGTAGCTGGAATGGAAGAACTTTTGACACATTTTCCAGACGGTTTAGATACCCTTGTAGGAGTGGACAGTACCAATTTGTCAGGAGGGGAAAAGCAGAAACTTGCATTTCTTCGGGCGATGCTTCATCCGGCTCCGATTTTTATTTTTGATGAATGTACTTCTAATTTAGATAGAGAATCGGAAGAATGGTTTTTTACAAAAGGATTAGAGATGTTAGGAGACAGACTGGTCATTTTAATCACTCATCAGTTAGAGTATACAAAAAAATGTGATAAAATATATGAAATAAAAAATGGCAGAATCATAAAATGGGAGGAATAAGCTATGTTACAAATTGTTGATATGATGTATTCTTACACAGATTACAACACAGTTCTGGAGGACGTGAATCTTGATTTTGAAAAGGGGAAGCTGTATGCCATTCTGGGGCAGTCCGGCTGTGGAAAGACCACCATGCTTTCTCTTCTGGGAGGGCTTGACAGTCCGAGAAAAGGAAAGATTCTTTATGACGGAACGGATATTAAAGAATATGGGCTTGATAAGCACAGGCAGGATCATGTGGCGTTTATTTTTCAGGGATATAATCTGATCGAGTATATGACGGTAAAAGAAAATGTGGAGTTGACTGCAAAGCTTCCTGTGGAGGAGGCGCTGGAAAAGGTAGGGCTTTCCAGAGAGCTGTGGAACAGAAACGTGCTGAAGCTTTCCGGAGGGCAGCAGCAGAGAGTTGCCATTGCAAGAGGAATCGCAAGCAATAAGCCGGTGATTCTGGCAGATGAGCCAACCGGAAACCTTGATGAAGATACGGCTAAGGGAATTATGGAGCTTTTGAAAAAAAGCGCCCATGAAGAAGGAAGATGCGTCATTATGGTAACGCATTCTTCGGCGCTGGCAAAGGAAGCTGATGTAGTATGTACTTACAGGGATAAGCGTTTTTCAGCGGAGGTTGGGGAGTATGCAGAAGAATAAAGAAAAAGGAATTTTGTACCATGCTGTTTTATATCTGAAACGAAGGAAATCAAGAAGCGCGATTCTTGCGGGCATCTTTTTTACCCTGTCCGTTTTGGTGCTTGCGGGAATTACCCTCACAGATGCGGTGGGAAATTCTCTTGAGGAGCTTCGAAAGCAGTTTTATGCCTGTCTTACAGTAGAAAGAACCTTTGATGATGAAAATCTGGTAACGCCGGAGCTTGGGGAAGCGGCTGCAGAAGTAATAAATCCAAAGAAATGGAGCGGGACAAATACATTTTTTCTTTCCATGAAGGAACTTTCCCTGATCCCGGGAAAATTTACATCAGAAGGAAAGGAAGAAGCCCATACGGCGAGAATGGTTTCCTGTATGGAAAGCGTTCTTGGAAGAGAGTTTACGGAAGGGAAATTAAAGCTTACGGAAGGCGAGCATATTCAAAGAGGGGATACGGGAAAAGCTGTCATTTCCGAAGAGCTTGCCGCAGCAAATGGCTTGAACATAGGCGATACGATTACCGGAACTGTGACAGATGAGATGATCATGCGGGCGCGTTCCGGTGTGGGCAATACATATGATTTTGAGATTGTGGGGATTTTTCAGGTAGACCCGGAGGCAGATAATACTTCCCCACAGAGAGCGGAGACAGAGATTCTCTCCAATTATATTTTTGTAGATGAAAAAAGCGGTATGGACGTCCAGAGGGATGTATGGCAGGAAAAGACAGAGTACGCAAATGGCATTACATTCTGGATTGAAGACCCGGCGCTTCTTACGGGGGCACTGGAAAAACTGCAGTCCATTCCGGGTTATGACTGGGACAG
>URHH01000163.1 GCA_900547615.1 uncultured Blautia sp. | reverse complement strand
AAAGCTTGGCGGACTTGCAAATATTCCTTACGGTCTTGCTATGAGTGTGGGATTTGTGGCGCTTGGAATGCTTCTTCAGTTTGTGATAAATAAGCCTGAATATGAGGAAGATGAGACGGAAGAAAGAAGAAAAAGAAAACCTGTAAGACATATGCCGGAAGAATTCTATGATCCTTATGCAGATGATTATGATCCCTATGACGATGATCTGTATGAAGAGGAAGAAGCGGAAAGAGAAGAGGATTTTCTGGAAAAAACACAGATATATCAGCCTAAAAGAAAATCAGCCAAACCGGAAAGGAGGTGCGAAAATGGCAAAAGAGGCAAAGACAAATGCAATGCGTATGCTGGACAGAAAAAAGATACCGTATGAAACACTAACTTATGAGTGCAGCGAATTTGTGGACGGTATGCACAGCGCAGATCTTACGGGCGCGCCCTATGAGCAGTCTTTTAAAACGCTTGTTATGGAAGGGAAAAGCGGCAGTTACTATGTGTTTGTTGTTCCCATTGAAAAAGAAGTGGACAGAAAAGCGGCTTCAAAATCCGTTGGAGAAAAATCGGTAGACATGATTCATGTAAAAGATATATTAAGTATTACGGGATATGTGAGGGGCGGCTGCAGTCCTCTCGGCATGAAAAAACAGTTTCCTACGATATTTGACGCTTCTGCAGGAAAATTTCAGGAGATTTATGTAAGCGGAGGCAGGATAGGGCTTACCCTTAAAGTGCCGGTAGACGCGCTTCTGGAAGTGACAGGAGGAAAGCTTGCAGATATTACTGCATGATAGATATAGTAAAGAAAAAGGTTTGGACTGCAAAAACAGCTCAAACCTTTTTCTATGCAAAGAGTAGATTTAATTGTCCTCTGCGTCTTCTTCGTTTACTTCGAATACGTGGCGTTTCTTTGCCATTTCATCGCTTGCAAGATATTCGTCGTAAGTTGTGATCTTGTCAATTAAGGTTCCGTTTGGCAGAATTTCCATAATACGGTTTGCGGTTGTCTGCACAAACTGATGGTCGTGGGAGGTGAAAAGAATGACTCCCGGGAATTTGATCAGTCCGTTATTTAAAGCTGTGATAGATTCCATATCCAGATGGTTGGTCGGCTCGTCAAGGATCAGGATATTTGCACCGGAGATCATCATCTTGGAAAGAAGGCAGCGAACTTTTTCTCCACCGGAAAGTACGCGGACACGTTTTACGCCGTCCTCTCCGGGGAAGAGCATACGACCCAGGAAACCGCGGACATAAGTTGCATCCTTGATCTCGGAATACTGTGTCAGCCAGTCTGTGATCGTAAGGTCGTTGTCAAATTCCAGAGTGTTGTCCTTGGGGAAATAAGCCTGGGAAGTGGTTACGCCCCATTTATAATTTCCTTCGTCCGGTTCCATTTCACCCATAAGGATTTTGAAGAAGGTTGTAGTGGCAAGCTCATTTGCACCTACAAAAGCAACCTTGTCATCATGTCCCAGAGTGAAGGAAATATTGTCAAGAACTTTTACCCCGTCAATGGTTTTGGAAAGATTCTCAACCATAAGAACCTCGTTTCCGATTTCGCGGTTTGGACGGAAATCAATGTACGGGTATTTACGGCTGGACGGACGCATATCGTCAAGCTGGATTTTTTCAAGGGCACGCTTACGGGAAGTTGCCTGTTTGGACTTGGAAGCGTTGGCGCTGAAACGGGAGATAAATTCCTGCAGTTCTTTGATCTTTTCTTCTTTTTTCTTGTTGGCTTCTTTCATCTGCTTGATGAGAAGCTGGCTGGACTCGAACCAGAAATCGTAGTTACCTGCGTAAAGCTGGATTTTGCCGTAGTCAATATCTGCTGTGTGGGTACAGACCTTATTCAGGAAGTAACGGTCGTGGGATACGACAATAACCGTATTGTCAAAGTTGATCAGGAACTCCTCAAGCCATTCAATAGCAGGAAGGTCCAGGTGGTTGGTCGGCTCGTCAAGAAGAAGGATGTCCGGGTTTCCGAAAAGTGCCTGTGCAAGAAGCACCTTCACCTTCTGGCTTCCTGTTAAGTCTGCCATCTGGGAATAGTGAAATTCTGTCTCAATGCCAAGACCGTTTAAGAGAGTAGCTGCATCAGATTCTGCCTCCCAGCCGTTCATCTCTGCAAATTCACCTTCCAGTTCGCTGGCACGGATTCCGTCCTCGTCTGTGAAGTCTTCTTTTGCATAGATGGCTTCTTTTTCCTTCATGATCTCATAAAGGCGGGCATTTCCCATGATTACGGTATCAAGTACTGTGTACGCGTCGTATTTGAAATGATCCTGCTGCAGGAAGGAGAGACGCTGCCCCGGAGTGATGACAATATCTCCTTTCGTTGGCTCAAGCTGACCGGAAAGGATTTTTAAGAATGTGGATTTTCCGGCTCCGTTGGCTCCGATAAGACCGTAGCAGTTTCCTTCTGTGAATTTGATATTTACGTCTTCAAAAAGTGCTTTTTTTCCAACGCGCAATGTAATGTTGTTTGCTGAAATCATAATATACCTCTTTTTCGTGAACTGTTTTTAAAATTTCCTATTATAATGTAAGTATAGCCGATTTCCATTGTACCGTAAACTGGGAAATTTGCAACAATTATTTTGCACTTCTTTCTTGTTTTCGGTAAAAAAAGCCTACTTTACAAAAAAAAGGAGGACTGTTATAATCTACTTTACCGGATTTCGGGACAAAGGAGTGATACAGATGAGAAAAAATCATATCTTTCTCATTGGTTTTATGGGAAGCGGAAAAAGTACCGTTGCAAAATATTTAAGCAGAACTTATAAAATGTGTCAGATAGAAATGGACGCGCAGATAGAAAAAAAAGAGGGGCGGAGCATTTCTTCCATATTCGAAAAAGAGGGAGAAGAATATTTTCGCACGCTGGAAACAGACTTTCTGAAAAATCTGCCTTTCCGGAAGGCTTTTGTTGTGTCGTGTGGCGGCGGTGTGGCAGTAAAAGAAGAAAATGTGCGGGAAATGAAGACAAAAGGAAAAATTGTTCTTCTTACTGCAGAACCGGAAACTATTTATAACAGAGTAAAAAGAAGTCATACCCGCCCTCTTCTTGAGGGAAACATGAATGTATTCTATATTAAAGAACTGATGGAGAAAAGGCGGGAGCTTTATGAAAAGGCAGCAGACTTTTCGGTAAAAACGGACGGAAAGACGGCGGCAGAGATCGGCGAGGAAATTATGCAACGGATCAGAGAAGAGGAGGAAAAGGCATGAACGGAATTTTAGATACTCTGGCAGAAATTATGAGAAACAATCTGTGGGCGGCGCCCCTTTTAAGCTTGTTTGCGGGCATTATCACTTCGTTTACCCCATGCTCTCTTGCGACAGTTCCCATGCTTCTTGCCTGTGTGGGCGCGTCAAAAGCAGGTCCGAAAAAAGCCTTTCGCCTTTCTCTTACTATGGCTTTTGGAATGGCTGTGACGTTTGGAATTTTCGGTTCTGTGGCGTCTGTAATCGGACACTACATGCATGAGGCAGGACACTGGTGGACCATTCTTATGGGAATCTTGATGCTTTTAATGTCTCTTCAAGTGTTGGGAGTGATCAATATTATCCCTCATGTTCATGTGACAGAGGAGATTTCAGGAAAAGGATATATGGGCGCATTTTTAACAGGAGCACTGGGAGGATTATTTGCTTCCCACTGTGCGATTCCGGTTATGGTGGCTCTTCTTGCTCTTGTGGCAGAGCTTGGGAAAAATGCCTGGTGGGGAATCCTTTTGATGGTTCTCTATGCGGTGGGGCACAGTATTCTTCTGATCGCGGCAGGAACAGGGTACAGTTATGTGGAAAAAATCATTCAGAATCCAAAAGCAGAGTCTGTAGGAAAATGGCTTCGTGCAATTCTTGGCACTGTGATTTTCCTTGTGGGACTTCTTCTTGTATTCGGTGAAAAATAAAGGAATTGCATACAAAAGAAAACAATGTTATAATACAAAAGTAAACCTGCCTGCTGTATATCTGCGAGAAATACACAGAGAGCTGGTTGGAAAGAGGTTAGACGGAATGTTTATTACAAGAGAGAGCGATTATGCAGTGAGAGTGATTCGTGCCCTGGCAGGTGAGCGGCGTTTAAGCGTGAACGAAATATGTGAAAAAGAAGAGCTCACTGCACCATTTGCGTACAAAATATTGAAAAAACTTCAGAAAGCAAAAATTGTGAAGGGATTTCGCGGGGTGCACGGAGGATATACGCTTAACAGACAGCCGGACGAGCTTACGCTGTTTGACGTATACACAGCTATTGATCCGGAGCTTTTTATTATCGAATGTATGAACGAGGGAAGTCCGTGTGTGAGAAACAGTACGGATACCCCATGCCTTGTTCATCAGGAACTTGCTGAGGTTCAGAAAGAATTATGGAGGCTTTTGAAAAGAAAGACGCTTCAGGATATTTTTGACAGAAAATAGAAGGGAAAGGACAGGCGCCTTTCCTTTTTTCGCAGATACTGTAATTTTGTATGAAAGAATATACAAAAACAGGGGAATCTCATTGGACATTAATCTGATTTTATGATATAATAACAAATGGACTTTTAGACACATAAGTGGTCTAGAAATAATTTTCATCACACCTTTAAGGAGGAAAAGAAACTATGGCAAGAAAGATGAAAACCATGGATGGTAACCATGCAGCCGCTCATGCATCATACGCTTTTTCTGATGTAGCTGCAATTTACCCGATTACCCCTTCATCTGTTATGGCAGAGGCAACGGACGAATGGGCGACCCAGGGAAGAAAGAACATTTTCGGACAGGAAGTACAGGTTACAGAGATGCAGTCCGAGGCTGGTGCAGCAGGCGCTGTACATGGTTCTCTGGCAGCAGGCGCCCTGACAACAACTTATACAGCTTCTCAGGGTCTTCTTCTGATGATTCCGAACCTGTACAAAATTGCAGGTGAGCAGTTACCGGGTGTTATCAATGTATCTGCCCGTGCGCTTGCTTCCCACGCACTCTCCATTTTCGGAGATCATTCTGACGTAATGGCTTGTCGTCAGACCGGCTGTGCAATGCTTTGTGAATCTTCCGTACAGGAAGTTATGGACTTAACTCCTGTTGCACACCTTGCAGCGATCAAAGGAAAAGTTCCTTTTATCAATTTCTTCGATGGATTCCGTACTTCTCATGAGATTCAGAAGATTGAAACATGGGATTACGAAGATCTTAAAGATATGGCAGATATGGATGCGATCGCAGAGTTCCGTAACCGCGCTCTGAATCCAAATCACCCATGTCAGAGAGGTTCCGCTCAGAACCCGGATATCTTCTTCCAGGCA
>URHH01000162.1 GCA_900547615.1 uncultured Blautia sp. | reverse complement strand
ACTGAATGGTATTCAGATTTTTAAATTAACACCAAAGAAAAACTGTAAGGAATGTGGATGCCCGACATGTATGGCTTTCTCTATGAAAGTTGCACAGGGCGCTATGGACATTTCTGCATGTCCGCATATGTCTGAAGATGCACTTGCATCTCTTTCTGAGGCAACAGCACCGCCAATGAAGACAATCAAGATTGGAGCTGGCGAAGAAGAGTTTACTCTCGGAGGAGAAACTGTATTATTCAGACATGAGAAAACATTTGTAAGCAAACCAAGATATGCAGTTGCTCTCTGCACAGATATGGACGATGCTGCAGTAGAAGCAAAACTGGCAGAAATCCCGAAGGTTGATTACGACCGTATCGGTGAGAGAATGTATGCAGAGCTTGTATACGTAAACTGCGGAGAAGGCGCAGACGCTGCAAAATACACAGAACTTGTGAAAAAAGCAGCAGGTCTTGGCAGAACTCTGGTTCTTGGATGTACAGATGCTGAAATCGCAAAAGCTGCTCTTGAAGTATGCAAAGATACAAAGCCTGTATTAAACGGTGCAAATGCTTCCAACTACGAAGCAATGAACGCTGTTGCAACAGAGGCAGGCGTAGTTCTCGGCGTATCCGGAAAAGACTTCAACGAGCTTTACGATACAACAGCAGCACTTGAGAAACTTGGAAACAAAAACCTTGTACTTGACGTAACAGGAGCTGACATTAAAGAAACATTTGCAAATGCAGTTCAGGTTCGCCGTGCAGCATTAAAAGATCAGGACAGAACATTCGGTTATCCGTCCATCGTAAATACAGTAAAAGTTGCAAAAGGAGATGCACATCTTCAGGCAGCTCTTGCAGCAGTATTTACAATGAAATACGGTTCTATCATTGTTATGGAGCAGATTACATATGCTGAGGCACTTCCGTTATACGGACTTCGCCAGAACGTATTTACAGACCCGCAGAAGCCAATGAAAGTAGAGCCGGGCATCTACCCGTTAAACGGAGCAGATGAGAATTCTCTGGTTGTAACAACCGTTGACTTCGCTCTGACATACTTCGTAGTATCCGGCGAGCTGGAGCGTTCCGGTGTTCCGCTTAACCTTGTGATCAACGATGCAGGCGGACTTTCCGTTCTTACTTCCTGGGCTGCCGGTAAATTCTCCGGAAACAGCATTGCAAAATTCATTCAGGAGCAGGTTGAGCCGAAGGTAAAATGCAGAAGACTTGTAATTCCGGGTAAAGTTGCTGTTCTCAAAGGCGACCTTGAAGCAAAACTTCCAGGCTGGGAGATCATTGTAGGACCAAGAGAAGCAGTACAGCTTGTAAAATTCTTAAAAGACATGCAGTAAGAAATTTAATTAAGTTAAATTAAAGGAGAATACAGGAATGGCAAAATTTGTAACAATCGGAGAAAGACTTTCCACAACAGCTCCGGCAGTAAACAAAGCGTTTACAGAAAGAGATCCGGAGCCGATCATTAAGAGAGCAAAACAGCAGCTTGACGCTGGCGCTACTTATCTTGATGTAAATATCGGACCTGCTGAGAACGATGGTGAAGAACTGATGAAATGGGCTGTACAGCTCCTTCAGTCCGAGTTCGACAACGTTCCGCTTGCACTGGATACCACAAACATGAAAGCAATCGAAGCTGGTATCTCCGTATACAACAGAGCAAAAGGAAAACCGATCGTAAACTCTGCAGACGCAGGCGACAGAATTGCAAATATTGACCTTGCAGCAGCAAACGATGCTATCGTTATCGCACTCTGCTCCTCCGGTATGGTTGCTTCTGACAACGATGAGCGTATGATGCACTGCCAGAACATGCTGGAAAGAGGTATGATGCTTGGTATGGATCCTCAGGATCTGTGGTTTGACCCGTTATTCCTTGTTGTAAAAGGAATGCAGGAAAAACAGATGGAAGTTCTGGAGGCAATTAAAATGTTCTCCGATATGGGACTGAATTCTACAGGCGGTCTTTCCAATAACAGCAACGGTATGCCGAAACACATTCGTCCGATCATGGACTCTGCTCTCGTAGCAATGGCTATGATGCAGGGATTGACTTCCGCTATCGTAAATCCTAACGATTTACGTCTTATGGAAACAATCAAATCCTGTGACGTATTCAAAAACAACACTCTGTACGCAGATTCCTATCTGGAAATCTAATAGTCAGATTCATAAGAATATGGCATGTACCTGAGGGCTGGAGGCTTCGGCCTCCGGCTCTTTTTAAGATATAAGAAAGGTGGTTACCCTATGTTTAAGGTAACATTTGCATTCGAAGACGGCAGTGCAGTAGAAGTATTTGCCAATGCGGGAGACAATCTTCTGGAAGTAGCGAGAGGGGCAAACATAGCCATTGACGCGCCATGTTCCGGAAACGCTTCCTGTGGAAAATGCCGGGTGCAGTTAAAAAGCGGAGAACTGGATTCAAAGAAAACACTTCATATAACGGATGAAGAATTTCAGCAGGGCTGGAGACTGGCATGTGTAAGCCAGGTAAGCGGAGATGTGGAAGTAATGGTGCCTGATATTTCTTCCGCGTATAAAAGCAGGATGAAGGTTGCGGACTTAAGCTCCAAAGAGGAAATTGCCATTTTTGAAAATGCAAAAAAAGAGGTGGAGGATACAGGAATCCAGTTGCGGAACAGCCTCGATGTCGTGGAAGTGGAAATGGACGAGCCGTCCCTTGACGACACCATGCCGGATAATGAGCGTTTAAGCAGAGCTCTGAAAAAATATATGAATCTGAAACGCGTGCGGATCCCATATACGGTGCTTCAGAAGCTTCCTGACGTGTTAAGAGAAAATCACTTTAAAGTAAAATGCGTGATCCGCACCACTCCGAACGATATGTTTGTATATGACGTATTTGGGATAGAGGAAGACGTGGTGATCGGCGGAATTGCCATTGATATTGGAACAACAACGGTTTCTGCTGTTCTTATGAATATGGAGACAGGGGAAATTCTTGCAAAAGGTTCTGCGGGAAACGGACAGATCCGCTATGGCGCAGACGTAATCAACCGTATTATTGAATCTCAGAAACCGGGCGGAAAGAAAAAGCTTCAGGACGCAGTGATAAAAGAGACGATCAATCCGATCATCAGTGAAATGTGCAGAAGCGCAAAACTTCCCAAAAGTCAGGTTTACAGAATGTGCGTGGCTGCCAATACTACAATGAACCATTTATTTGCAGGAATCAATGCAGATCCCCTTCGTATGGAACCATATATACCGGCGTTCTTTAAGACAAATTCCCTGTTTGCGTCAGATCTGGGAATTGACATTAACAAAGATGCTCACATTATCATTGCTCCGAATATCGGAAGTTATGTGGGCGGTGATATTACAGCGGGAACTCTTGTCAGCATGATATGGAACAGACCTGAATTTTCTCTCTTTATTGACCTTGGAACAAATGGAGAGCTAGTATTTGGAAATTATGATTTTATGATGAGCTGTGCATGTTCAGCAGGTCCTGCCTTTGAAGGCGGAGACATCAGCTGCGGTATGCGTGCTACAGACGGAGCAATAGAGGCCTGCACCATCGACAAAGAGACAATGGAGCCTTCTTATCAGGTAGTAGGCGAGCCTGGAACAAAGCCGATCGGTCTTTGCGGTTCCGGTATTATCGATGTGATCAGCGAGCTGTTTATGTGCGGAATCATCAATCCTAAGGGAAAATTTGTCAGAGAAGGAAAGCGTGTCCGTCACGATCAGTATGGAATGGGAAGCTATGTTCTTGCCTTTGAAGAAGAGGCTGGTTCTGTAAAAGACGTGGAGATCACAGAGGTGGATATTGATAACTTTATCCGTGCCAAAGGCGCGATCTTCTCTGCAATCCGTACCATGTTAAGTTCCCTCGATTTCGACATTTCCATGATTGATGATGTGTATGTAGCCGGCGGTATTGGAAGCGGAATTAATATGAGAAATGCGGTAAATATCGGAATGTTTCCGGATATTCCGCTGGAGAAATTCCACTATATCGGAAATTCTTCTCTTACGGGCTCTTATCTGATGCTTCTTTCCACAGCGGCGGAGAAAAAGACGTATGAGCTTGCATCTAATATGACATATATGGAGCTTTCCACAGTTCCTACATATATGGACGAGTTTGTAGGAGCCTGCTTTATTCCTCATACAGATACAAATATGTTCCCTTCTGTGACAGAAGCGATGGAAAATAAATAAGAGGTACGACATGGCTTTTAATATCAATGACTTAAATTACGAAAAAGACAGCAAGGAGCGTATGCCCTGGGAACATTATATGGCAGAGTACAGGGCGGCAGACCCGAAGGAGATTGCCGGCCGTCTTTCCATTCCTTATGATGAGGAAAAAAAGACGTTTACTCTTACCTTTCTGGGAACAGAGTATTCGATTTCCTACCCGGATTTCACAGTGAGCCACAAAGAAGACGATATGGGCTATTATCCTCTGGAAGAGATGATCTACGCGAAAATCCTGACCATTCGTTTTCTTCTTCACGGAGCTGTCTCTGCGGGCACAGGAAAGTATAAAACCTACAGAGAGATGCCCTGGGGAGAAGTATACCTTCGTCAGTTTGACGGACGCTGTATCAAACGTCTCGCTTTTACTTACGGAATGCGCACAGGAGATTTCCGGAAGATCATGGAACATATTCACGGAAAAGAAATTTCCTTCGGAGATGTTGCATACGAGGTGGAAATTTATCCGGGCTATCAGATTCAGATGATTTTATGGGAGGGAGACGAGGAATTTCCGCCTTCTTCTCAGATTCTTTTTTCCGATAATTTCCCGGTATCCTTTGCAGCCGAGGATATGGCTGTTATGGGAGACGTGATTATCGGTTCTTTAAAAGCATTTGCGAAATGTGTTTAAGGGAAATAAGATGAATAAATAAAGGAGGCAATTTTTATGGGATTCAAAAGTGATATTGAAATTGCACAGGAAAACACTCCGCTTCCGATTACGGAGATTGCAGCAAAAGCAGGAATTGATGAAAAATATCTGGAGCAATACGGAAAATACAAAGCAAAAATCGACTACAATCTTTTAAAAGAAAGCGATAAAAAAGACGGAAAGCTGATCCTTGTAACAGCAATCAACCCGACACCTGCAGGCGAGGGAAAAACAACTACAACAGTAGGTCTTGCAGACGGTATGCAGAAACTTGGCAAAAACGTTATGGTAGCTCTCCGTGAGCCATCTTTAGGACCGGTATTCGGCGTAAAAGGCGGCGCAGCAGGCGGCGGATATGCACAGGTTGTTCCGATGGAAGACATCAACCTTCATTTCACAGGTGACTTCCATGCAATCGGCGCAGCAAACAACCTTCTTGCAGCCATGATCGACAACCATATTTTCCAGGGCAACG
>URHH01000161.1 GCA_900547615.1 uncultured Blautia sp. | reverse complement strand
ATATTTCAGCCCAACCCAAACCGGTTTCGTAAAAAACCCCCCCCCGCCGATTCCAAGACCTGTCATAAGCTCCTTTTCTCCTGTTTTTGCAGTAACAAAAAGAATAGGGCAGTCCACCTTGTCCCGGATTTCTCTGCACAGGGAAAATCCGTCAGTTCCAGGCATCATCACATCAAGAAGGATCATCTGAAAACAGCCAAGATTCATTTTTTTCACAGTTTCCGGCTCACTGACCGTCGTCACCACATATCCTTCTTTTTCCAGAGCTTTTTTTATTATCTTTAAAATCTCTTCTTCATCGTCCACTGCAAGAATATTAATCATTACACTGCCTTCCTTCATAAAATCTGAACCATACAAGAATTATGGCACAAAGAAGGAAAGTTATCAACAGGCATATTTTTGCGTTTCCTTTTAAATTTAAATTCTCCTGTACCATCTTTCTGTAGGTGTCATTTAACTCCATTCCAGTTACATACGCCGCCCATCTGGCGCTCCAGGAAGCAGGAACAAAGGTCCAGAGTCCATCTCCAAGACCGGTGAGAAAAAGAGCGGATATAAGAGACTCTCCCGCCCCCACTGCTATAGATACGGATTTCTGAAAGGTAAGATTAAGAAAAAGATGAATTGCGTACAAGGCAATGGAAGGAATCCACAGTGCAAAAATAAGTTTCATACAAAGTCCCGGCGTCATTCCTTCTTTTCCCAAAAAGAAGGTAAAACCTGTTCCAAAAATTCCCACTGCAAGAAGGAAGGAAACAAAAGTAAAAAACAGAAGTGCAAAGTATTTCCCAAGAAGGGCGCTTCTCTTTTTTTCGGCTGTTCCCAGAAAGGTCTGAAAATGATTCCTTTCTTCCAGTTCCACAGAAAGAGCAGATAAAAGACTGATAAGAAAAGGAAGAGCAGCTCCCATTGCTTCCCCGTAAGCCATAATTTCTGACTCTGTGTCCCAGGGAGAAAATGAATAATATAGAAGGAACAGACCACATCCAAAAAGAGGAACTCCTGCAAAAATAAGCGGAAGATACGTTCCTTTCATTTTTCTGTATTCTGCCTTTGTAAATCTCCATATCTCTCCCATCTATTTTACCCCCTGTTTTTCATACCATTTTCGTCCTATGCCCCAGAAAAGTAAAAACCATATGAGGGAAGCTGCCACTCCAACCCACACACTGCCTGCATTTAAAAGCTCCGGATAAAATCCCATAGAACCTGGAACTGCCAGGAGGTTGCTTGGCATAATCCCAAGAACAGGGCACATCACTCTTGCAGGAATTGCTCCCGGAAGAAGCATATAGTAAGGTTTCAAAGAAAGGGCAATAAATGCGAGCTGGTATAAAACTACATGAATCAGAACCATAGGAAGGCTTCCAAAAGCTTCTGCAAGAATCATGCAGAAAGGAACCTGCCACATAAACGTAAGGAAAAGGACTGCCCAGGCAAGGATAATTTTTCCGGCAGAAGGAGTGTTTGTAATGATAAATGTAAATTTTCTTCCCAGGATTTCCCCTGCCAGGATCAGAAGAAACATAAAGGTAAGTCCGGCTCCCGTTGCGCAAAGCCCGTACAGCACCTTTCCGTCCCACACTTTTTCCAAATCAACAGGAAGTGTCAAAACAGCATGGTTTTTAAGCTTTTTATCTTTTCGTATAATGACGCCGCACATTAATGCAGCCATTGCAGGAAACATCATAATATACCACCAGTTACTGCTGTTTATAATAAAATAACTGCCTGAAATGTACATAGAAAAGACAAGGGTAAAAATCGGCATAAAAATCATAAGCTTTCCAATTGAAGTTTTCCTGCATTTCATTTTTTCTGCCAGAAAATATTTTTTCATCGGATTCCCTCCTTCCTGTGGCGAAGGACGGTTTCCATAAACATGGATTCCAAGTCTCCGCATTCGGAAAGGCACCCCTGAAATCCAAGTTTCCCTTCTGTAAGGATTCCTACATAATCTGCCGTCTGCTCAATTTCACTTAAAATGTGGCTGGATACAAGAACCGTGATCCCTTCCTGTGGAAATCTTCTTATCATTGCGCGAAGCTCTGTAATCCCCACAGGATCCAGCCCGTTTACCGGTTCGTCAAGAACAAGAAGCTTCGGCTTATTTAAAAGAGCGATGGCAATTCCAAGACGCTGTTTCATCCCAAGTGAAAAATTTCCTGCCTTCTTTTTCCCTGTTCCACTTAAATCTGTGCTCTCCAGTACCTCCCGGATTCGGGAATCCGGCACATCAAGAAGAAGCGCCCGAACTTTTAAGTTCTCCCAGGCAGTAAGATTTTCATAAACAGGCGGAGTCTCAATAAGAGAACCGATTTCCCTAAGGTCTTTCCTTGTCCAGGAGTGTCCGTCAAATATAACATTTCCCGCTTCCGGACGAAGAATCCCTGTAATTGTTTTTAATAAGGTGGATTTTCCCGCTCCGTTTGGTCCAAGAAGTCCATATACGGAATTTGCAGGAACTTTCAAAGATACCTGGTCTAATACTTTTTGGCTGTGAAATGATTTTGAAATTTGATTTGTCTGTAAAATGAATTTTTCCATATAAATTACCTCCTATGTTTTTATCATAGGAGGCAATTATAAGGATTTTATAAGATTTTTTTATTTTTTCGGATTCCACATTCCAATCACTTCATTGACTGTGGAAATAGTCACAAATACCTTAAAATCGGATTCATGAAGATAATTCATAAGTGTTTTATACTCGTTGACGGTCATAATCGTCACAAGCTCTGTCTGCTCTTCCTGCTGGAAAGCTCCCTTTGCTGTATAAAGTGTGATTCCACGACCCATTTCATTTAAAATGAAATTTTGAATTTCCTCATAATTCTTCGATAAGATACAAATTCTTTTTTTCTTATTGATACCGCCAATGAAGTAATCAATCGCCTGTCCGTTCGCATACGTTGCAAGCATACTGACTACAAGACATCCCGGTCCATACACAAAAATAGAACTCATGGCAGTTACCATTCCTGCAAGTGTCACTGCTTTTCCGATTTCCATACGTGTATATTTACTGATAATTTTCGCTGCAATATCAATGCCTCCTGAGGAAGCATTGACATTAAAAAGAATTGCCTGGCCAAATCCTGCCACAAGAATATAAGCCACTACATCATATACATTATTTCCTGTTACAGAACCGGATAACGGACATATTACTTCAAAAATCCTGAGAAATACAGGAAGTAACATAGAGGTATATACCGTCTTTACACCGAATTCCTTTCCGACTAAAAGAAATCCTATCACCAAAAGCACCACATTCAGCGCCATAGTAAGCATGGATATGGAAAATCCCGTAAGTTCTGAAAGTACCATAGCAAGACCGGAGATACTTCCGATGACTACCTTACTTGGAATCAGGAAAAAATATATACTTGCTGATATAATGAGCATGGCAACCGCAATAAACGCATACTCACATACCACATCTTTTTTTGAAATATTTTTCTTTGCCATTTCCTTTATCTGATACGAGCCACCCCGGTATCAACAGCAGCTTTGGCAACTGCTGCCGCAACCTTCTTTGCAACCTCAGGATTTAACGGATCCGGAACAATGTAGTCTGCTCTTAATTCGCTCTCCGGAATAATATCCGCAATAGCAAGAGCTGCTGCAAATTTCATCTCATCATTGATTTCTTTTGCGCGTACATCAAATGTACCGCGGAAAATTCCAGGGAATGCAAGAACATTATTGATCTGGTTTGGATAATCGCTTCTTCCTGTAGCAACAACTGCCGCTCCTGCTGCTGCCGCATCGTCCGGGCTGATTTCAGGAACCGGATTTGCACATGCAAATACAATCGGGTCTGCATTCATGGAACGTACCATATCCTGTGTCAGGCTGTTCGGAGCGCTTACGCCAATAAAAATATCGGCCCCTTCAATAACATCTTTAAGACCACCCTGTTTTTTCGCCGGGTTTGTAATTTTTGCCATCTCTTCTTTTACAGGGTTCATACCCTCTGTACGTCCCTCGTAGATAGCTCCTGTTCTGTCACACAGTGTAATATCAGCAAAGCCGTATGAGAGAAGAAGCTTTGTAATGGCAATGGCTGCTGCTCCTGCTCCATTTACTACGATTCTGGATTCTTCTTTCTTTCTTCCTGTAAGCTTTAAGGCATTAATAAGACCTGCCAGTGTGATAACTGCCGTTCCGTGCTGGTCGTCATGGAAAATCGGAATATCACATTTTTCTTTTAATTTCTGCTCGATTTCAAAACATCTCGGAGCGGAAATATCCTCCAGATTGACACCGCCAAAGCTTCCTGAAATGAGATAAATCGTATTTACAATATCATCAACATCTTTGCTCTTAATACAAAGAGGGAAGGCATCAACACCGCCAAACTCCTTAAACAGTACACATTTTCCTTCCATAACCGGCATTCCTGCCTCCGGTCCAATATCTCCAAGACCAAGAACGGCTGTACCGTCTGTCACAACAAGACACATATTCCAACGACGTGTCAGCTCGTAAGATTTTTCCACGTCTTTCTGAATTTCCAGACATGGCTGTGCAACTCCCGGTGTATATGCAAGAGATAAATCATCTTTTGAGTTCAAGGCAACGGTGGATACCATCTCAATTTTTCCCTTTTTCTCATAGTGCATCTCAAGGCTCTCTTTTGCATAGTCTCTTTTCTGACTCATTATTTCTCCTCCTGCTGTAAATTTATATAGTTTAAAATGAACTTTATTTCCGTTCTTATACTATCACGTTACTGTTCTTTTTTCAATGTACAAATCATTCCCCTGCTTATTTTTCCGCCTTTTCTTACACTGGCAAACAAATGCGCGCCGGCTAGCATACATTTCTCATTTTTTTTCGAAAATTCACACAGTTCCGGATAGCATTCCTTCTTTTCCTGCGTTACTATAAGCTCAGCTTCACCTGCTGTCAATACATCTCCGGACTCTAAAACCTCACTGCCCTCAAGAAGAATATTTTCTTTTAATTTCGAAAAACAAAATCCTTTTATATCCTGTGCCTCCATCCATTTTTTCTGGGCTTCTGTAAAAATTAAAACCTGTCGTTTTCCTCCGTCTCCGTGAACGTCTCCTTCAATTCCCTTATCCTTTATAAGAAAAAGACTTTCTTCTGAGAGAAAAGGCTGTTTTTTCTCCGGCTGTCTGTATAAGGATTTTGCTCTCAGCTTATATTCCCGTTGACTGTTACAATCTCTCCTGCTCTCTCCCATGTGTATCCCCCCAGCTCCTGAAGCTTTTGATGAAATTCTTCGCTTTTCAAAATCTGTATAAACTCCTGTATATAAGGAAGATCCAGGTATTTTTCAGGAACTGCGAAATCATATTCCTCCTGCCCCACTTCTATGAAATCAAGCTTCATGGCAAGCGCTGCGGAACGGATTCCAAGT
>URHH01000160.1 GCA_900547615.1 uncultured Blautia sp. | reverse complement strand
CTTCCACTGTAAAAAAGCGGTCAAACAGTTTTTCTACCTGCACAGTCTGAAGCTTTGGCGCTTTATTTGAAAAATGTATTTCTCCGTTTTCCAAAAGCTCCACTTTCATTTCTCCTTCGCTGTATTTTATCATATTACTTATGATATTTCCAAATACTCTTACAAGAGACGCCTTATTTACATTTCGGATTATTTTCTTATCTGGCACTTGAATTTCCGGCACAATTCCCTTACTCACCATCGCCCCGTAAAAGCTTAAAAGACTCTCCTCCAAAACACTGGAAATATCTGTTTTTTCTTTCTTTTTTGGTTCCTCTGAACGGACAATCGTGTAACAGAACAGTTCCTCTGTAAGATCTTTCATTGCTTCCGTTCTGTTCTTTATACAAAAAAGATACCTCTTTACTGCTTCACTTTTTTCCTCCTCTTCCAGAAGTTCCAGGTACCCGCTGATTGCCGTAAGCGGCGTTCGAAGATCGTGGGAAATATTGGTTACTGCCTCTTTCAGTTCCCTGTCTCCCTGCTGATACCTCCGTCTCTGCGCCCGCAGAAGTTTCAGTTCTCTGTTTATATCTGCTGCCAGCCTTCGAATATGCCTGTCTCCTGAAGAAACGGTGATCTGCATATTCGTATCCTCCAAAAGGCACTCCCCGAATATTCTTCCGATTTCATCTGCACTTTTCTGCATCATTCTGATTTTTATAAAAAGTCCGGCTGCCGTCAGAAAAAATCCGGCGCTTATTATCCAGAGAAGCATTCTTTCACCGCCTTTATTTTAAATCTTTTTTCTTAAATATAAAAACTCCCAAACTGCAGAATACAGCAATCAGAACCGTATCATAAATTATCACTGCACCGGGACGAGAAAGTTTCAAAGCTGCAAGCTGCACCGCCTGTCCAGAAGGATTTATATCCAGAAGAAATTCCAATACTTTTCTTTTTGTTCCAAAAACATAATAAGGATTGGGAACCTTCATAAGTTCCGTATCTTCCGTTATGACAGAAATATCTCCGTCCTGCTCCGTCTTCGGAATATACATATATTCTTCCTGCGACAATTTGTCGTGAACAACCATTCCTCCACAGAGAAGGGAAAACCCCAGAAGAAGTCCTGCCACAGAAGCTCCCGCCTTGGTACCCACACTCACAGTAAGAAAGGTAAAAAGCGCCGCATCTGTTATGCACATTCCAGCTCCCGCAGCAATATATACAACTATTTTCATCGCAGATACGCCTTTTGCTCCCATAAGAAAAAGACCAAGAATTCCCGAAACCAGAATTGAAGAAAAATAAATAAGCAGACATGCCGCCGCATTTACAACAAACTGCGAAATATAAATCTGACCTCTTGTATAACCTCCGATTAATTTATTGCGTAGAGTTCCATCGCTGTATTCTGTTCCAAAAAATAGACTCACAAAAACAGCAATTACCAAAATCATAATCGTCTCTATAACAAAAAGTCCATCTTCAAAAGTATAAGGAATTGTTTCAGTAAGAGAATTGAAATGTGCCTGAACTGTCAAAAACGCAGACCAGATATTTACTAGAACCATCCCTGCCAAAAACACCCTGCTTTTCTTTATTTTATAAAATCCTGCAGAAATCAGATTACGCATGCCTGCCACCTCCCACAAGATTCAGATAATAATTTTCAAGCCCTTCCTCACATTCCTGTATGGATAAGGTTCTGCACCCTTTTTCTGCAAGCGACATTACAAGCTCTGTCACTTCCAGCTCCCCGTAAATGTCTGCTTCCTGTCTGGAATGAATCCTGTATTCCAGTCCCATACCATCACAAACTGTACAGAGCTTTTTTGTATCTGTCACCTTTACCTTCAAATATTTGCCGCAAATGTGAAAAAGCTCCTTTGCACTGATTTCCTGCACGATCCTTCCGCCGTCTATAAACCCATAATGTGTGGCAATTTTAGAAAGCTCATCTAAAATATGACTGGAAATCAGAATCGTAATCTGATATTCCCGGTTCAGCCTTAAAAGCAGCTCTCTGATTTCGATGATCCCCTGTGGATCCAGTCCGTTTACGGGTTCGTCAAGAACAAGAAAATCCGGATTGCCGCAAAGGGCAACTGCAATCCCAAGACGCTGGCGCATTCCCAGAGAAAAATTTCCGGCTTTTTTCTTTCCTGTGCGGGAAAGCCCTACAAGGGAGAGAAGCTTTGGAATCTCCTCATAAGAGGGAACTCCCAGCATACGGAACTGTTCTTTTAGATTCTCCTCTGCCGTCATATCCTGATAAATGGCAGGCGTTTCCACTACTGCCCCCATTCTCTTTCGCATTTTATAAATTTTTGCATTCGTGTGCTCTACTCCAAACAGACTATAGCTTCCCGCTGTGGGATTTTGCAGTCCGCAAATTAAACGGATAAGGGTTGTTTTTCCTGCACCGTTTTTCCCCACAAATCCGTAAATAGCCCCTCTTGGGATTTTCATATTCAGATTATGAAGAACTTTCGTGCTTTTATATGTTTTACATAAGTTCTGTGTTTCCAGACAATACTCCATCTTTCTGTCTCCTTTCATTTGATAGTCTCAGTCTATCGAAAAACAGTAAAGACAGCAGACAGGAAAAGGTAAAGATTTCGTCAAGATTTTTCATCCACAAGGCGAAACCCAATTCCCCACACAGACTCTATATATTCCTTTTTTTCTTCCTCTCCCAGCTTCCTGCGAAGATTGCTGATATGCTGCTTCAGAGAGCTTTCCGTACAATCCAGAGTATCATCACTGATTCTGTCCAAAATAACCGTTTTTGCCATTGCCTGCCCGGGATTTTGCATAAGAAGCTTTAAAATGGAAAATTCTGTTTTTGTAAGTCGTACCTTTTTATTGGAGACAGATACTTCATGCGACAGATAATCTAAAACAAGATTTCCCACTCTTAATTTCTCCTTATTTCCAGGAGCTTTTGTTTTTCGAAGCTGTACCGCAATCCTTGCAAGAAGCTCCCGGATTTCAAACGGCTTCGTAAGATAATCACAGGCGCCGTCCATCAAAAGACTTACTTTATCCTCAACCCCTGACTTTGCACTTACTACAATAACAGGAATTTCTCTGATTTTTGAGAGAACCTCCTCCCCGGAAAGTCCCGGAAGCATCAGGTCAAGAAGTACCAGATCCGGCATTTCTTTTTCCAGAAGGAGAAGTGCTTCTGTCCCGGAATAGGCACGGGAAACCTCATATCCCGCTTTTTGAAGAGCTTCCTCAAGCATATCTCCGATATAAACATCATCGTCAATAACGAAAATTTTTTCCTTTAACTTGCTCATCAGGCATCACTTCTGGAAAATCCGTTTTTCATGAGACAGCTGGATGTATAGAGAACTTTATCAAGAAGCTCCGCTGTTTCTTCCTGTACAAAATCCGATATTTCCTGATTTGCTGCTTCAAAAAACGCTGTTTCGTCTTCTGGATTTTGTTCCAGAAACTCCCTGTCAAATTTTTTTATCATCTCAGCAGCCTTACTGCTCACCGCTCCCTGATACCGCTCAATATGAGAAGCATTTTCTCCAAAATGAGGGTCTGCCAGAGCAGCAATGATTCTGTTTGTCCAGTAAAAATTATCTGTTGTAGGTTTTGTATCGGCCCCTGCTAAATATGCCGGCGTTTTATTAATTCTTGTATAAAACGGCACCATTTCATTAAATACATTGCTTCCAAGGGCAATCCACTGAATTGCTTTTAAAGGCTCCGGCATATATGGACGAATCTGTACCAGTCCCAGCACATTATTACGGTTCACACCGATTGCTCTGTATTTTCCTGCCATCTGACTGTCAAAGCTTTTTCCGTATACATCATACGGTGTTCCCTGATAATGATTGGAAAGCGCCCACTTTACCTCATCAAGCGTGATTTTTCTTTCCGGTACAAACGCCCAGGGAAGGTCATCACTTTCCGGAGTAAAATCCGCATTGGGACCATCCCACACAAAGGAACGGGGATTAAAATACCGAAGCATTGCCCATGCACGCGGCGTATTATAAATATGATCTCCGTCATCATGAGAGCCAAAAGCATCTCTTGGATTAAAGATTTCTTCCGGATTCATGCGGCGGTCAAGATGGTCTTCTTCCACAAGCGTTTTTAAAGTCAAAGAGCACATATGCTCTGCCTGTTCTCCATAAGCATCCTCAAAATCAAAAAAGTCCATTCCTAACTGATTTGGCATAACAACATATGTATCATCCGGTATTTTTTTTGCAATCCAGTTGTGTCCTCCTATTGTCTCAAACCACCAGATTTCATCTTCATCCTGAAATGCAATGCCGTTCATTTCATAAGTTCCATATGTCTCCAGAAGCATACCGAGACGTTTCACCCCATCTCTTGCAGATGTAATATAAGGAAGGGTAATCGTCACTATATCTTCCTCACCAATACCACCTGGTGTTTCTTCTGTATGTTCGTCTCCTTTTTTATAAAGAACGAGAGAATCTGCTCCCTGTACCCTGGCATTTGAAGTAATCGTTTCTGTAGCAGTCATAGATACATTTTTCTCATTTACACCAAATGCACCCCAGATTCCTTCCGAAGGATCATTATTGGGCATATAAGTGTACTTCATGGGATTTTCCGGCAATGGAATTTCCACATGAGAAAGTACAGATTTATAAACCTTTGGCTGTTCCTTGGGCAGCATAACCGCAAATCTCTTCGGGTCAAATTTTCCCGCACAGGAATCCTCATTTCTGGCTACAATAGTAGAGCCGTCATAGCTTGCTTTTTTTCCAATTAATATTGTTGTACACGCCATATTCATTTCCTCTTTTCATCTGTATTATTTCTGAGTTATATTGGTTGTATTACTTTTGTGTAATTCCTCTTTCCTCCAGAATATCATCAATTAAATATCGAATAAACTCTCTGCAGCCTCCGCAGCCTGTACCGAACTTTAACTGTTCCTGCACTTTCTCATAAGTCGTTGCCCCGTTAAGAATGGCATCTTCTATTTTTCCGTAACTGATATTTTTACAATTACATGCAATTTTATTTCTGTTCATAATCTATGCCTCTTTTCTATATTTATATTTCGTTTATTTCTTCTTCAAAAGGTAAAAATTCTAACAGCTACATTCAATATGTCTCCATTATTTTTTATCATATCATATCCGAAAGTCTTTTTCCACTATCAAAGCTTCTACATTATTTTGGGCATTATAAAATCGGAACCCTTTTACAGGTTCCGATTTATAAAAATATAATATATTATTTTCTCTTTCTTCTAATAATCTCAACAAGTCCCATGATAGAACCACTGCTTAACAGTCCCGCAATTAATGGAAATGCACTTGTCGGATCCCCTGTCTTTGGATTAGACGTTTTAATTTCAGGTTTTGATTCTGTTTTGTCTAACTCTGAATTATCGCCCGGTTTCTGTGACTGCCCTGCCTGCTCTGAATCCTCTGGCTTTTCCGGATCTGTTGGATTATCTGGATTCCC
>URHH01000159.1 GCA_900547615.1 uncultured Blautia sp. | reverse complement strand
AACAGAGAAAATCAGCTCCGCCTGCTGCCGCAATGGCTCCTCCGATTGCAGACGTAATATGGTCATATCCGGGAGCCACATCTGTCACGATCGGTCCCAGCACATAAAACGGCGCATTATGGCAGATCCGTTTCTGAAGCTTCATATTTGCTTCAATCTCATTCAGTGCCATATGTCCCGGACCTTCCACCATTACCTGTACGTCTTTTTCCCATGCGCGCTTTGTAAGATTTCCAAGCTCGATCAATTCGGAAATCTGTCCCGCATCAGAGCTGTCGTCAATACAGCCCGGACGAAGCGCGTCTCCAAGACTTATGGTCACGTCGTATTCTCTTAAAATATCAAGCACCTCATCGTAATACTCATAAAACGGATTTTCCTTTCCCGTCATCATCATCCATGCAAATAAAAGAGAACCGCCTCTTGAAACAATATTCATTTTTCTTTTATCCCGCATAAAGGCTTCCACTGCTCTTCTGCTAATTCCTGCATGAATCGTCATAAAGTCTACGCCTTCCTCTGCGTGTGCCCGCACTACCTTCAGAAAATCCTCCGCTGTGATTTCAAGAAGATCCTTTTCCAGGTATCCGATGGCATCATACATGGGAACTGTTCCGATCATAGCCGGAGATTTCCGGATCAACTCTCTTCGAAATGTATTTGTCTTTCCGTAATTGCTTAAATCCATAATGGCTTCCGCTCCAAATTTCAGAGCCATATCCACTTTTTTTATCTCCTCCTCATAATTTTTACAGTCCCCGGAAATCCCCAGATTTACATTAATCTTTGTCCGCAGACCTCCTCCGATTCCCTCAGGAGAAATTGAGGTATGGCGGATATTACATGGAATCGCCGCCTCTCCTTTTGCCACAAGAGCCATCAGCTTTTCCGGCTCCATATGCTCCTTCTCTGCCACGATTTTCATTTCCGGTGTCAGAATCCCTTTTCCTGCTGCTTCCTTCTGTGTTTTATATTCTCTCATGTGTGTCCTTTCCAGCCCCGGTCTGTCTTTGCAAAGCGGCGGCTTACGTGAAATTTACTGTACAAAAAAAGAGAAACTACCTGTCTGGCAATTTCTCCATAAAATATCCGCTTCGAAACTATCCCTACGTTGGCATTATCCAAATCAGGTTCACGGGTCGAAGGTCATACCTTCCTCTCAGCCTGTCATACAAGCTCCCCTTTTCTCTTTAATTGTCTTTTGTATTCTACACCTTTTTCTGACAGGAAGTCAAGACCCGGCGCTTAATTCATAAATTTTTTAAGCTCGTCAAGAAACGTGCTCACATCTTTAAACTCCCGGTAAACAGAGGCAAACCGCACATAGGCAACCGCGTCCAGCTTCTTTAAATGCGCCATGACGATCTCTCCGATCTTTGTGCTGGAAATCTCCCTCTCTTCCTCATTGAAGATCTCTCCCTCTATGGAATCCAGCATTTCCTCTATTTTTTCAATGGAAATGGGACGTTTATAGCAGGCGCGCAGCACGCCGTCCTGTATTTTTTTTCTGCTGTACTGCTCCCTGTTCTGATCTTTCTTAATAACAGTTAAGGGGATCGTCTCCACTCTCTCATATGTGGTAAATCTTCTCCCGCAGGCGTCGCAGAGACGGCGGCGGCGTATGGAATTGGTATCCTCCACAGGTCTTGAATCTACAACTCTTGTATTATCCTGATTACAAAACGGACACTTCACAGTACACTCCCCTTTCTGATGCTGTATTTATGAGTATTATACTTTATATTTTTCCTGTATGTCAATAAAAGAGCCTGCATATTTTCACGGATTTTAGCATAAAATTTACAAAAACAGGTAATCTCATGCGTGTCTGCGAATTAAAACAAAAAGAAATCATCAATGTGTGTACCTGCAAAAGCCTGGGCTGTCCCATTGATGTGGAATTTGACTGTAAAACGAGCCGTCTGACTGCGCTGATCGTTCCCGGGCCGGGCCGTTTCTGCAGCTTTTTTGGAAGAGAAAGCGAATACATCATTCCCTGGGAATGTATCTGTCAGATCGGCGAAGATATTATTCTTGTAAAAATCCAGGAGGACAAATGCCTCCACAAAGAACGGGAACCTCTCTTATAACAAAGTCTTCACCTTGAAAGCCAGACGGCTGCTGTAAGAAGGGATTCCTCTTTTCTGTCCGGCAAAACAGGAAATTTTTCCATATCTTCCAGAATATCCGGTACAAAAACAGCATACATTCCGGCTCTTTTGGCAGCTATAATTCCCTTTGGCGCATCCTCCAGAGCCATTGCTTTTTCCGGTTCTATATTAAGGCTTTCACATGCTTTCTGATAAATTTCCGGATCCGGCTTTGCCGCCCTTACCATATCTCCTGTGATCACTGCCTGAAACTTTTCCAGGATTCCTGCACGCCTTAAATTTTCCAGGGCATTCTCTCTGCTTGAAGAGGTGGCAACTGCAGCCGGAATGCCCTTTTTCTCCAGAACCTTAAGAATCTCATAAAGCCCCGGCTTTACAGGGAGCCCGTTTCTTTTTACATATTCCTTATAAATTTCACTGTATCGTTCCTGAAACGCATCATATGGAAAATCCTGTCCGTACTTCTCCTTAAAATACGCCTTTCTTCCTGCCCTGTTCATACCAAGAGTAAAACATATATTTTCATCTCCCAGAAGGCCGTACCCCATCTCCTCCCCGGCTTTATTAAAAGAATACTGTACAATTCTCTCGCTGTCAAACATTACGCCGTCCATATCAAATACAACGGCTTCCGGATAAAAATTTTTCTTTTCTTCCTTCATATTGATTCCTCTTTTCTTCTGTATGGATTTTATTTTCCGTTACATCTTCTGCGTTGTCAAGGACTTTTATTTTTTATATTTTACAGAAAACCGTATATTTCCGCCCTGCCATGAGAATCATCTTTAATAGCAAAGAAAGATAAGGAGGATTCTTAAGATGGCATTAAACAAAGTAGAAATCTGCGGCGTAAACACATCGAAACTTCCCGTTCTGAAAGCAGAAGAAAAAGAAGAGCTTTTCGAGAAAATCAGGCAGGGAGACAAACACGCCCGGGAGCTTTACATTAAGGGCAATCTCCGCCTTGTTTTAAGTGTGATAAAGCGTTTCCAGAACAGCAGCGAAAATGCAGACGACCTTTTTCAGATCGGCTGTATCGGTCTTATAAAAGCCATTGATAATTTTGACACCACTTTAAATGTAAAATTTTCCACCTATGCGGTTCCCATGATCATCGGGGAAATCCGCCGTTATCTGCGCGATAATAATTCCATCCGCGTAAGCCGTTCTCTCCGCGATATTGCATATAAAGCCATTTATGCAAAGGAACATTATATGAAGGATAAATTAAAAGAGCCTACCATTCAGGAAATTGCAGAGGAAATCGGCATTGAAAAAGAAATGATCGTGTACGCGATGGACGCCATACAAAATCCCATCAGCCTGTTTGAGCCGGTATATACAGAAGGAGGCGATACCCTTTATGTCATGGACCAGATCAGCGATAAAAAAAACAAAGAGGAACGCTGGGTAGAAAATCTTTCTCTCCGGGAAGCCTTAAACCGTCTTGGAAACAGAGAAAGAAATATTATAGAACTGCGTTTTTACGAGGGAAAAACCCAGATGGAGGTTGCAGATGAAATCGGCATTTCTCAGGCTCAGGTAAGCCGTCTTGAAAAAAATGCCCTGAAATCCATGAAAAATTATCTCCGGCCATAATGACCGGAGACTTTTTTCTATTTTCTGTTTTCTTTTACGGAATCATACCCTTCTTTCGCATACTGATCCAGAAGTTCTATGGTCCGGTACATATCTTCTTTTGTTGCCTCCGGGTGAAGCGCACAGATCCGAAGAACGGTTTTCCCATTTAAAACAGTAGTAAATACAGCAGCAAACCCGCTTTCTGTCATGCGTTTTGATATGCTTTCATTCAGGCTGTCCTTCTCCTCTTCTGTGAGGTCCTCCGGCGCATACCGGAAATTTATCATGGCAAGCTGCGCATGAGATACGATCTCCCAGTTTTCTTTAGACTGTAAGGCTTCCTCCGCCCACTGTGCAAGGGAAAATCCATGTTCAATAGCGCTTCCGATTAAATCCGTTCCCAGGATCTGCAGGGTCAGCCAGAGCTTTAAGCCTCTTGCAGGGCGCGTAAGCTCCATGCCAATATCCCAGGTATTTACATTTTCCAGATCTCCTTCCAGGTCTTTTAAGTATTCCGGATTTACATGGAAACTGTTGTATAAAGTCTTTATATCACGGACAAGGACCATCGCACAGCCATATGTCTGAAACAGCCATTTATGAGCGTCCCAGCTTAAACTGTCTGCAAGCTCCGTTCCCTTCAGAAGTTCCCTGTATTTCGGACTTAACAATACAGAACCGCCGTATGCTCCGTCAATATGGAACCAGAGTCCGTATTCCTTACAAATATCAGAAATTTCCTCCAGAGGATCAATACTTCCTGTATTTGTGGTTCCCGCTGTTCCGATTACGGCAAATGGAATGTATCCCGCTTTTTTATCTTTTTCAATGGCTTCCCGAAGCTTCTTTGTGTCCATGCGAAACTCACTGTCTACCGGGATCCGCCGGATCCTCTTATCTGTAATTCCGATGATACGAAGCCCTTTTGCCACAGAGCTGTGCGTCTGCTCGGAAATATAGGCAACACCGAGAAACAGATTTTTATCGGTAAGCTTATTGTCTCTTGCCGCTGTAAGCGCCGTAATATTCGCCATAGAGCCTCCGCTTACAAACACGCCGCCTGCTCTTTTTCCCGTAAACCCGGCTTTTTCGCAGAGCCACTTTAAAAGCTTCTGTTCAATGCAGTTAACAGTAGGCGCCAGCTTGCTTCCTCCTGCATGAATGTTATAAGCTGATGTCATAATATCCCCAAGCCAGGAAATGGAGGAGGCAGGTCCCGGCACAAACCCGAAAAACCGCGGATGATTGGCGTCTCCTCTGTACTGATACACCTGCTCCGTCATTTCCTGAATCACCCCGGAAGCTTCCCGTCCCTCTGCCGGAATTTCCATATTCTCTACTTTTTCCATCTGTTCATCAGATACCTGCCACATTACCTTACTGGAATGTATATCTCTTTTTTCTTTTAAAAATCCGTGTACAAACGTCTCTATTTCCTGTTCAAGCTGTCTGCTGTTCAGCACATTTTCACTGTTTATCATCTCAATTTCCTCTTTTCTTTTGACTAATTCCAAATAGTAATGTACACTAAATTTCTATATATGTAAAATTTATAATTTTGATAAGATATATGAATTTTTTTAATAATAAAATCAGAAAAGGAGAATATATGGAGATTAAAAATATCAAAACCTTTTTAAAAGTAGCTGTCACACAGAATTTTTCAAAGGCAGCCCAGCAGCTTGGCTATTCCCAGTCTGCTGTCACCATTCAGATCCAGCAGCTGGAAAAAGAGCTTGGCATTCCTCTTTTTGAGCGCCTCGGAAAAAAAGTTTAT
>URHH01000158.1 GCA_900547615.1 uncultured Blautia sp. | reverse complement strand
TATGTAAAAGGAAGCTTTCCAAGACGCAGTGTTTTTATAATGCGCTGCTCTAGTTCTTTTTCTGTATGAGCAATGGGAAGTTTTAACTGAGTAATACGGATCACAGGTCTTGTCCTCCTTTTTCTGTTTTATAAGGCTTTGCCGCATACATTCCCGATACGGCGCCGCTTGCCCACGCCCACTGAAGATTGTAGCCGCCGCATGCCCCGTCTATATCGAGAAGCTCTCCCGCAAAAAAAATTCCGGGACAGAGAAGCGATTCCAGAGTGCTGCTGACTTCCTCCGTATCTACCCCTCCTGCACACACCTGCGCCTGAGAAAACGGCATGGTTCCGGTGACAGTGAGCGGGAATTTTTTTATGGCTGAAACAAGGTCTTCCTGTAAAAAAAGCACTTTCACAAGCTTTTCCGGGAAGAGACCTGTAAACAGTTCTTTCTGATTCTTATATGGGCATTGTTTTTTTCTGGTTTCCAGAAGACTCTGTACCTGGTCTTCTTTATAATCAGGAAGAAAATCAAGAAATGCCTGGACTTTTTTTCCCTCGCTTAACGCTTTTGCAGCGTACCGGCTCACCTGAAAGACAGGAATGCCGGAGACGCCGTATTCTGTAAGCTGAATCTCTCCCTGTTCCTCTTTTAAAAGCTCTCCCTCTGAAAAAACAGAAATCCTGCCTTCCGTTCTTGTACCTGCCCAGGAAGAAAATTTCTTACCTTTGCATTTTAAGGGGACAAGGGCTGGAAGAGGCGCAATGATCTTATGTCCCAGAGATTCTGCCAGAACATATCCGCTTCCGTCAGAACCGGAAATTGAAGATGCTTTCGAACCGTTTGCGAGAATTACGCAGTCGCTTTCATAGCACCAGCCCTCTGTGTGAACCTTCCATATATGATGTCCTTCCTTTTTCCCGGAAGAGAGAGATGTTACCTTTTCGTTTGTCTTTATTTTTACGCCGAGAGAACGCGCCTTCATGCAGAGTACGTCTGTGATGCTCTGTGCCTGTCCGCTCCGTGGATAAAGGCAGCCTCTTCTGTTTACAGGGAAAATCCCCAGTTCTTCAAAAAATTGAATGGTGCGGGAAACAGGAAAATGTTCCAGAGCTTCCCGGACAAATTCCGGGTGTGTTCCACGGTAAGCGTCCGCCGGAATTTCCATATTTGTAAAATTGCATTTTCCGTTTCCTGTTGCCGCGATTTTTCTCCCGGGTCTGTCATTTTGTTCCAGAACAGTGACAGCCGCTCCGTTTTCAGCCGCCGTAACAGCCGCCATCAGGCCTGCGGCTCCTGCTCCTATGATGACAATGTTTCGTTTTGCCATAACGTCTCCTTTTTTGAAAGACAAGTTTAAAGAGTCACAAGATTTTTATCAACCAGTTTCTGAAGAGACATTAAAATACCAAGTTTTGCATGTTCCCAGGTAAGTCCGCCCTGGAAGTATACGGCGTACGGCGGTTTCATAGGTCCATCGGCAGAAAGCTCGATAGAGGAGCCCTGCACAAATGCGCCTGCCGCCATAATGACCTGACTGTCATATCCCGGCATATCCCAGGGTTCCGGATCTACATAGCTGTCAACGGGAGCTGCCGCCTGGATTCCCTTACAGAAAGCAACTACTCTTTCCGGCGTTCCGAGGGTAACTGCCTGAATAATATCCTGTCTGGGCTCTTTGGAATCCGGAACAACAGGAAATCCAAGACGCTCATAAACATTGGCTGCAAAAACAGCTCCCTTTAACGCTCCCTTTGTCACCATAGGCGCAAGGAAAAATCCCTGATAAAAAGAGCGGTTTACACCGAGAGTTGCCCCGACTTCCATACCAAGCCCCGGACAGGTCATGCGGTAAGAAGCGTTTTCCACGCATTCTTTTGTTCCCGCAATATAGCCTCCGATCGACGCAAGACCGCCGCCCGGATTTTTAATAAGAGAGCCGACGATCATATCTGCCCCCACATCGCTTGGCTCTATGGTATCTACAAATTCTCCGTAGCAGTTATCTACCATGCAGATCACGTCCGGTTTTATATTTTTCACAAAAGCGATCAGCTCCCCAATCTGTTTTACGGAAAAAGAAGGACGCGTCTGGTATCCTTTGGAACGCTGGATCGCTACAAGGCGTGTCTTTTCATTGATTGTTTTTTTGATATTTTCATAATCAAAGGTTCCGTCTGAAAGAAGGTCTACCTGGCGGTAGGAAATTCCGTACTCTGCAAGAGAGCCTTTGGACGGGCGGATTCCGATTACTTCCTCAAGGGTATCGTACGGTTTTCCTGCTGGAGCAAGCATCTCGTCTCCGGGACGGAGATTGCCAAAGAGAGCGATTGCAAGAGCGTGTGTTCCGCAGGCAATCTGCGGACGTACAAGGCAGGCTTCCGGGGGGAAGGTATCTGCGTATACCTTTTCCAGTGTATCGCGGCCAAAATCATTGTATCCGTATCCGGAGGAAGCGCCGAAGCACTCTTCGCTTACCCTGTTTTTCTGCATGGCAAGAAGCACCTTCATCTGGTTATATTCTGCCACGCGGTCAAATTCTTCAAATCGTTCTTTTAAAGATTCCTCAATTTCCCGTCCAAACTCGTACACCTGGGAAGAAATCCCAAGCTGTTCATACATTTCCTTCATCGTTTTGTTCCTTTCCTATTTTATAATCTCTCTTTCTTTACATACAGAAAGCATATATTCCAGAATTTTTTCCTCGTCAAATGAAAATTTATCTTTATCTACCCATATCACATCGGATTCTCTTCGAAACCAGGTAAGCTGCCGTTTTGCAAAGTGCCGGGTGTCGCGTTTTAAAATACGCACTGCTTCTTCAAGGGGAACTTCTCCTTCCAGAAAAGAGAGGATTTCTTTATATCCAAGGCCCTGCATGGAAGTCATATCCCGTCTGCAGCCCATGTCTTTTAATTTCTGCACTTCCTCCATAAGACCGTTTTCCATCATCTCATCTACCCGCCTGTCAATCCGTTCATACAGAAGCTCTCTTGGGGCGTTTAAGACAAAATAGGCGAGATTATAAGGCGTTTCATTCTGTTTCTGCTCCTCGTTATGCTGCGAAATGGGAAATCCGTTTTCTTTATAAAATTCCAGGGCACGGATCACACGCTTTACATTGTTGGCGTGGATTTCCTCCGCGCTTTTTGGGTCTATGTTTCTTAACATCTCATGAAGAAATTCATTTCCTTTTTCCGTGGCAAGACGGCTCAGTTCTTCTCTGTATTCTTTATCTTCCTCGCCCTCTGTAAAATCAATATCTTTTGTGACAGCCTGGATATAAAACCCGGTTCCTCCCACAAAAATAGGAATCCTTCCTCGGCTGTAAATGTCCTCCATTTCCTTTTTTGCAAGTCCCTGGAAGCGTACAATATGAAATTCCTCAAAAGGGGAAAGAACGTCGATCAAATGATGGGGAACGCCGTCCATTTCCTTTTCTGTGATTTTTGCGGAGCCGATGTCCATATGCTTATATACCTGCATGGAATCTGCGGAAATAATCTCACCGCCAAGCGCCTTTGCAAGATCAATGGAAAGCTTTGTTTTTCCCACTGCGGTAGGTCCTGTCAAAACAACTAAAGGTTTTTTCATAGCGCCTCCTAAACAATTCTTTTAAATTTCTTTTCAATTTCTGATTTTGTCATAGAGACAATAGTCGGCCGTCCATGAGGACAGTGATACGGATTTTCCAGTTTCAAAAGCTCGTCAATAAGCTTATCCGCCTCCTGGGGGGACATCTGATGATTTCCTTTTACTGCAGCCTTACACGCCATTGTGGCAAGCCTTGCGGTAAAAAGAGAAATCGGATTATTCTCTCCGTCAGGCGAGAGGGAATCCAGCATTTCCAGAAAAAGCGATTCCTCGTTCATCCCGTAAAGATTGGAAGGCACTGCGCTGACACAGTATTCCCTTCCTCCGAACGGCTCGATTTCAAATCCAAAATCATGGAAATATTCTTCGTTTGCCTTCAGACGCCCTTCTTCCTCAAGACTTAAACTGACGATAAGAGGGGGGCTTATATACTGAGAAGTGATTTCCTGAGCTTCAAACTGCTTTACAAATCGTTCATAATATACTTTTTCATGAGCTGCATGCTGGTCTATAATATAGAAGGAATCCTCAAACTGCACAAGCCAGTAGGTATCAAAAAGCTGTCCGATGAGACGGTGGCGGCTTCTTGATTCTGGGGCGAGAAGCTTTTCTTTGAAAAATTCAAGCTGTTCTTCCTTTTCCGGTTCCTGTTTTTGGGCAGGCTGTATCTGCTCTTCTTTTTCCTGAAGCGGTTCTTCGGCTGGTTTATCTTCCGCTTTCTCAGCTATGGTTTCTGGTATTGTTTTTGTGTTTTCTTCTGTGTTTTCTTCTGCCTTTTTTTCTTCTTTTTCTTCCCGTTCTTTTAATGTACCGGAAAACATCTGCTCTTCTTCTTTTGTAAGAGGAGTGTGATACGCAGGAGGTTCTTCACGCAAAATTTCCGTTTTTTCTGCTCTTCGCTTCACCTCAAATGGTTCCGGAACTTCCACAGATTTTTGCACAGGAGCTTTTAATACAGGCTTTGGTTCCTCTCTTCCCACAGAAACCTGGGGAATCATCTCCCTCTTTGTAAGCGCGCGCCGGACAGTCTCATATATGGCATCGTACACTTCCGGCCCCCTTGCAAAACGCACCTCCATTTTTCTTGGGTGCACATTTACGTCAAGATCGTTTCCTTCCATCTCAATATGAAGAGAGACAAAAGGAAATTTATGCTGCATGAGAAATCCTTTATACCCGTCCTCCACTGCCTTTGTGATCAGATTGTTTTTTACGTATCTTCCGTTAATATAATAATTTTCAAAAGAGCGGTTTCCTCTGGAAATCTCCGGCTTTCCCACAAATCCTTCTATTTTCATAAAATCGTTTTCGTAAGAAACCTCAAGAATGGATTTCGCAATATCTCTGCCGTATATGTTGTAGATCACATCTTTTACATTATAATTGCCGGAGCTGTGAAGCTTTACCTGCTTATTCTGAATATATTTAAAAGAAACCTCGGGGTGGGAGAGAGCGAGCTGCTCCATCAGCGTATTAATATAATTTCCCTCCGTAGTATCGGATTTTAAAAACTTGCTCCTTGCAGGGGTATTATAAAAAAGATTTCTTACAAGGAAGGTAGTTCCGTCAGGGGCGCCCATCTCCTCAAAGTTTTTTTCCTGCCCTCCTTCTATCACATAGCGGACTCCGCTTATGGCAGAAGGAGTTTTTGTAATGAGCTCCACCTGAGAAACAGCCGCAATACTGGAAAGCGCCTCCCCGCGGAAACCGAGGGAGGAAATGGTTTCCAGATCTTCTACTTTTTCAATTTTACTTGTGGCATGGCGGAGAAACGCAACAGGAACCTGTTCCATTTCCATGCCGGAACCGTTATCTGTAATACGGATCAGCTTCTTGCCTCCGTCTGCGATCTCCACTGTAATGGCTGTAGCGCCTGCGTCAATGGCATTTTCTACAAGCTCTTTTACTACAGAG
>URHH01000157.1 GCA_900547615.1 uncultured Blautia sp. | reverse complement strand
TAAAATAGCAGTATCTTACAAAAGTGGTGAAAGAGATGTTTTTTAATAGATTAAACGAACTGAGAAGGTGCTGCTTATGAATATGACAAAAGTATTATTAATAGAGGACGATGCAGACATTGTGGAAAATCTCACTGCGTATTTGAGAGAGGAAGGATTTCAGGTAAAAGCATCTGACGGGCAGGCAAAAGCTCTTCAGATGCTTGAAGAAAACCGGTTTGATCTGATTCTTCTTGACGTGACTCTGGCAGAGGGAAACGGATACAGCGTCTGTACGGCGATCAAAGCAAAATATGAGGTTCCTGTTATTTTTCTCACGGCGCTCGGAGATGAATTTTCAGTAGTGACAGGGCTTGATATGGGAGCAGATGATTACATAAGCAAGCCGTTTCGTCCGCGGGAGCTTGTGTCGAGGATGCGTTCCGTACTGCGGCGGGCAGGAAGAAGCAGTCAGACTGCAGTAATAGGAAATCTTACGATAGATATGGAAAAAGGCGTAGTCAGAAAAAAGGGAGAAGAGGTTTTTCTCTCGGCTTTGGAGTATCGCCTTCTTCTTGTATTTTTTAATAACAGAGGCAGGATTCTTACAAGAAATCAGCTTCTTGAAGATATATGGGACATTGCAGGGGAATATGTAAACGATAATACCCTGACTGTGTATATAAAAAGACTTCGTGATAAAATAGAAGAAGACCCGCAGAGGCCGGAACTGATTAAAACGGTGCGCGGAATGGGCTATAAAATGGAGGCATAAAATGGGAGTATTTCGAAATAAAAATGTGCGAAACCAGTTTATTTTAAGCCTTTTTTTTCTTGTTTTTACAGGGATTATTGCCTTTGTTTTTGACAGAAAGGCAGGAATCTTTGTACTCCTTTCCGGAACAGGTTTGTGTATTTTGCAGATTGTTTTCGCAGAAAAAAGATATAAAGAAATCCGTCTTTTATCCCAGCAGTTAGATGAAATTCTGCACGAGGGAGGCAGTATGGAACTGCGCCATTTCCGTGAGGGAGATGTGGAGATTCTACGTGACGAGCTTCAGAAAATGCTTCTTCGTCTGGAGGAGCAGACGGAGCTTCTTGAAAAAGAAAAAATGTCGCTTGCGGATTCTCTCGCAGATATATCCCACCAGATCAGGACGCCCCTTACTACTTTAAACCTTCTTGTGGAGAGATTGAAAAAGAATACAGGAGATATTTCTTCCCGTCAAAGTCTTTTAAGGGAGGCAGAGCAGATGCTTGACAGGATCCAGTGGCTTGTGACCTCTCTTTTGCGACTCTCCAAATTAGACGCAGGAGCGATCGTTTTAAAACCACAGACAATTCTGCTGTCATCTTTTTTTCGGGAAGTGATGAAGCCGTTTGATGTTTCTATGGATGTGAGAGGACAAAGCCTGGAAATAAGAGGAGACGGCAGTACAGAAGTGCAGGGAGATTACAACTGGACAATGGAAGCCATTGGAAATGTCATTAAAAATTCATTGGAATATACGCCGGAGGGCGGGCTTCTTCTCATCGAGTGGACGGAAAATCCATTGTTTACAGAAATAAAAATTACAGATTCCGGGAAGGGCATTCCAAAAGAAGATATTCCCCATTTATTCGAGCGGTTCTACAGAGGAAAAAATGCGGGAAACCACAGCTTTGGGATTGGTCTTTCTCTTTCCCGTGCGATTTTGGCGCAGGAAAATGCAGTGATCTACGGACAAAATGTTTCTCCTTTGGGAGCGCAGTTTGTCATTCGTTTTTATAAAACTGTTGTGTAAAGTGACAGATTTGTTATGAAAAAGTCACGGCTGTGTCACGTCCGTTTTTTACAATATTTCTATCCCCGATGGAGACTGGCAGGGAATGCAAAAGATAACCGATATAAAGGAGGACATTATGGAAATATTGCGTGTGGAGAAATTAAAGAAAATATACGGACAGGGAAACAGTGCAGTTGTGGCTCTTGACGAGGTATCTCTGTCTGTAAAACAGGGAGAATTTGTAGCGATCGTTGGCTCTTCCGGCTCCGGAAAATCGACCCTGATGCATCTGATCGGGGGAGTGGACCGTCCCACTTCCGGAAAGGTTTTTGTAGGCGGAATCGACGTATATGCGCAGAAAGAGGAAGAGCTTGCCATATTTCGAAGGAGGCAGGTAGGACTGATCTATCAGTTTTATAATCTGATTCCTGTTTTGAATGTGCGGGAAAATATGACACTGCCTGTTTTGATGGACGGACGAAAGGTAAATGAAAACAGACTTTCTGAGCTTCTTGAACTTTTAAAGTTAAAGGACAGGGAACATCACCTTCCCAATCAGCTTTCCGGTGGACAGCAGCAGAGAGTATCTATAGGAAGAGCTCTTCTTAACGCACCGTCCCTTCTTCTGGCAGACGAGCCAACAGGAAATCTGGATTCAGAAAACAGCCGGGAGATTATGGAACTTCTGCGGTATTCAAATAAGACCTACCACCAGACAGTGATCGTGATCACACATGACGAAAATATAGCCCTTCAGGCAGACAGGATTCTTGCACTGGAAGATGGAAGAATCATAAGAGATGAGGTGATCCGATGAACATTTTCGCACGGATTACCGCAAGGACCATGAAGGAAAATAAGACGAGGACAATCGTTACGGTCATCGGTGTGATTCTTTCTACTGCAATGATCACGGCAGTTGCCACGCTTGGAGTTACGTTTCAAAGCTTTTTTATCGAGTACACAACAGAACAGGAAGGCAGCTGGCATGTGGCAGGTCTATCTCTCCCTGTGAAGGAGGCGGAAAAAGCAGAAAAACAGGCGGAAGTGGCAAGAAGCACAAAAGTGACAGAGCTTGGATATGCACGTTATGAACATATTCAATCCCCTATGATGCCGTATCTTTATGTACAGTCTTTTTCAGAAAATACAAGAAGTATGCTTCCGGTTGCGTTGAAGGAAGGAAAGTTTCCAGAGAAGCAGAATGAAGTTATGATTCCTGATTATCTGAATGCCAATCTGGAGGAAGAAACACAGATTAAGGTGGGAGATACGCTGTCCCTGGAGCTTGGAGAACGTGAATATGAAGGCGAGCGCCTGAATCAGAATAACAGCTATATGGGAACGGAAACGGAGGCGGAGGAAAGCTTTGTTCCCAAAGAAAAACGGGAGTTTCAGGTGGTGGGAATTTATGATTATTCCAGTCTTGTGAACTCCATTGGCGCTCCCGGATACGAGGTGTATGCAGGTGCAGGAGACGGGAAAGGCAGTTATGCAGACCTTTATGTGGAACTAAAGGACGTAAAGAAATCCTACGATTTTCAGAAAGAAGCGTTTGGACAATACGGTTCTGTGACTCATGAGAGCCTTCTTCGATGGTATGGAGTTGTGGATAATGACCAGTTTGCTGCGGTATACACAGGGCTTCTTTTCATTCTTATAACGGTAATTATGACGGGTTCTGTGCTTTTGATCTACAATGCGTTTTCTATTTCTTTAAGGGAGAGAAGTACGCAGTTTGGCCTTCTTTCTTCTCTTGGAGCAACGAAAAAACAGCTTCGTCAGTCTATGCGATATGAGGCTCTGATGGTAAGCATAACAGGGATTCCTCTTGGGGTGATTTCCGGTATTGCGGGAATCAGAGTGACACTTCATTTTATTGAAGAAGGACTTTCCCAGTGGCTTTACGGGGAAAGCAAAGACATTCCCCTTGTAGTAAATGCGGGGGCAGTTATTCTCTCTGTAATGGTTGCTCTTCTTACTGTACTTATATCTGTATGGATTCCGTCAAAACGGATCAAACGTCTGTCTCCTATGGAAGCCATACGCGCCAGTGAAGATATAAAAATCCGCCCAGGAGAAGTAAAAACAGGAAGCTGGGTTTTTAAAATCTTCGGTCTTCCGGGAATGATGGCAGATAAAAATTATAAGCGCGACCGAAAAAAATACAGGACAACCATTGTTTCATTAAGCATCAGTATCCTTCTTTTTACAACAGCAGCTTTATTCCAGATTTATCTGATGGAAACCGGTTCTTTTGTGATGGACATTCCGGCAGCAGATGTGGAATATGTTCTCTATGAACCGGAGAAAGATGGAGAAAAAGCAGATAAGCTCCTGGAGAAAACAAAAGGGATAGAAGAGATTTTTTCTTATGAAAAATTGTATCTTATGATGCAGATACCATCGGAGATACTTGGTTCTGTTTTTCAGGGCAGGGAAGTGATGTCAGATGGAAATAATACAGTAATTTCCGCAGAGACAGTCATTCTTTCTGACAGTATGTTTGAAGATATGGCAAAAAAAGAAGGAATTTCTCTTTCTGATTATGAAGATACAAAAGTGCCGAGATTTCTTTATATGAAAAATGAGGACGCATACAATCCGTCTACCCAGCGCTATGAAACGCAGGATTATTTTACGGAAACAGGAGAAAAAAGGGCAGAACTTGGAGTAGTTACAACAAGCGGAGAGCAGGAAAAAGAAATATTTGAACCGGATGGAGAAGTTATCTTAGGAGATGCGGTTGAAAGCTTTCCTGAAAAAATCGGAACAAGAAATACAGGTTTTACTCTTTTTATGCCGGAAAGTATGTATCAGAATTTCCCAAAATATTTTTCTCAAAATCCGCTTACGAGGATTTACAATATAAACTGTGAAAATCCCGGAGAGGTCTGTGCAAGTCTTGAAAAAGAGGTGGAAAAGCAGAACGCAGAGACGGGAAGTATGAGCAGCAATGTGACGGATCTGTATGCCCTTTACCAGCAGGACAGAAACACCATGATGGCAGTTCAGGTTCTGACATATGGCTTTATTATACTGATTTCCCTGATTGCTGTGGCAAATGTATTCAACACCATTTCCACAAATCTCATGCTTCGGAGAAAGGAATTTGCCATGCTCCGTTCTATGGGAATGCAGCCGAAGGGCTTTAATCGAATGCTTTATTATGAATGTCTGATATACGGCGGGAAATCGGTTTTATATGGGACCATACTTACAGTGATCGTAAGCTATCTTATCTGTAAAGTGATCGGAATCGGAGCAGACACAGGCTTTGTGCTTCCCTGGGGTGCGCTTTTCACTGCCATAGCGGGCATTTTTATTGTAGTATTTGCATCTATGATATACGCAATGTGCCGCATCCGGAAGAATAATATTGTGGAAGAACTGAAGATGATGTAGGAAAAAGCTTCTGAGAGCAGCTGCTTGCGGTGCTCTCAGAAGCTTTTTCAGATGCAGAAAGCGGCATAAAGGGGAACTGTTTTTTTGTTGTCTTCAAAGGAAAAGTTTTTAGCAGAAAGTTTTATTGCGTAGGCAGGTTTGTAAGTATCCATATAGACTTTTAAACTTTTGGCTCTGGTGTTATCTGCTGATTTAACTTCAACAGGAATGAGCTGACTGCTGCGCTGAATAATAAAATCGACTTCGGCTCCCCGTTCCGATTCCCAGTAGTAAGTATGATAACCGTTAATAGTAAGTTGTACATTAACATAGTTTTCAGCCATACCGCCCTTAAAATCGTTCAGTTCTTTGTTAGTGATTTCATGAGCTGTCACCAGATTGCTCACATCAGTTGACGCTCACTT
>URHH01000156.1 GCA_900547615.1 uncultured Blautia sp. | reverse complement strand
GAAGAGGAAGCGGCATCCGTTTGATATAGCAATTATTTAATATTCGTTATACTAGTCCCTTTTTCGCCTGTTTCTGCTTTTTTTATAAGATACGAAAGTATTTCCTTCACTTCCGCCCTGTCGCTCATGAAATATCGCTTATAGAACAATGCAGATAAATTTCCAAACCGTCCTTCCCCGGAAGGAGCTGGCAGAAAAGCACAAAAGCCGGGATTTCTTCCCGACCTTTGTACATCTATCTTATTTTACTCTTACACTCTTAATCTCAATACCTCCTCAACAAATATATAGCATCTCCCTTACTCACTCCACATCTTTTCTCACCTGCTCTGTCAGTTCTTCGCCCCCCTGTTCATACCACATCTTCACAAATTCATCAAAATATTCAAGCGGCTTTTTGCCCATAATAATCTGAATGAAGGTGTTTTTTTCCAGCGTTTTCAGAGTCTCCGGGATTTCTCCATCCGTATCCTCCAGATATTTTCTGACCGGAGGCTTATAATTTCCATCAATCAATAAGCCAACTGCGGAAATCCTGGATTTATAAGCAGCCCAGTCCTCTGCTGTCACATTTCGTCCTTCCAGATAATTGCTGCAGGCATCGTAATAGGATTTCTCGATCGCGCTGAGAGAATTTACGGAAATTTCCCCGGCAAGCGCCTTTCGGATATTCTCTGTCACCTTGTAAGTTGCCTCATAATAATCCACATTGATCACAAGCGGCCTCGCAGTCGGATCGACATTCAAGGCAAAATAACTGTTTACCTCATCTGCGTCTTTTGCCTCATAGCGGGTATAATCAAATAACACGCTGATTATCTTCATCACGATTTCCGGGTGCTCATATCCTTTTCTCACAACTACATACTTATTGTCTCTGAATGTAGTAAAACGCTGGTCTTCTATCTGCACATCGCCGGTAAAATAATAAGGCTCCCATTCTGCCCCGCATTCCTGGCTGTACGTGTCCATAAGCGGGTTATTGGGCGTCCACCATAGTCCGAAAAATGCACCGCATTTTCCTTCCACAACAAGATCCCTTAAATTATTCTGGGCACGAAGGGCAAAATCTGTATCAAGAATCCCTCTTTCATAAAGCTGATTTAAATACCCAAGAGCTTCTTTTGTCTCCTCTGTAACAGAACCATACACAATTTCTCCCTGATCATTTTGGATCCACCTCTGTGGTGAAGCATGAAAACTGTCAAAAACAGGCTCTACAGAATAATTGGTGCTCGTTGTCCCAACTAACGAAGTATCGCATAAAAGACCGATGGGCTCTTCTCCCGCCTCTGCCCCCATACGGTTTTCCCTGAATGCCTCGATAATTGTGAAGGCTTCCTCCAGCGATTCCGGCTCAGAAAGTCCAAGCTCTTCCATCCAGTCTTTTCGAAGCCACAAAAGGCAGGGGCCATGATCGATCACCGTCTCCGGAATTGCCATAAGACGGCCGTCAAACATACCTCCTTCCAGAAGTTCCCCTCCATAGCTGTCGTACATTTCCTTAATCCGCGGCGAGGCACAGGATTCATACACATCTGTCAGATCCTCCACCAGATCATTTTCCACAAGCTCATGAAGGGTTTCTCTGTCGGAAACTACAAGAACGTCCGGGAGAGTATGATCCTTTACAAGAATATTCACATACTCGTCATACCGCTCTTCCCGCTCCATATATACGCTTTCATTTTGAATATTCAGCATTTTTCGAAGGTATCTTGTGTACGCATTGTCTTCATATGTGTTTCCCTCCGGAAGATTGGAATTGTTTGCTCCGCTCATCTGCCCTAACGTATAAGTCACAAGCTCCGGATATTTTCCATATGGTGTATTTTCCGCCTCCTCCCATTCCTTTTCTTCTGCTTTTACATCTTTTTCTTCCGGCTGCTTCTCTGTCTCTTTGCAGCCCGAAAAAGAAAGAAGGACTGCTGCCGCCAGAAATGCCATTCGTATTTTTCTATTTCTGCTCTTTTTCATCAACAGCTCCTCCTTTCGGAATCCTGATTTCTACTCTTGTTCCCTGTCCCAGTTTACTGTAAATCCGAATTTTGTACTCCTCCCCGTAGAGAAGACAGATTCTGTCGTTTACGTTTTTAAGACCATAGCCTGAAGTCTGATAAGTAACAAGTAATTCTGCTTCCTCCTGTTCCATTCCGGGTCCATTGTCCTCAACAGCCATTAAAATATCTTCTCCGTCTTCCACAAAACAAAGCTTCAGCCGTTTATCTTCTCCTTCTTTTACATCAAGCCCGTGTTCCAGAGCATTTTCTACAACCGGCTGAAGAGCAAGCTTCGGCACGATCTCATTTTTAATTTCCGGTTCCACCTGCCATTCCACAAGAAAATTATCATCGTGCATAACAAGCTGTATTTCCAGATACGCTTTAATATTCTGAATGCAGTTTTCCACAGTTACCATATCCGCACCTTTACTGAGAGCAGTCCTGTAAAACGTGGACAGGGCAAGAGTAACCTTGCTGATCTGTCTCTGTCCTGCCCTGATTGCCATCCAGTTTATGATTGAAAGCGTATTATAAAGAAAATGGGGATTGATCTGTGCCGTCAGAGCCTTTAATTCAAATTCCTTCAAGGAGATTTTATTTTCATACACCTCATGGATCAGACGGTTGATTTCTTCCATCATATTTCGGAAGCTTCGTACAAGAAGCCCCACCTCATCTTCCGAATCGCTGAATACCGTAACTTCCCTGCTTCCGTTATTTACCTGATTCATATTTTCCGTCAATTCTTCAATTTTTCTTGTAAACAGCCTGGAAAAATAAATTCCCAGAAAGACGGTTCCTGCCACACAGAGAAGAATCAGCGGGATTTCACTTAACAGCACGTGAAAGACAGCGGCAGAAATGGCTTCATGCGATTTATATAAGTAATAATTCCACCCTGTCTCACCGCTTTTTACACTGACATACGCATAATTTTCCTGAATCTCTTTTAAAACCTCTTCTTCGCTTTTCCCTTCTTCCGGATCGTCCACAAAACAAACGGCTCCGTCTGCATCGTCCACAATAACGCCTCTTGTATCTTCTGTCAGTATATTTTCAAACGGCTGGAACACTTTATCATAATCAAGGGTAATACAAAGAGCCGCTTCTGCGTTCTGCCCCTTATATATTTTTCTCACCGCGGCAATCTCTCTTCTCTCCCTGTCTATCAGCCACTGAACGCTCACCTGGTCTTTCAGTTCCTGTTCCCACCATTCTTCTCCAATTTCTTTCATGGGAATCAGCGTATAGCCATGGCGCACCTTAATGCTTTCCGCAAAAAGCTGTATCTGCAGAATCGCGTCGTGGTATGATTTCGGCACAGTAAGAAGAGGATCTACTACCTCTGTATACCTCTCATACGCCAGATAATTATCCATATTTTTTTCCGCGATGATCTCTTCAATATCAGGAGAATACGTAAGATAATTTATGAGACTTGTGTAAACCTGAACCTGACTGTCTATACTTTCTCTCGTCTGTTCCAGAATAGAATTCATCTCTTCCATTTCATTTTCCCGCACAAGACTGCTCATGCGCATATGTCCATAAAGAGAAATTACCGTCACAGGCACAAGACTTACCACGACAAGCAGTATGGTAAGCTTATGTCTGTACTTCATATTTTTAAATTTTTTCAGAATGTTCTTCATCATCTCCCATTCCTTTCCGGTAGGATTCCGGACTGCTTCCATAATATTCACGAAAGCTCCGGCAGAAATAAGATACGTTTGCAAATCCCACTTCCTCGCTCACCTGCGCTACCTTCATATTTGTGGTACAGAGAAATTCCTTTGCTTTTTCCATACGGACTACCCGGATAAAGCGGTTGAGATTCATTCCCGTTTCTTTCTTAAAAATAAAACTTAAATATCCGGAAGAGAGATAAACCTTTTCTGCCAGAGTTTCCAGATTCAGATCTTCCCTGTAATTTTCATAAATATAATTCTTCACAGTGGCAACCTCGTCTCTTGACTCACGCATGGAGCGGTTCAAAAAGGTTTCGTATGCCCTTATGTTTTCCTCTGTTACCTCCAGAATCTGAGAAATATTGCTGCAGTTATAAAGACGCTCAATTTCCTTTTCCAGCTTATGCTCTCCGCCAAAACGATTTTCCGAAAATAGTTCCTGAATCACATTGGAAAATACAAACTTAATATACATAGCGGAAAACTGTCCGTTCTCCTGATATTTTCTGGAAAGGCAGGTAAAATGCTTCCATAATTGCGTCATATCCTTTCTGCTTACGTCCTCGGAAATCTTCTGCATCAGCCTGGAATCCTGCACATCTCCCGGCTCCGCCTTTTCCGCTTCCTCCTCCACAGTAAACACATGGGTATCCGGGTGATAAAACTTTTCTTCCATAAGCTGTTCCAGCTGTTCCATTACAGAAGGAAGCTTCTGATACCCTTCAAACTTACTGCTCACTGCAAGATGGAATTTTACCTCATATTCTCTTTTCAGATAAAGATAGATGCTGTTTGCCACAAGAGTGTAATCGCAGTACATATCACAAAACAAAAGAACCGACTGTCTGGCATTTAAGTTCAGATAAAAAAACTCTCTCCGAAGTTCTTTAAAAATTCCCTCTTCCAGCACATCTTTTGCAGAATCAAAAAAATCTGTCCCTGTCTCGATCATTATCGCGCAGTGCCATTTATTCCATTCATTTAAATCAAGCACTTCTTCCGCTTTTTTCAGAATTTTCTCAGAACCCGAGTACAGATAATTCTGGAGAAAATACTGTCTCAAAAAATCCTTCTCCCGGCTTTTCTGTTTCTCCTGATTCCACTTTCCGGCAATGTCCCGTTCTACCTTTTTCATCGTCTCTTCAAACTGCTCCGGATCCACCGGTTTTAAAATATAATCAGTCACACCGTAATGTATTGCTTCCTGAGCAAAGGAGAAATCCCCATATCCGCTGAAAATAATAATTTTCAGATCCGGATATTTTTCTCTCGCCCGCCTTGTAAGCTCCAGTCCGTCCATATGAGGCATTTTGACATCTGTAAGAAGAATATCTATTTCTTCTTTCCCCAGAATATTCAAAGCCTGTCTTCCGTCAGCCGCCTCAAATACGGTCTTTTCCTCCTTATCTTCTGCAAGAAGGTACTTGATTCCCTCCCTCTCTATCCTTTCATCATCTACCACCAGAATACGATACATATTTTTTCTCTCCATTCCCCGAAATTTAAAAATAATAAAGACAGCTCGAAAGCTCTTACAAAGCTGTCCGAAACTGTCTTTATTTTATCATTTATAAAGCTCTTTGAAAAGGCTTCTTAACCCTTTACCGCACCTGCCACAACACCTTCTATAATGTATTTCTGGCAGAACATGTAGAATATGATAATCGGAATAATGGAAAGTACGAGAACTCCCATCATGGCTCCCATATCAATAGAACCGTATCCTCCGCGCAGATACTGAATGGCAATCGGTATGGTCTTATATTTTTTAATATCCAGCACGAGATACGGAAGAAGGTAATCGTTCCATATCCACATTGTCTGAAGAATGGCTACCGTCACGCAGGTCGGCTTCATAACAGGGAAAACCACCTTAAAAAATGTCTGTATCGGCGTATCCATGTGTG
>URHH01000155.1 GCA_900547615.1 uncultured Blautia sp. | reverse complement strand
CCGGCGGAAGATTAGATGCTTTTGCGTTTTCCCCGCCTTTGGCAATGTAAATCCAGCCCTCCGATGCATTCAGCAATAACAGCCGGACTAACCTCATCTGTGGATTATCGTCGTATACAGAGCGGCCTAATTTCGCCCTTTCTGCATCCGGAGATTCTGCTGTAATGTGTATCCATTCTTCACGCGGCCCCCAATCATATTTCATTAACGGAATCATAGCAATTCCGCTTAATGGGTATTCCGATGATGGCATACGCCCGTTCGTTACATTAACATATGTGCCGGGTCTTACTTTTTTCTGAGATACCTTAAATGTTCCTCCTGCCATTTTTATTCTCCTTTCTGTTTCGTTCCAAGCCATTCATTGATAATCTTTCTGGCTTCCTCTACTGTAAGTTCTTCTGCATTCTGGCCATACATCGCACCATCAAAAGTGCTTGTTGTAATACCAAACAATTTCATACTGTTCTCTCTGAGTTTCTCGATTTTAAATTTACAAACCGTGTTACTGGTAGCTTCCGGTCTTTTTTTAGCAACTTCTTTTCCCTCATTGCTATTCGGAATGTCTTTTTCTGCCATTTCACAAACCTCCTTCTTTTCTAAATTCTCCCGTTGCATTCTTCCACGCTTCATAAACCGGGCTGGATTTTGCACTGAAAGAAATCCGGATTTTTTTATTACATACAGTTTCTATCTCTTCTCTTGAAAAGTAGTGCTGTATCTCAAACTGCAGTTTCACAATTCCTTTCTCAAGAGGAATTGTTTCTACATCTGTGACGCGAAACTTTTTCTTATCGAACGTTCCATCTTTACTAACAGAATCAATTCCACAGTCTCCAAGTAAAATATCATCTCTCACCATTGCGGCTGCTTCTGCTGCAATCCAATTTTCAGAAGCCATAAACCATGCCTCAAAGTAAATCGTTGTAAGATACGTATTCAGAGTCACTTTCTGCGACTGTGTTCTTGGTACTGGAAAATAAACAGAAGGCACATAAAAATTCTCCGGTATCTCATCAAAATAAAGAGCTGTTCCCTTTTCTGTGCGCTCCTGTATATATCTTACAGCCGAAGCAAGAACCTGTTCCAAATTAAAATCCATCTGTACCTCCTACGGAAAATACCTGCGAAAAAAGTTCTGCAAAGCTTTTTCTTCCATTTCCGGCAGCATTTTTTTAAGCGTTTGGATTGATGTATCAAAAAAATGAGATCCTGGAACAAAAGAAGCTTTTAATACCATTCCGCTTTTCGCTCCGGGAACATACCTGAAATGACTTCCTTGCCAATATCCCGGAATAAAGCGCCCTGGCTGCTGCCGATGTCCGTCATTAACCCATTTCGCATATCTCACATTAGTCCCAATAGTCAAAGTTAAACCGCCTGTGTTGAGCTGCCATATATTACCAGCTCCACCTTTTGTGAACGAAGATAAAAGTGTTTTAGTATCTACGTTTCCTGCGCTTTCAATTGCCCCCTGCACAATATCAAGAAATTTTTCTCCGATTTCTTCTAATGTTCTGCCCATGTAAGGCTTAAAGTCAGCGCTGGCAGCCTCACACGCTCTTACAAATTGTTCTAACTCGCTTACATCAATCATAACGCTCCATCTGTCCCTTCTTTGCTTGTGAGTATCACTACGATGTGATGCCCTCCATGCACTTCCCTTGGTATTCCGGCACGATATTTGATTCCATTGCTGCAATCTTCCACAACATCATTTTTTCTGATGTCTGTACCTGCCGGAAGGGAAAGCTTAACATCTCCATCAATCTTTGCGTATGGCTCCTTCTGCGTGATACGCATATTTCCATTGGCTTTGATATGGAAATGGCAGGGAATATCTTTTTCGTCCGCTTCTTTTCGCGGAACCCTGACATTTCCTGCCTCAATTCCATATCCAATATTTACCCTTCTGTCTTCCAGGTGGTAAATATTACAGCGATGATTAAAAAAATCTTCAAACATGCTCAAAGCCTCCTTAACTTTATCGCTACTTTCCCGTTCCCTGTCTCAATGACATAGTCAGAAAGAAGCTCTTCCAGTTCCAGACTGTCCAGATCAATGATGGACGATTCTGCGGTATAGGAATAATCGTCGAAGGTTTCGCTTTTAAGCCGCCTGCGGCTACTCTCCACCGCATTCTTTGCAAAAGCTTCTGCGATCAGGATTGTTGCCATCTTGACCGGTTCCGGGATCGTTTCGTAATCCTCGCCGTCAAACCGGTTATGCGTCATCTTGATCACCCTCTGTTCCGCTCTTGCTATATCAAATCTCAGCTTTTCATCTGCTCTTTCTCTGACTTCTTTCAATTCCGTGTAATCTTTAACATCTTTCGGAGTAATCCAAGGTCTTTGTACTGCCATAGCGCCTCCTTTTCATCAGGGGATGCGCACGACTCCAAGGTAGATGTCCGCTTCCCCTGATGTAGCTGCAGTTCCGGTAGATGTGTATTTAGCCATAATCTTAATCTTTTTATCTTTACATACCTTAAACATGTGCTTTACATAAGGACCAGCTGTTCCTTCTGTAATATCATCGTCACCAAGAATATCGTCGAAGCTTTCACCCAATCCCACGGTCAAAACATTAGTTGTTCCAGCGTTAAAAGCAGTATTTACAACTGCCACAGCTTTCGTGATAATGAGGTTCTCCGGCAGTTCCATAAGTTCAATCCCTTTATTGATGTCTTTGGTATCAAAACGGATCGTTCCAGCCTGCAACAGCTGTTCTACTCCACATACTCCTAAATCCATTGCCTTCAGATTCATCTGCACTTCCTCCTAATCCTCTCTGATCGCTTCCCTTGTGGCGGAAGCTCTCTCCATTTCTTCTGCAATTTTAGTAATCACATCGTCTTTTGTTTTGCAGCCAGTCACTGAAATACCCCTGTTCTCGGCATATTCCATAAGCTCTGCTTTTGTTTTCTGCTGCAGTTCCATAAGCATAGGCGATTCTTCCGAAACAGGTTCTTCTTCTGGAAAAAGAAAATCCTCTTCCGATTCGTCTCGTGCTGTTTCATTAGGGTTTTCAATAAAAACGAAAAAACCTGACTGTACCAGTCGGTTTGCCTGCTCTATGTCGGAGATGCATACGATCGGGTCGCTCTGGCTTGCTTTTACGCCTCTTCCACAGTAAGTTTTCCCCTTGATCAATTTAAGACGATACATAACAATCCCCCTTAATCAAACTGATACCCCGGCAGTCCGGTAATGATAGCGGTTGCGTCCAGCTCCTCGATCAACGCGTCAAAATCAAAATGAACAACATAGAATCTCTTATCCTGCATGATGGCATCTTTTGAAGTTGCGTCTTTTCTGATTTTAATTGCGTAAGTATTGACTTCGATGATATTCATTGGCTCACAAAGGATAATTACATCATCAGAAAGCCCAGGGACCTGCATAGACGGAATCGCTACCGGAGATTTATACAGAGTTTCCGGTACCACGCCGCCATTATCAATCACCTTGTTAAGGAGGAATAATTCCCACTGTTGTGCTCTGGTAGGGCTCATCAGCCAACGGAGTTTTCCGTTATTAAAGCGGTTTGGGATAGAAGCAACGGTTTTGTAAAACATTTCCATCTCCATGTCCTGTGCCCCGGTTACATCTACGATATGCCCGCCGTTTGTGATAAGTTTCTTGATCCCATCATTCAGCCTCAGGAAGTCATAGTCCGGATCGTCCTTTGATGTAGCTTCGTCTCCATTGATGAGAAGGTCTTCGGTATCAACACCAACCTGTGTTGTCATAAGATTGGTTACGGTTGCCTCAAAGCTCTCTCCTTCAATATTCTGTCTGAGAGTCTCTTCTGTGATCTCCCACGGAAGTCTGACAGCCTTTGTCTCATAATGGATAGAGCCAAATTCTACGCCTGCTCTGTAGCCATCATCTTTATTCTCCACTTTCGCACGGAGTTTTCTTCTTCCGATACCAATTTTATCAATCTCTCCGGATTTTTCTGTTCTTGTTTCGTGCCGGATTGCTTTCATAAGCGGTGTAGCATCAAAAGTCTGCTGTAAAAATTTCTTTGCCTGATACGGCTGTAATAATCCACTGGTTACTACGCTTGTTTCGATTGTTCCGGCCTTATTTACAATACCTCTGTTCGTATTCATTTCTCATAGCTCCTCTCTTAGATAAATCCATGCAGATAATGTTCTTCTCCTGCGCCTTTTTCAATACCCTCATCATTCAGATTTGATGGCAGTCCCGCGCTTTTCAGCACCGGTTCCATTGCCTTTTCTACTGCCTTTTCAATAAGCTCCTGCACATTCTCACGTGTAAGCGTTTCTTCCTGCGGCTTCATAGCCTTTTCGATAGCCGCCTGAACCATCTTCTCAATATCTTCCGGTGTCACCTCTGGGGCTTCTGTAGCGCCCTGTGAGCCACTTTTAGCAACGTTGCCATCAATTGTTACGCTTTCGCCATTCAGTCCAATAGAGACCGTATTCTGCTTCTCTGCTGCCATTGCTTTTTCAATAGCGTCTGTCACAACTTTTTCAATCTCGCTTTTATTCAACTCTTTTTCCTCCTTATCATCATCATCAAAATTCGCAAGGAAAGCGCCTAAGCTCTCATGGATGCTTTTCAGTGTTTCTTTGTTTTGAGTGCTCATCTTCTTTCCGGCTTTTTCAATGGATTTATAAATATCCTCGCCACTGACAAGTAAATCGGTAATAATATCGCTAAAGTCTTCCAGGGCTTCTTTGATCTTAGATTCATCATGCACTACTTCGTATTCTCCCGTTTCCGGATTATATATATCCAGCAAGCAACCGGTAAGAGAATAATATGCCGTCCAAAAATTATCCCGAACGATACTTTTTTGATACTTCTGTTTAACCGCTCCTTTTTCCACTACATCCATGCCAAACATAGATGCAAGTGCTTTTAAGATTCCTTTCTTGCCTCCGGCTTTTTCTACAGGATTATCTGGATCAGAAATATCTACATCTACTTCACTGTATGCTCCCTTCCCGCCCATTGAAAATCCTGTAATTTCGCCTTTTTCGATTTTATCCCAGACATCACTGTCCGAGATCTCCATAGTCATAAGCCATGTTCCTTTCTTGACCGGTTCGCCCTCAATCTCCATGTCACTCTTGGCAACATAAGATTCCACAACCTCCACGCCTTCGGCTTTTTCAAAGCAATGCTGAATATCTGCATCTCCGGCGTTCTTCATAAACCAGTGCGCGGCTTTTGTAATCTCTTCTTCGGTCATGTAATTACCGTCTGTATCTTCCACCATAGGCTCGTACACTATCCCGGTTACAAAATGCTTTTCCGTGTCTGTTTTCAAGATTCTCCCATAGGTCCGGAACTCTGCGCTGCTGCCTTCTGATTTTGTAATCAAAAATTCTCGCTTATTCGCCGCCTTATCAACCAAAGACACAAACGAGATCTTGGCATCACTTATGGCATATGATTTCGCAATCTTCTTCGCCATCTTGCACGCTCCCTTCTTTTTAATTTTTTTCAGTATTAAGGGTTTAAAAAAACATGGAGCCCTTGTCCCATGCTGTTTTCTCTTCATATTCATTTTCCTCCATAAAAAAGTGTCTTCGACACTTCAACCCCCTATCCCCCATTCATGGGGGAATTAG
>URHH01000154.1 GCA_900547615.1 uncultured Blautia sp. | reverse complement strand
TAATCCCGAAAGCCGTATTTCTGGTCGTATGTATAATCTGCGTGTCCCGGGCGGTAGGAATAGGCAATATTGCCATAATCTCTGGAGCGCTGGTCTGTATTTCGGACCATGAGAGAAATCGGTGTTCCTGTTGTCTTTCCCTCAAAAACGCCGGAGAGGATTTCTACTTCGTCTCCCTCTTTTCGGGTGGTGGTGTAGCGGCTCTGTCCGGGACGTCTTCTGTCAAGAAATGCCTGAATGTCTTTTTCTTCCAGAGAAAGACCGGCAGGACAGCCGTCCACCACTGCGCCCAGGGCTTTTCCGTGAGATTCTCCCCAGGTTGTGACTGTAAATTTTTTTCCAAATGATGACTGACTCATGGGAACTCCTTTCTTTTCTTCTGTAAATAAATTTCCGGATTCTTGTTCGGATTTATGGAGATATTATATCGGAGTGTAAAAAGTTTGTAAAGCCGGAACCATTGGAATTGACAAAAATTCTCTTACAATCTATAATGGAAACTGTGTTTTGTCTTCTTTAACAGGAAGAAGAATACAGAAAATAAAAAAGAAGGGAAGTGTAAATCGTGGTAAGGATTTTTAAAACGATAGATGGCTCTATCCACCAGATCCAGGAAGCACAGGACGGCTGCTGGATTGCGTTGACAAATCCCACAGCAACGGAAATATTTGAAATTTCAGAGCAATTTGAGATAGAGGTAGACGATTTGCGGGCCCCCTTGGATGAGGAAGAACGTTCACGTATCGAAGTAGAAGATAATTACACTCTGATCCTCGTGGACGTCCCCATGATTGAGGAGCGTAATGAAAAAGACTGGTATGGAACCATTCCTCTGGGCATTATTATCACAGATAAGATGATTTTTACCATCTGTCTGGAAGATACTCAGGTTTTGACAAGATTTATGGAAGGACGTGTCCGCAATTTCTTCACATACATGAAGACGCGTTTTATCCTTCAGATTCTGTACAGAAATGCAAGTATGTACCTTCGCTATCTGCGCATTATTGATAAAAAGAGCGCACAGGTAGAGGAAAAACTTCATCTCTCTACAAGAAACCAGGAGCTGATCGAGCTTCTGGAACTGGAAAAATCCCTGGTGTATTTCACCACATCGCTTCGTTCTAACGAGGTTGTGCTGGAAAAGCTTCTGAAGGTAGAGTCCATTAAAAAGTATCCTGAAGATACGGAGCTTCTGGAAGACGTTATTATTGAGAACAAGCAGGCGATTGAGATGGCAAATATTTACAGTGGAATTTTAAGCGGTATGATGGATGCTTTTGCTTCCGTTATTTCCAATAACTTAAATATTGTCATGAAAGTTCTGGCGATCATTACTATTGTAATGAGTATTCCGACCATTGTATTCAGTGCTTATGGTATGAATGTAAATTCATCAGGCATGCCGTTTGCAGACAATCCCTGGGGATTTCTCATTATTATTCTGTTTTCCGTGGCGATCAGTATTATTGCAGCGCTGATTCTTTCCAAAAAGAAATTCTTCTGATATTGTATATTCTGTATGAAAAGAGAGCGTAGTAAAGGAGTTATATGAGATTTATAGATAAACTGGAACGAAAATATAGAAAATATGGTATTCCCAATCTTACTATGTATATAATTGGCTGTTATGTGCTGGGATATATTCTGCAGATGTTTAATCCGGGGATCATGTCCATGTTAAGCCTGGAACCGGCACTTATTTTGAGGGGGCAGATATGGCGTCTTGTGACCTGGATCATTTCTCCTCCTGGAGGCGGCGGAAATATTATTTTCTTTGCCATAGCCATTCTTTTCTTTTATTATCCGATCGGAAATGCACTGGAGCGTTCCTGGGGAGCTTTCCGGTATACGCTTTATATTTTTTCAGGAATGGTATTTACAGTAATTGGTGCCTTTCTTCTTTATTTTTTAACAGGAGGAGCGCTCACAGGACTGGGAATGGCGATTTTTTCCACATATTATATCAGTCTTTCCATTTTTCTGGCATTTGCCCTGTCTTATCCGGATATGGAGATTCTTTTATGGTTTATCATTCCCGTTAAAATGAAATGGATGGCAATCCTGTATGCAGTAATTGTTGCATACGACATTTTTAAATATGTAAGAATCGGGGCGTGGTTTATGGCTGTGCCGATCGTGGCGTCTCTTTTGAACTTTGTTATTTTCTTTTTGGGAACAAGGGATATGAGCCGCTATAATCCGAAAGAAGTAAAGAGAAAACAGGAATTTAAAAAAGCGATGGCAGGAAGCCGTGTAAATCCGTCTACAGGCAGTGCTGCAAAGCATAAATGTGCAATCTGCGGACGTACGGAGCTTGACAATCCTGATCTGGAGTTCCGTTTCTGCTCCAAATGTAACGGAAACTATGAATATTGTCAGGATCATCTGTTTACACATACACACGTGAAATAAAGGGAGAAAAACAATGAAAAGAACGAAAATCATCTGTACTCTGGGACCGGCTACAAATAAAAAAACAATTCTCCGGTCGCTGATGCGGGCCGGAATGGATATTGCCCGTTTTAATTTTTCGCATGGCAGTCATGAAGAACATGCTGCACGTGTAGATATGATCAAAAATTTAAGAGAAGAGTTAAATCTTCCCATTGCCATGCTTCTTGATACGAAAGGTCCGGAAATCCGTACGGGGCTTTTGAAGGACGGGAAAAAGGTACGTCTGGAAGCAGGGAGTGAATTCGTTCTTACAACAGGAGATTATGTAGGGGATGAGCATAAAGTTGCCATTACATATGACACACTTTATAAAGATGTAAAAAAAGGCGGAAAAATCCTGATCGACGATGGTCTGATCGAACTGGAAATCGAGGATATTAAGCATGGAGATATTTTCTGCCGTGTTTTAAACGGAGGCGAGCTCGGAGAGCGAAAAGGAGTAAATGTACCTTATGTAAAGGTAAAGCTTCCGGGTATCACGGAGCAGGATAAAAAAGATATTCTTTTTGGTATTTCTCAGGAATTTGATTACATTGCAGCTTCTTTTGTCCGAAATGCAAAAGCGATCAGAGAAATCCGTCAGCTTCTCGATGAAAACGGAGGCAGTGATATTGGAATTATAGCCAAGATTGAAAACGCAGAAGGCGTGGAAAATATAGATGAAATCATTGCTGTATCAGATGGGATCATGGTTGCCAGAGGAGATCTGGGTGTGGAAATTCCGGCAAGCCAGGTTCCATATATCCAGAAAATGATCATCCAGAAATGCAATGACAATTATCTGCCTGTTATTACAGCGACTCAGATGCTGGATTCCATGATAAGAAATCCACGTCCGACGCGGGCGGAGGTGGCAGATGTGGCAAATGCCATCTATGACGGCACAGATGCGGTCATGCTTTCCGGGGAGACGGCAGCAGGAAAATATCCTCTGGCAGCTCTAAAAATGATGGTGGAGATCGCGGAGACAACAGAGCCGCATGTAAATAATCAGACGCATGCCAGTAACAGAAGCATGTACTGTGATGGAAAAGTTTCCAGTGCAGTAGGGCTTGCGGCAGTGAGAACGGCTACAGATCTTGGGGCGAAAGCAATCATTACGCCTACTATGGGAGGAAAGACAGCTTTTATGATTTCAAATTTCCGCCCGGAAGTGCCTATATATGCCATTACGCCGAATGATACGGTAATGCACAGATTACAGCTTGCCTGGGGCGTTACTCCTTTAAAAGGATATGAAAAGGATTCTACAGAGCACATTATTTTACAGGCAATGAATGTGGTCCGCCGCAAAAGAATGATCAAAAAGGGCGATCTTGTTGTGTTTACAGCGGGCGACCCGGCAACGAATATGCGGACAGGAGAGGGCGCTGCCACAAATATGATGCACGTGATCGAGGCAAAGTGAGATATACGAGGAGAATACCATGAAGAAAAAACCGTTTGTGACATTGGAACAATTAAAAGAGATTGAAAAGGAATATCCTACTCCTTTTCATCTTTATGACGAAAAAGGAATCCGGGAGAATGCCAGAGCATTAAAAGAAGCTTTTTCCTGGAACAAGGGGTTTAAGGAGTTTTTTGCAGTGAAGGCTACGCCAAATCCGTACCTCATTCAGATTCTTCAGGAGTATGGCTGCGGCTGCGACTGTTCTTCCATGACAGAGCTTATGATGGCAAAAGCCATTGGCTGCAAAGAGGGTGACATTATGTTTTCATCCAATGATACTCCGGAAGAAGAGTTTAAATACGCAGATGAGATTGGCGGAATTATTAATCTGGACGACATTACGCATATTGAAAGTGTGGAGAGGGCAGTAGGAAAAATTCCGAAGACAATAAGCTGCCGCTATAATCCGGGCGGAGTCTTCAAAATCAGCAATGATATTATGGACAATCCCGGAGATTCCAAATATGGTATGACAACAGAGCAGATTTTTGATGCGTTCCGCATTTTAAAAGAAAAGGGAGCAGAAGAGTTCGGAATCCATGCGTTTCTTGCAAGTAATACCGTGACAAATGAGTATTACCCTCTTCTTGCAAGACAGCTTTTTGAATTGGCAGTGAAGCTTCAGAAAGAGACAGGAGCGCATGTTTCCTTTATTAATCTTTCCGGTGGCATCGGCATTCCCTACAGTCCGGATCAGACTCCGAATGATATTCGTGTGATCGGCGAGGGAGTAAGAAAAGCTTATGAGGAAGTTCTTGTTCCTGCAGGAATGGGAGAGGTTTCTATTTACACAGAGCTTGGACGTTTTATGATGGGACCATATGGGTGTCTTGTGACAAAAGCGATTCATGAGAAGCATACACATAAAGAATATATCGGAGTAGATGCCTGTGCAGTAAATCTTATGCGTCCTGCCATGTATGGCGCATATCACCATATTACAGTCATGGGAAAAGAGAAGCTGCCCTGCGATCATCTTTACGATATAACAGGTTCTCTTTGCGAAAATAATGACAAATTTGCCATTGACCGCTATCTTCCTAAAATTGATATGGGTGATCTCCTTGTGATTCATGATACAGGAGCGCACGGTTTTGCTATGGGATATAATTATAACGGCAAATTAAAATCAGCGGAGATCCTTCTGAAGGAAGACGGAAGCTTTCAGCTGATCCGTCGTGCAGAGACACCGAAGGATTACTTTGCAACATTTGACTGCTTCCCTGTTTATGAAAAACTTCTGGAGGATGCAGAGAAATAAAAAAATATAAAGTGCAGATAAAAACGCAGATATACGAAGCGAAAGTTTCGTGCATCTGCGTTTTTTAAAGAATAAAGAGTTATAAGAAAATAAGCTTTATACTCTGGCTGGCTTTAATATCTGTACATTTTATGCGGTTTTCCGTTCCAGTTCCGCAACTCTTTTCTGTATATCGTCATGCAGTTTTAAAAGAAGCGTCGTATTGTCATTTTCCAATCGGTTAATTCTATAATACTGCTGTATTTCTTCCAGATTTTTCTCAATCCTGGTAAATTTTGTATCAAATCGTTCCTGCACCCTATCCAGTTCGTTCAGAATCATATTTTCTGATTCTGTGATTCTTCTGTCCAGTTCCAGGCGAATTTCATGCTGACCCTGCATGAGGAATTTTTGTCCATCTTCCAAAGAAGCCTGGCGTTTTTCCATAGAAATCTGCAGTTGTTCCAAAGAAGCTTGTCGTTTTTCCATAGAAATCTGCAGTTGTTCCAAAGAAGCTTGTCGTTTTTCCATAG